>NZ_CAXHOA010000016.1:0-56599 GCF_964018005.1 uncultured Dubosiella sp.
TCGTGCACATTTCAAAAAAAACCATCTGGAAATTAATCTCCAGATGGTTAAGCCATTTCTTAACTAAATGACATTGCGGGTTTCCCCGTTTTTTTTTATCCCTTGATCGTAATGGTGCTGCCATCCGGTCCGGGCGTGCTTTTCAAGTATTCGATGATTTCCGCTTTTTTGTCCGCTTTGCACGGCTTGCATTTGAAGTCGGTCACGTCGCCGCCAACCATCGCTTCCGCCAACGCGCCGCAGCCCGCGTAGCCGCAGCCGCCGCAGTTGTAATTTGGAAGGGCGGCCGTCACCCAGTCTACGCGCGGATCGGCTTCCACATGCAGAAACTTGCTCGCCAAAGCCAGACCGCATCCAAGCAAAGCGCCAAGGACAAGCATCATCAAAATCGCACTGACCATACTCAGGATCCTCCTTTTGTCTTATCATGATTGGGATTGTTCATGCAGGAATAGTCCTTGCATCCATCGCAATCCGCTTTTAAATTTTCACATCCAGGCGGCAGGGGCGTCCGCTTGTTCATCAAAAACAAGACGATATAGACGCCAACGAGTCCGCCGAATAAAATGATCGCGCCAAGAATCGTTTGAATCGGCATTAAACGATACCGGCAAATCCGCTGAACGCCATCGCCATGATCGCGGCCACGATCAACGCGATTGGATTTCCTTTCAATGGCGCCGGAACGTTGGCGATATCCAGACGCTCGCGAATCGTCGAGAAGATGTACAGCACGATCGCGAAGCCAAGCGGCGTTCCAATCGAGTATACGAGCATCTGCGCGAAGTTGTAGCTGTTCGAAATGTTCACAAGGCACACGTTGAGCACGACGCAGTTGGTTGTGATCAGCGGCAAGTAAACACCGAGCGATTTGTACAGCGCCGGACTTGTCTTTTTAATAAACATTTCCGTCAGCTGCACAAGTGATGCAATGACGAGAATGAACGTGATCAAATCCATGAATTGCAGCTGGAGCGGAACAAGTACCAAATAGTACAGGCCATATGTGACCAGCGCAGCCACGACGATAACGAACATAACGGCCACGCCCATGCCGATTGCCGAGCTCTTCTTTCTTGAAACACCCATGAACGGGCACATTCCAAGAAACTGGTTGAGCACGACGTTGTTGATCAAAACGCTTGTCACCAACAAAGTAACCAATTCACCCATAGTTCTACTTTACCTCCCCGGCCTGTGCCGCTTTTTCATCAGCGTGTTTTTTGTACGCGCCAACGAGCGCTGCCAAAATCGCGAAGGTGATAAACGCACCTACCGGCGAATTGAACAGCGAAATCGTATACGCTTCCGGAATCAGCCGCACGTTGAGCCAGACTTGCGCCTCGTTGAACGGATTGACTAAATTGAGAACGCCAGTCGCGAGCACTTCACGAATGAACGACATGGCCACGACAGCCAGCGTGTAGCCAAGTCCCATTCCCAATCCATCCAGCGCGGAATCCGCGATGCCATGTTTGCTGGCGAACGCTTCCGCCCGCCCGAGAATAATACAGTTTACGACAATGAGCGGAATGAAGACGCCCAGACTCGTGTTCAACGCCGGCGCGTAGGCCTCGATCAGCATTTGGATGATCTTAACGAGCGTCGCGATAATCACGATATACACCGGAATGCGGATCTCATCCGGCACGATTTTTCGAATCGCCGAAATAATCACGTTGGATAAGATCAAAACCATAATGACTGCCGCTCCCATACCAATCGCGTTGTTGACGGTTGTCGTGATGGCCAGCGTCGAACAAATACCAAGGTACAAGGAGAATACAGGGTTGTCTTTGATCAAACCGGCTTTAAAATTTTCAAATCGGTTCATGATAGTCCCCCTATTCTAATCCAGCCGCAATATCGGCTGCCTGATGAATGCCGTCGACGACTGGTGTCGAAGTCACGGTCGCGCCCGAAATCGTGTCGATCGGACCAGCTGCCTCTTTGCCGACAACGCCTTCTGCGAACGCCGATTCCATGATCTTGGAACCAATGCCTTTCGTGTCGCCGTTGGAAATCGCCTTGAAGGCCGTCACTTTCAAATCATTTTTGTCGATCGCGACAAGGAATGTCGTCCCGTCTTTGTAGCCGGAAACGCTCATATTGAAAATATAGTTGTTTTCAAACGAATAAATTTTATTGATGCTTGGATTGTCCGTCGTCACGTCCATGATTTCGAATTCATCGACGTTGGCGTCCGGATACATTTCAAGCAGCACTTGTTTTTCGGCCCGTTCGTTGTTGGCCTGGATGACCGGCGCGGTCATTTGGTTCGCAAACGCCAAAGCGCCGCCCGCCAGCGCGGATACGATCGCCAAAAACAAAGTCAAATGCAGGATTTGTTTCATAGCGCGGCCTCCCCTTCCGTCGTTTCAGGCACGACGTACGCCGTCGCGCTGGACGAGGTTTTCAATGTCGTGACTGGCTCGATCGTCTGCGCCGCGAAGAACGAAACGCCCAACGCGCATAAACAGAAGCAGGCGAACGAAATATACACTTTTTTGCGAATCTTGAGCTGGTTGCCGTCCAGTGCCGACTCGATCATCGGCGTGAACATGTTCATCAGCAAAATCGAGTACAGGCAGCCTTCCGGCAAGTTGGCCTTCATTCGGAACAACACCGTCAGGATCGCCGCGCCCAGCGCAAAGAGCACACGGCCCGCCGCGCTTGTCGGATTCGTTACCGGATCCGTCAGCATGAACACGGCCCCGAACACGACGCCGCCCGTCACCAAATGAAGCGCCGGATACCACAGGAACGCCGGAATGCCGTTGTACGATTCCAGTCCGGCCATGAGCGCGATCACCGCGGTCATCACCGCGATGCCGCCCAAATACACGACCGGCACGCGCCAGTCGATAACGTGGCGAAGCGCCAGCACCAATCCAACGAGCAAAATCGCGATCGTGAAGGTTTCTCCCATCGCGCCGGCGTAGGTTCCCATCGCCACCGACCCGAAGCCGCCAAACTGCTCCAAAAAGCTTTCCAGCACTTCCGGCGTGGCCGGCAGCCAATGGTAGTCGCCCGCGATCAGCGCGGTTGGCGTCGCCGAAGTCACAAGATCGGTCGTCGCGCCTGTGAACGCGGCGAAAATCACCGCCCGGCCAACACCGGCCGGATTAAAGATATTTTGTCCGAATCCACCAAAAAGAAGACGGCCGACAACGATCGCGAACACCGTCGCGATGATCAACGCGTACGGCGTGATCGTGATTGGGCACATCAGCGTCAAAATGATCGCCGTCACCCATCCAAACGAGTGCGCCAGAAACGGCTTGATTGGCTGTTTGGTCGCTTTGGCGAAAATCACTTCGCACACCAGCGTCGTCACGAGCGAGCAGACAAGCAAAAGCACCGCCTGCAGCAAATACTCCATACCGTACGCTGTGGCGTAATACGCGCAAGCGCAGGCGAAAATGATCATCAGTCCGATGGTCAAATCGCGCATGATGTGTTGTGTCGATTGTTTTCCTTTGATATTCGGGCTTACGTGAAAATTAAACTTCATATGTTTTCATGGCCCCCTATTTCTTTTTCTGCAAAGCCAACGCCCGTTTCGCTTTGCGTACATTTTCCGTCACGTCGATTTTGGACGGGCACACATACGTGCACAAGCCGCACTCGATGCAGCTCATCGCCTGCCGGCGCTCCATCTCCTCGATGTTGCCTTCCTTCATCGCCATGGCGATTCGAACCGGCTGGAGTCCGGCCGGACAGTGGTCGGAACAGCTGCCGCATCGCAGACACGCGATGGCGTTGTCCGCCGGATTGTCAAGAATCGTCAAGGCGTTCATCGCCCGGTCGATGACGAACATGTCGTTTGGAATGGCTTTTCCCATCATCGGACCGCCCGCGATCAATCGAACGGAGTCCAGCTTGAATCCTGTATGTTCGAAAATTTCCTTGACCGGCATGCCGACTGGCACGCTGACGTTCATTGGATCTTTGACACCCGCGCCCGAAACCGTCACGATTTTATTGGCGATCGCCTCGCCATGCTCCATCATGCGGGCCAGCTCGATCGCGGTGCCGGCGTTGTTCACGATGCATCCGGCCTCGGCTGGCAGGTTGCCGTACTCTTTGTGCAGCACTTCGCGGACAAGCACGCGCTCCCATCCCATTGGATAAACGTCCGGCACCTCGCGCACTTCCACGCCGGTGTTTTCAGCCGCCTGTTTCACCACGGAAATCAAATCCGGGTGCGTCTTTTTAATACAGATGATCACACGCTGCGCTTCCGCCATTTTCTTCATGATGAGCGCGCCGGTCACAAGATGCTTCGGATCGTCCATCATCATTTTATAGTCCGCCGTGATGTACGGCTCGCATTCGACGCCGTTGATGAGCACGGTGTCAATGCCGTTTGGCTTCAAGTATTTGACATACGTGGGAAATCCAGCGCCGCCCAAGCCGACCAAACCGGCGTTTTTCGTAAACTCCACCAGTTCCTCCCGGGACGCGTTTTCGTATCGAATCGGCGCAAACGCCTGGATTGCGGTTTGTTTATGATCCACTTGAATGACCATATGCGGTTGCGGACGCAGCGACGAGTGCATCCGTTTGGCGATCCCGGTAAACACGCCGGAAACGCTTGAATAAATCGGAACGACAAAACCGGATTTTGTCTGTGCCAGCTTTGTACCAACAAATACCTGGTCACCTTCGTGAACCAAGACTTCAAAATCAGTATTGTTGCCTGCGACTAAAGGAATGTAGACTTCCTTCGCGGGCATGATTTCCAGAACTTTTTCATGTTCGGTCTCGGCCTTATGACCAGGGATGTGTTGACACATTTTTCCTAGAAAAAGTGACATATTTTTCCCTTTACCTCCATTTGTTATACATGGATAATTCTATTCTATTTTCTTGAAAGATTCAATGACGTATGCTAAACTATTCACAAAAACAGTTTTTTAACTTTATCTAAAGAATTCCATCAAATAATTATCTGAACAAATTCCCTCGCGTTGTCTCTCTTTCCCTCGCGTGTTCCCCCTTTGGACAAAACCGGAAAATCTCCATGGATTTCCCTGTCGAATTCCGCGTTTGCGGGTATAATAGAATGTATGGAAAAGAAGAACACAAATACGAAATACTGGATCTTTGGCTCGATCGCGTTTCTGGTGCTTGTTATCGCGCTGGTCGCCTCGACCACTTATCGTCCTAAATCGGCCGTCCAGACGTTCAACGAAACGTATACGGATTTAGGTTTCGACACGCCAATCACATTTCAAGCCACGTGCACCGAGGCTGAATTTGAAAAATACGAATCCATCCTGAAATCGACATTTGTCGACTACAACAAGATTTTCGACCAATATGATGAATACGAGGGCGTCAACAACGTCTACACCTTGAATCAGGAAGCGTACGACCACCCCGTCGAAGTACCCAAAGCGATGATCGAATGTCTCGACATGGCGATACGGGCCGGCGAAATGGACGAGCGATTCGATATCAGCGAAGGCAAAGTGCTCACGCTTTGGCATGACGCCAGAGAAGCCGACACCCCCTATGTGCCAAAGGACGCCGACATCCAGGCCGCCCGCCAGCACGAAGGCATCGCCGCGCTGGCAATCGACCACGACAAAAACACCGTCGCCTTCACCGATCCGAACTTGAAACTGGATCTAGGCGCGATCGCGAAAGGATATACGGCGGGTGTGTGCGCCAAGCGCCTGCACGAGGCGGGTCTGGACAACGGCTACATCAACGCTGGCGGAAACGTTGTGCTGCTGGGTGAGAAGCCCGACGGCAAAGACTGGGTTATTGGCATCCAGTCGCCCGACCAGTCGCCAAGCGTCGTCCAGTTTGTCACCCGGCGCCCGGTCGTGATGGTGACAAGCGGCGACTATCAGCGTTATATGGAAGTGGATGGCAAACGCTATTCCCACATTATCGACCCGACGACCGGCTATCCGGCGGCGTTCATGCGCAGCGTGACGGTCATTGCCGACGCCGACCAGTCGGCATGGGCGGACGCCATGAGCACGACCCTGTTTTGCATGCGTGTGGAAGACGGCATGAAATTTTGCGAAGACAACGCGTTGCAAGCGGTATGGATTACCGACAAGGAGCAGTCCGTTCCCGGTTTGGAGCCGGATTTCAAGACCCCGCAGTACAATATTTACTGCACGCCGGGATTGAAGGACGCGCTCAAACTGACAATGTAAGCCCGAAGAGATCGCGAGATCTCTTTTTTTGTGCCGAAAATGCTTTTCATTTGTGGTCGCGTCCAAAATAAGGAACAATAAACCCGAGAAGGTGACGCTATGCAATTTATTCAGTTTATTAAACAGGAAATCGAATGGATCAAACACAACGATCCCTCGCTTTCTTCCACCCTTGAAATTTGGTTCATGCCAGGATTCCGGGCGTTAAAGACCTGGTATTTCACCCATAAGCTTTATCCCAGGCATCCGGCGCTTGCCCGGATCCTCTCGCTGCGCGCCCAGCAAAAAACCGGAATCGACATCCATCCCGGCGCCACGATTGGCGAAAAAGTGTTTATCGACCACGGCAGCGGAGTCGTCATTGGCGAAACGTGCGTCATTCACGACCGGGTCATGATTTATCAAGGCGTGACGCTTGGCGCCACAGGCAAAGTCACCGGAAAACGTCATCCGACCATCGAAAGCGATGTCGTCATCGGCGCCGGGTCGAAAATCATTGGCAATATCGTGCTTCACCACGGCTGCCGGATTGGCGCGGGCTCCATCATCATCAAGGACGTTCCGGCCGACACGACGATGATTCCCGCGCCGGCATACGCTATTCGCAACCAGTACGGCCGGATCGACGTGCCCAACATCGCCTCGCTGGAAGGCAAGCTCAACACCGTGCTTCGAAAGCTGGACGATGACGGTCAAAGAAAAAAATAAAAAAAAGATGTCGGCCGGCATCTTTTTTTGTCAGACGCATAAAAAAAAGCCCTTTATTCAAGGGCTGAATTTACACATGGTGCGGAGAACGGGACTCGAACCCACATGAGTTGCCTCACTAGCGCCTGAAGCTAGCGCGTCTACCAATTTCGCCATCTCCGCAAGTGCAGGACTATAATATCAAACCCCGCGGCCGAAGTCAATCCCGAAAGCACCATATTTTTAAATTCTTTTCTCCTGCCGTATAATGATCCCATGAAAAAAGCAGAAACCATTCGTGTCGAAGCGACACTCGTCAACAAAAGAGTTTCCTCCTACAACGCGGTCGAGGGACTCGAAAATCCAATGGATATGTATGAACTTGATTTTATGGCGGACGGCAAGCCCCTTTCTTTCGAAGTCAGCGTCTTCGAATTCCAGGCCGTGGAAATCGGCATGCAGGGACTTCTCGTGTATCAAGGCTACAACATTGTTTCCTTTGGTTCATGGATCAAAGATTTCAAGATGTAAAACCAGGCACGCAACCCAAAAAATCAATTATACTTATAGGAAAGTCCTATTTCGTTGAGGCTGTCGGCAATTTACTTTACTCAAGTAAATAGAAAATTTTATCTTACTCTTTCAAAATTAGGGATGATTTTTTCAGAAAATAGTCTTATAATTTTCTCATCCTAAAAAAGGAGGTATTCCATGAAAAACACCATTGTTATTGTTTTAGAGGTTTTGATCGTCGTCTGCGTGGCCGCGATCGGATTCGTGTTTTGGAAAAAGCATCAAAAGAATTCCCGACAGCAGCAAAAAGAAAAAATGTTCAAGGAAAAATTCGGCGTCGAACCGCCTAGATCCGGTCAGCTCACGCTGGAAGATCAAAAAGTGTTTCCTTCCTATTATCAGCTTAGCCTGAAGTACAAAAAGGAAAACGACCAATACGTCTGGGAACCTTCCCGCATCCGAATGGGACGGTTTCTCCTCTTGCTTCCCGATCCATACCAGGCAATCGAATACATTCAGTATTTATACAACGAAGGCGTTCCACTCGTTCAAAAAGGCGAGAAGGAGCCTTCCCTGCCAACGCTTGAGGACCTGAAAGCCGCGCTGCCGGCCAAAGCGTTTTTTGCTCTTCGTCATTCCTGAAAAAAAGCTTTCCACGACAATCCCTGTCCATGGAAAGCTTTTTTATTAATTTATTCCTTGCCGTTCCAGCAATACGTGCACAACTCGCACTCGTCGATTCCGATCGACTCGATCATATCGTCCAGACGATGATAGCGCAAGGAAGTGAAATTGAGCTTCTCGCGGATTTTCTCGCACATCGTCGCGTATTCCGGACTGTCGGGATCCGCGTACGTCCGCAACGTTTCCACCGAAACGTCCTCCCCTTCCATCTCTTCGATCACCCGGCGGGTAATGAGCTCGCGCTCCGAATTGGAACGGGAAAAATTCAAATACTTGCAGCCAAACATAATCGGCGGGCACGCCGGCCGGACGTGCACCTCTTTCGCGCCGCTTTCATAAAGAAACTCGGTCGTTTCGCCCAGCTGCGTTCCCCGGACGATGGAATCGTCGATAAGCAGCAGTTTTTTATCCTTGATTAAATCCGCCACGGGAATGAGCTTCATCTTCGCGATCATGTTGCGCTGCGCCTGGCTGGTCGGCATAAACGAACGCGGCCACGTCGGCGTGTATTTAATAAACGGTCTTGAAAACGGGATGCCGGTCACATTCGAGTAGCCAATCGCGTGCGCGATTCCCGAGTCGGGAACGCCGGCCACGCTGTCGACCTCCACATCGTCGCGGGCGGCCAAAATTTTTCCGCAGCGGTTGCGCATCGTTTCCACGTTGACCCCTTCATAGGTCGAAGTCGGATACCCGTAATACACCCACAGGAAGGAACACACTTTTTTTTGCGTATACGGCTTTTGCAGCACTTGCACTTCCTTTGGCGTGATCAAGTCGATTTCCCCCGGTCCAAGGTCTTTCATATGGGTGTAGCCCAAATTCAAAAACGCGCTGCTCTCAAATGTCACGCAATATCCGTTGTCCTTTTGACCGACAATCACCGGCGTTCTTCCCGCTTTGTCGCGCATCGCGTAAATGCCGTCTTTGTTCATCAGCAAAACGCTCATACTGCCGTCCACCAAATCCTGCACCGATTTCAAGCCTTCCACAATCGAGTTTTTCTGGTTGATCAACGCGCCGATCAGCTCGGTCGGGTTGACGCCGCCCACGCTCATTTCCTGAAAATGCGTCATTCCTTTTTCAAAGCAATGCGCTTTCAAGCCTTCCAGATTGTTGATTCGGCCAACCGTCGTGATCGCGAAGCTGCCCAGATGGGAATGCAGCAGCAAGGGCTGGGATTCGTAGTCGGAAATGCAGCCGATCCCGATCTTTCCTTCAAAGCTGTCGAGATCCTTGTCGAATTTCGTCCGAAACGGCGTGTTCTCGATATTGTGGATCGCGCGGGAAAAGCCGTTTGCCCCCCATACCGCCATGCCGGCGCGGCGCGTTCCTAAATGCGAATGATAGTCGATGCCAAAAAACAAATCCAGTACACAACTTTCTTTTGAGGCAACCCCAAAAAAGCCACTCATACTCAAAATCCTCCCTTTCTTTGTCTTTTTAGTATAACACCAAAAGCAAGATCCGAAAATCTTGCTCTTTTTTTTATTCGAGATTTAAAATTTGCGCGCATCGGTCGCACAATCCGTCTTCGTGTTCGCTTTCCGTGTAGTTCCAGCAGCGAGGGCACACATGGCCTTTCGCCTTCTCTACTTCCACGCCGCACACGTCGAAAGCCGTCAACGGCTCCTCGACAAATTCAACGCCGGACACGATCAGCCACTGCGCCGGATTTGGCACGATTTCTTCAAACAGCGCTCTGATTTCGTCGCTGACAAACAAACGAATCGAAGCTTCCAGCGATTTTTTGATCAAGCCGTCCGCTCTGGCGATTTCGAGCGCTTTCAGCACGTCTTTGCGCACTGCCAGCAGCTTGCCCATTTGTTCGACGAGGCGGTTGGCATCGACATCGAGATCCACGCTCGCAAACGAGCTCAAGTGAATCGACTCGTCGTCGAAATGCATGAAGTCGTTGACTTCCTCAGTCGTATGGCAAAGAATCGGCGCCCACAGTCTTGTCAGCACATCGAGGCACAAATACAAAACGGTTTGCACCTGCCGACGCTGCGAATCGTCCACATTTAAAATGTATAAAATGTCTTTCGTGTAATCCAAATAGTAGGCGGACAACTCGTTGGTCATGAAATTCGTCAACTGGCTGACAACGTCCGCGAACCGGTACTCGTCATACGCCTTGATGCACTCCTGTGCCACGCGGTTGAGCTTCACAAGCACATACGTGTTCAGCGGGCTCAGTTCGCCGGTTGGTACAAGATCGGCTTTCGTGAAGGTGTTGTTATCCAGGTTGGCCATGAGGAAGCGGAACGTGTTGCGCACTTTCCGATAGTTTTCCGCCACCTGTTTCAAGATGTTTTGTCCCATCGAGCAATCGGCCTGGTAGTCGACGCTCGTCGCCCACAGACGCAAAATATCCGCGCCGAACTTTTTCGTGATCTCGCCTGGCGCCACCGCGTTCCATTGCGATTTGGACATCTTGACGCCTTTTTCGTCCATGACGAAGCCATGCGAAAGCACCTGCTTGTATGGCGCCTGCCCATACACAGCCGTTCCGACGATGAGCGACGAGTTGAACCAGCCGCGGTACTGATCCGATCCTTCAAAATACAAATCAGCCGGATAGCCAAGACCGCGCCCGATCATCGCGCCGGTATGCGACGATCCCGAATCAAACCAGACATCCATCGTGTCCGTTTCCTTGCGGAAGATGCCGTTTGGCGAATGCTCGTTCGTGTAGCCAGCCGGCAGCAGCTCGTCGGCGTCTTTCTCAAACCACACATTCGAGCCAAACTCGGCGAACAAGTCTGCCACGTGGTCGAACACGTTTTGATCCATGATCGGCGTGTCGTCCTCGCCATAGAAAATCGGAATCGGAACGCCCCACAGACGCTGCCGGGAAATGCACCAGTCGCCACGGTCGGCAATCATGTTGTGCATGCGACCCTCTCCCCACGCCGGAACCCACGAAATCGAGTGGATCTGCTCAAGGAGCTGGTCGCGAATTTTGTCGATCGAAGCGAACCATTGCGTCGTCGCCCGGAAAATGATTGGTTTTTTCGTCCGCCAGTCATGCGGATAGGAGTGCGTGATAAACGTCAAATTGAGCAGCGCGCCCAGCTCGTCCAATGTCTGGGTGACGACTTTGTTAGCGTCCTCCACATACAAGCCTTCCAAATTGGCGCCTGTTCCCGCCATCAGCTTTCCTTGCTCGTCGACGTTGACATCCATGGCCAGTCCGTACCGCATGCCGGTGTTAAAGTCGTCTACACCAAACGCCGGTGCCGTATGGACGCAGCCTGTTCCGGCGTCGGCCGTCACATAGTCCGCGAGCACGACCAGGCTTTCCTTTTCCGGATAGAGCGGATGCGTCGTCGTGATGAGCTCCAGTTCCTTGCCCTGGAACGTTTGCGTGATTTGGTATTGCTCCACGCCGAATTTTGGCATGAGATCTTCCACCAGTTCGCGAAGCACGACCAGCTTGCCGTGGTCGGTATCGACCAGGGCGTACTCCATGTTTGGATGCAGGGCGATGGCTTTGTTGCCCGGAATGGTCCAAGGCGTCGTCGTCCAGATGACGAAATGCGTATCCGTATCCAGCACGCCTTTGCCGTCTTTGACTTGGAATTTCACAAAAATGGTCGGCGACTTGATGTCTTTGTATTCGACTTCCGCCTCGGCCAGCGCCGATTCGCTTGATGGCGACCAGTATACCGGCTTCAGCCCTTTATAAATAAGGCCCTCCATCGCCATCTTTCCAAAGATCCGGATTTGTTCCGCTTCAAAATCTTTCGTCAAGGTAATGTATGGATGGTCGTAGTCCCCGATGCTTCCAAGCGACAAAAAGCCCGCTTTTTGTTTTTCGACTTGCTCCATCGCGTAGTCGTAGCATACTTTTCGGAACGCCGCGATGTCCATTTTCTTGCGGTCGTACCCCAGCTTCGTGACCGCTGTCTCGATTGGCAGGCCATGCGTGTCCCATCCTGGAATGTAAGGTACCTTGTAGCCTTCCATGAACTTCGACTTGTTGATGACATCCTTCAAAATCTTGTTCAAGGCGTGTCCCAGGTGAATGTCTCCGTTGGCGTATGGAGGGCCGTCATGCAGCACGAACGGCTTCGCGTCTTCGCGGCGCGCCAGCATCTTGTCGTACAACTGCTCCTCCTGCCAGCGTTTTTGGTATTTCGGTTCTTTCTTCGTGAGATTTCCACGCATTTCAAAGCCGGTTTTCGGCATATGCAATGTGTCTTTGTAATCCATGTGTTCTCCCTCCTGTTCAACAAAAAAAAGACGTCCTGTTCCAAGGACGTCAATCACGCGGTACCACCAAGGTTCCCGGAAGCTCCGGGCACTCGACAGGGTAACGGCCTGTTCCGGGCAAACCTACTTTTCGTTCGGCATGCCAGCTCGAAAGGGATACCCCCTGCCTGTTCCATCACGCTCTCTCACCGGTGCGAGCGCTCTCTGATCATGGTCGGCGGCAGACGACGCGTCTTTCTCATTGCCTACATATACTTTTCAAACCGCAGCACGAACCGGTCTTTTCTTGTCGTGCTGACCACGTCGAGAAAGCGGAACCGTCCGATTTTGCGGATAGAAACAAAGTCATTATTACACATCTGCCTGTTTTCATCAAGCACAACATCGTTGACTTTCACAAGTCCCTGCTTGAGCATCGCTTTCGCTTTCGCTCTCGAGCAATGGGCTAAGGCCGCCACGACGGCATCGAGCCGCAGTCCCGCCACGTTGACCGTGATTTGCTCGCGCATGATGCGCAATGGCTCGCCGACCTCCCCTTCCGAAAAGGAAACGCTGTGCCGGCCGATTTGCGTCAAAGACGAGGCGATGTAGTCCGCCATCCCCTCGGTACAAAAAATGTACAGCCGCTCTTCCATCACCAGCAAATCCCCGATCGTTTCCCGCTCGATGCCCAAGTGCATGAGCGCGCCCAAAATATCCTTGTGGGTCAGCGCCTTGCCAAAGCGCCCATCGTAGCGCGCCGTCAAAACGCATACGTTTGGCGCCTGGCACGGATACGGGGAAAGCCGCGCGATTTTGCGTTCCGCGTCCTCATAGCCGCCATTCATTTGAAGCGTCAGCTGGTTTCCGGCGAGCGTCTTGACGATTTCCTGCTCGGCCAGGGTGAGAAACCCGGTCGTAACCGGCTGCTGGCGACGCTGACACAGCGCGGTCATATCCTTGATTTTCGCGATAAACCATTCATGTCCTTGTCTGATCATTTTTTGCCTCCATTCCAAAAAAAAGCCGCCCGGCTGGACGGTAAAGTGCCAATGGACTTGGCGGATTACGCTTCGTCTAGATCGTCTGGATCACCCAGGGAGATCTGTCCGGAAACGCCAATCTGCTGCGGTGAGCACAAAATAACGTTTTGTCCGATTTTCTGGATCTTGCCATCCAGCGCGAATACGACACCGGTCAGGAAATCAATCGTGCGCTGTGCGTATTCACGATCCAATTTATGTAGATTCACAACGACCGCGCGCCCCTCTTTAAGACGAAGACCAACTTCTTCCGCTTCTCCAAAACTTCTTGGTTCAAACAAAACCATCTTTGTATTTGGATTTAAAGTGGATGCGTTCGAACGGTTTTTAGGTCTTTCATACTGGCTTTGAGGTTCTACGTCAACTTCGCTTTTGCGTACCGTTTGAGTTTCGTATACAGAGTTTTCTTCTTCACTCTCATCAATCGGAGCAACAAATTCTTTGACTTTATCTATAAATCCCATGTGATAAACCTCCTTATCGTACATAATTATAACACAGTTTTTTCGAAGGAAAGGAATTAAAACCTATTCTCCAGACCATTCGCGTGTCTCATTTTTTGATTATGTAAACTCTTCTTCACTGGAAATCCGCAATGCACGCATTGCACATATGACTATATCACAACTCGGGAAATTAAAAAACTAAAAATCTAAAAAAAAATAAAAAGCCCGAATCGGGCTTTTGCTTATTCGGTTTCGATCAAACCATAACCTCCATCGTGGCGGCGGTACACGACCGCGATCTTGTTCGTCTCGTCGTCGGTGTAAATGAAGAAATCATGGTCGAGCAGCTCCATCTTCGTGATGGCCTCGTCAAGCGACATCAATTCAGGAACAATGGATTTGGTCCGGACGATCTCGTCGTCGCTCACTTCCTCCTCGTCGAACAGTTCCAGATCGAGGAACGCTTCCGAAAGCGGATGCGAGTTCTTTTTCGTGATGCGCGTCTTTTGCCGGCGAACCTGATCCTCCAGCTTGTCAATGGCCCGGTCGATCGCGCGATACAAATCGTCGTCGCTTACTTCGGCCCGCAAAATCGCGAACCGCGTCGGAATCGTAATTTCAATTTTTTGTTTTGTAGGGTATGTACGAATCAAAACATTGGCCGTATCGTCATCGTCGATGATGAAGTACTTGTTGAGTACGGTCAGCTTTTTCTTGATCTTTTCCGCGATCGCCTCCGTCACTGTGATGTTTTTTCCAACAATATTGACTTTCATACTCAATACCTCCTTGTATAGGATCCAACGATCCTTTGGTTACTTGTATTTTACCACAATGTTCCGGTATTGGCGAAACTTTAAGCGCTTTCATGCGTAAAAGACACTTTTTCATCCATTTTCGCCACACGTTTTTTGCGATACGTCGGTTTCCGTTTTCAAAAGCGCTTGAAAAAAAATGAAAATTTCGATACACTGAACCCATGAATCCGACAAAATCCTTTCGATTTATCCACTAACACCCGCAGCATCAAACCTTCGCCGTTTGATTTTTCAGCAGGTGTTCCAAAAAGGCATTTCCCGCAATGGAATGCCTTTTTCTTTTCAGATTCATATCAAGGAGGAAAGTTATGATTATCACATTGAAAAAATCCGCGCCTCAGGCCGAAGTCGACAAGCTGCTGCGCCGTTTCGAAAGCCAGGACCTGCAAGTCACGTTCATCCAGGGCGCCAACTACAACGTGTTCGGCCTTGTTGGCGACACATCCAAAGTCGACGAGAAAAACATCCAGGCCAATCCGATCGTCACGAACGTCCAGCGCGTCGCCCAGCCGTACAAGCTCGCCAACCGCATGTTCCATCCCGAAGACACGATCGTGAACGTGGACGGCATTTTGATTGGCGGCAAAAAAATCGTCCTTATCGGCGGACCCTGCTCGGTAGAAAGCGAAGAACAAATCGTGCGCATCGCCAAGGAAGTCAAAGAGGCGGGCGCCGACATGCTGCGCGGAGGTGCCTACAAGCCAAGAACTTCCCCGTACGCCTTCCAGGGGCTGGGAACCGAGGGCGTTCTCGATTTAGTCAAAGCCAAAGAGGCGACCAGTCTGCCTGTCGTATCCGAGCTCATGTCCATCGACAAGCTCGATGAATTCGTCCAATACGTCGATATTATCCAAATCGGCGCCCGCAACATGCAAAACTTCGACTTGCTCAAGGCGGTAGGCCGCACCAAAAAGCCGGTCCTTCTCAAGCGCGGCTTGTGCAACACGATCGAGGAGTGGATCATGGCCGCCGAATACATCATGGCCGAAGGCAATCCGAACGTCATCTTCTGCGAGCGCGGCATTCGAACCTTTGAAACGTACACCCGCAACACGCTTGATCTCGCCGTCATTCCGATCATTAAAGAGCGCACCCATTTGCCAATCATCATCGACCCGTCCCACGCGGCAGGCGACTATAAACTGATCGAGTCGCTTTCGCTGGCCGCGATCGCCGCGGGAGCCGACGGTTTGATCATCGAAGTGCACGACGATCCGGAAAACGCGTGGTCCGACGGGGCGCAAAGCTTGAAGCCGGCCAAGTTCAACGATTTGATCGCCAAAGGCAAAGCGATCGCCCACGTCATCGGCCGCTCGCTATGAGAAAACCGAATCAAGTCAAAACCAATCCGTTTCCGTATTCCCACACGAATAAGCGCTACTATACGATCGACCACTATTTTCGAAAGAAGTACGGAAAAAAAGTCGCGAAAGTCCCGCTGAACGCCGGGTTCACCTGTCCTAACCGCGACGGAACCAAAAGCGTGGGCGGATGCGCCTTTTGCTCGTCTCTTGGCTCGGGCGACTCCATTCCCGCCTTCTTCGACACGCTGTCCAGACAGTACGAGGAAGGGCTGGGGCGGATGCGGCAAAAATGGCCGGACTGCCTTGGCTTCGCGTATTTCCAGTCGTACACGAACACGTACGCGCCGCTGGAAACATTGCAGGCGATTTACGACCCGTTTTTTG
This sequence comes from uncultured Dubosiella sp., assembly GCF_964018005.1. Classification (NCBI taxonomy): domain Bacteria; kingdom Bacillati; phylum Bacillota; class Erysipelotrichia; order Erysipelotrichales; family Erysipelotrichaceae; genus Dubosiella; species uncultured Dubosiella sp. The sequence goes on from NZ_CAXHOA010000016.1 coordinate 16,256, forward strand.
CGCGCGACGACGTGCAAGGCGTGTGTATCGCGACCCGGGCCGATTGTTTAAGCGAGGAAATCGTCGCCTATTTGGCCGAACGAGCCAAACAAAAAGAAGTGTGGATCGAGCTGGGCTTGCAAAGCGTCCACGACAAAACGATGGACGCGCTCAACCGCGCCCACGATTCCGCCATCGTTTTTCAATGGATCGAACGGTTAAAACGCACACCGATCAAAACGTGTGTCCATCTCATCAACTCCCTTCCCGGCGAGAGCGAGGATGACATGCTGGAAAGCGCCAGACAGGTGGCGGCGGCCCGTCCCGACGCCATCAAGATCCATATGCTGCATATCGTCAAAAACTCGAAGATGGGCGCCGACTTCGTCCATCATCCCTTTGCGCTGCTCAGCCGCCAGGCGTATGTCGATGTCGTCGTGCGCCAGCTGGAATGCCTGCCTGCCGACATGATCGTGGAGCGGCTGACCGGCGACGCGATTCAAAGCGAGCTTATCGCGCCGGAATGGACATTAAAAAAGACCATCGTTCTCAACGCGATTGATCAGCGGATGGTCGAATGGGACACGTGGCAAGGCAAGAATCACACATACGTGTGAATCCACTCGCGAAGCGTGGAAAAATACAGCGCGGGATCTTGATAGCGGGCGATGGCGTGCTCCCCGCCCTCGATGAGCAGCAGCTGTTTGGGATAATGGGCGAAATGGTACAACTTGAACACCATATGCGTTGGAACGAACTCGTCTTTCGTTCCGTGAATGAACAGCGTCGGAATGTGCGAACGGTGCACCGCGCCAAGCGGATCGGCGTCTTTGAACCGAAAACCGCCGCGCAGTTTCGTAATCAGACTCGCGACATGAACAACTGGAAAAGGTGGCAAATGCGCCATCTTTTTTAGTTGGTACGAGAATTCGTCCCACGCGCTCGTGTAGCCGCAGTCCTCGATGCACGCCTTGACGTTGGCGGGCAGGTTTTTAGCCAGGCTCATCATCACGGTAGCGGCCCCCATGGACACGCCATACAGCACGATGGAGCAGTTTGGATCTTTTTGCACGACGTACCGGATCCAGTCCACGAGGTCGTCGCTCTCGTAATATCCCATGCTGACCGCCTTGCCTTCGCTTTTGTTGTGGGCGCGCTGCGAAAGGGACAGGACATTGTAGCCTTCTTCCAAAAAGAAGTCGGCGACATCGACAAGCTCGCCGTTGCGGCCCATGTACCCGTGCATGAGAATCGCCCATTTGCTGGCGTGCTGGTCCACTTCGATGCCATGCAGCCGCAATCCCTGGCGGTTCGTCAAGTACACATCCTGCGGGCCGTAAGTCAAAAAGATTTTTTCATATTTCTGGGTGCGCTTGTCCATCACGATCGGTCCGGTGATATACTGTTTGTCGTTTTTCATGTACAGGCACACGCTGTAAAACACATGGCCGATCAAAAACAAAAGCCCTGCCGTCGCGGCCACGATAAGCAGGATGATCAGGATCCACATGAACATCACCTCAATAAAAGTATACCACCGCTTCCTCGCAGCGTCGTGAAGAAAACACAAAAAAACGGAAAGACCCGGCTTCCCGTTTGACTGGCTATCCTTCCAAAGCGACGCAGTAATAGCGTTTCTTGCCGCGGCGGATAATTAAATCGTTGTCGATGTACGCCTGCTCTTGCGTCATGCGCGTGTCGGGATCGGTGACTTTCACGCCGTTGACCGCGATCGAGTTTCCTTTGATCCACTCGCGTCCTTCCCGCTTGCTGGCGGCGATTTTCGTGTCGACGAGCAAGTCGAGCAGCGTCAGACCGGCCGGCGCGCTCAGTTTTTCCATGTTCATGATGGCGTCCTTGCGCATGCTTTCGTCCAGCTCGCTCAGCTTGCCGCTAAAGAGCGCCTGCGTGATGGAAAGCGCCGCCTGAAGTCCTTCCTCTTTGTGCAAGTCGCGCACCACTTCGCTGGCGAGCGCCTTTTGGGCGTTGCGCTTGTGCGGTTCCTCGCGCAAGGAGCGTTCGAGCTCCTCGATTTGCTCGACGGACAGGAACGTCAGCTTTTTCAAATATTCAATGACTTTGTCGTCTTCCGTGTTGAACAAAAACTGGTACAGCTCGTAAGGCGACGTTTTTTTCGCGTCCAGCCACACGGTGCCGGTTTCGCTTTTGCCAAACTTCGTTCCGTCCGCCTTGGTGATGAGCGGCATCGTCAATCCAAAGCATTTCACGTCGTTGCCGCATTTTTTACGAATGAGCTCCAGACCGGACGTGATGTTGCCCCACTGATCCTGCCCCCCGATTTGCATACGGCAGTTTTTTTCCTGATACAAATGCAAAAAGTCGAGCGACTGCAAAATCATGTATGAAAACTCGGTGTAGCTGATGCCCGAGTCCAGTCTTTTCTTGACCGTTTCCTTGTTGATCATGTAGTTGACGTTGAAGTGCTTTCCATAGTCGCGCAAAAAGTCGATGATGGAAATATCCTTGGTCCAGTCGAGGTTGTTGACCATGTCGAAGCCCCATAGCGCGTTAATTTGCCGGTGGAGGGCGTCGTAGTTGGCTTGCAGCACTTCAGGGGTGAGCATGTTGCGCTCGCCGGTCGCTTTCGGATCGCCGATGAATCCGGTCGCCCCGCCGACCAGCATGATGGGATGGTGTCCATGCTGTTGCAGGCGCTTGGCCATGAGCAGCGAGGAATAGTGTCCAATGTGCAAGCTGTCCGCCGTCGGATCCGTGCCGATGTAAAACGTCAGCTCGCCGTTGTTGATTTCGTCTTCGATTTCGGGCGAAGTCACGTTGTCGATCAACCCCCGCCATTTCAATTCGTCAAATAAATTCATAGTTTCCTTCTCCTCCAAAATAAAAAACGTCCTCGTAAAAGGACGTCATAAACGCGGTACCACCTTTTTTCCTGTTTGAAACAGGCTCTCGAACCTTTAACGCAGGTATACGTCGTATCGAAGCTCCGAGGTGTATTCCATGGACCGGTCCGAAACTTTTCACCAGCCAGTTTCTCTCTGCGCGATCGGCGCCCATGTACTCTGTCTCTTCACAGCATTAAATCCATTATATCCAAAAACCGCTAAAGTTCAAGAAGGATCTGCGTCGTTTCCATGACGCGCCACGCCTGGGCGACATAAAAGCACGGGGCGAATTTTTCCTTCATGCAGTCGAACGCCGGCGGCAGGCTGCCATGGAAATACAAAAGCGCCGAATGGAAAAACACGACATAGTCCTGGACGCCTTTTCGTTCCATCGCCTCGAAGCGCCACGGGTACTCGACTTTGTTGGGATCCTCGTAAAAATGGTTGAAGTGGGCCAGAATCAGACGCAGGAAATCTTTGAAATGATACTGGCGCTCCATGGGAATGTTGCACAAAATGCCGAGCACCTCAAGCAGACGGCCGACAATGTAATCGTCGCTGTATTTGTTTTTGAGCGGCTGCGGCTGGAAATGCAAAAAGTAGTCGTACACCATTTCCATCGCGTCGTTGAACTGGGTCAGCATACCAATGCGTCCTTCGCGCAAAAGCAGCTTCAAGCACGCTTTCTCCACCCGCTGCATCAGCTTCCAGTCCTCTTCGAAAAACGTGTACAAGTAACCGGGCGCCTGGTCGAGATATTTAAGCGTTTCAAAATACCCTTCCCGCATTTCAGGAACCATGTCCTTGGCTTCGAAGTCCAACACCGAGTGCAACTTCATCAGCGGACGAATGCGGATGTGGGGCGTGCTGATTTTCGCGACCTTCTCTCCCGGTTCGGCTAAGTCGACGACAACAAGATCCTCTGCGCCCATTTTCACGCACTGGTCGACGGGCAGCGTTTGTTCATAGCCGCCATCGGCATAGTAGTCCTCCCCGATTCGAATAAGCTGGTACGCCGGAAAATACGCCGTGCTCGAAAACAGCTTGGGAACGAAGTCTTCCGGCCCCATGTCCTTTTTCTCAAAAGCGACCAGCTTGTTTTGGTTGAGATTGAACGACAAGCACGCAAAGTCGACGGGCGCGTTTTGAAACGCGTCATAGTCGAAGATTTTTAAATACTCGTTTTGCAGACCGGACACGTCCGGCCCCCCCTTCATGAATTGCTCTAAAAACTCGTTGAAATCCCGCCGGATGAACGATTTCGCGTTGTACTGATTGGGATAGACAAACAAGTTGTTCGACAACGAGGACTGGCGCATGTTCGAGATCCACGGCACAAGCCGGTCCACGCCATCCTGCACGACGATGGCGCCGATCAGCGCGCCAATGCTGACGCCAGTCACCACGTCAAACGTATACCCAAGTTCTTTGAGCGCCATGCACACGCCGACTTCGTAGCTGCCGCGGGCGCCGCCGCCTCCAAGAACCAATCCTTTTTTTCCGTTCATTTCTATCACCTCGATTTTCATTATACCGGCCGCCGGTTCAAAGCGATTTTGGAATGCTCCAAACAGAAAAAAACGACAGGATCCGGATGGATTCCTGCCGTTCGTTCTGGTTGTTTCGAATCATTCTCGATTATTTCCGTTTTTGTTTTTTTCGATACGCCAAGCAGGCCGCAACAAGACCGGAAGCGCCAAGCAGCGTCATCCACAACGCGCGACGCGTGGTTTGTCCGGTATCGGTCGAGTGCGCGGCGCGCGCGGACGGCTTTCTGGATGACGGCGTCCGGCCCGCTTGGGCGCTGCCGCCTTCCTTGCGCCATTGGGCTGTCAGCTGGATGTTGCCAGTAATCGTGAGCGAATCGAATGGCTGCACGATTTTTCCGTCGTTTGTCTTCCAGCCGGTAAAAGCGTAGCCTTGGCGCGCCGGCGCGGCTTGAACGCGATACACGGTTCCTGCCGGCATCGTTTCTGGTGCGTAGCTTGCGCTGGCGACGTTTTGGCCGCCATTCAAGTCGTAGGAAACCGTGTAGCGGATGATCACGTTTGGATCGCGTTTCCATACCGCGTACAGCATCACGTCCTCCGCGCCCATTTCCAGCTCTTTTCCTTCCAGCCCGACGCTTTGACCATCGTCGACCGCTTGTTCCAGCTTTTGCCGGCTCCATCCGGCGAATGTCTCGCCCTCATGGCGGGTAAAGTTCTTTTCTTTCGTCAAAGCGAGAATCGTTCCTTTGCCGACGTTGGTTTGCGGCGCCGGCACGCGGCCTGTGCCGCCGTTCAAGTCGTACGTGAGCGAATACGTTTCGAACACGTCGGCTTTGCCGTCTTTGTTGGCGTCGTAGCCCCAGGCCGCATAAACGGTGACATCGCGTTTTCCCAGTTCGATTTCGCGCAGAAGCGCAGACGTCGGATCCGGATCCTGGCGGGTGTAGATCGCGTGGGCTTCGCGCGTCCAGCCAAGGAAGAGAACTCGCCGGCCGTCGTTGTCGGTATACGTTGGCGTTTTCAGGCTGAGCGCCGCGACGTCGCCTGGCAAGTGGATGCTTGCGGACGGCATGCCATGGACGCTGCCGCCTTCGGCCGCGTTTTTCGCGTAGCGGACATGGACCATCTCCTCAAAGTCGGCGACGCCGTTTTGGTTTTGGTCTTGCGCCCAGACAGCGTAAAGCGTTTGGTTGGCGGAAGGCATCGTGAACGAATCAGCGGCAAGAAGCGCGGTTTGCGCCTGGCTGCCTTCGGTCGCGCTGAACGCGGCCTCGTACGGCTTTAAGCTCCAGCCAATCCATACCTCGTCGTCGGCGCGGGTCAAATCCGCCTCTTTTGGAAGCGAAACGCGCTCTCCTTTCGCCATGCCGGCTTGCGGACGCGGTACAAAGCCCGTGCCGCCGTTGGCGTCGTAAGCCAAGGTGTACGTGTCGAGCACATCGGCTTTGCCATCGCCGTTTTCATCGTAGCCCCAGGCCGCATAGACGTCGATATCGTCGCGCCCAAACGTGATTTCCTGCACGAGATCGTCGGTTGGATCCTGGTCGTCGCGCGTAAAGATCGCGTGCGGCTCGCGCAGCCAGCCCAGCAGGACGACGGCTTTGCCCGCCACGTTTTGGTGGGTTGGATTTCCTGCAAGCTTAAGCGTGTCGCCCGGAATGTGGAAAGCGTCGTCGCTTGGTATGTTTTGCACCGCATCGGTGTTGGCGTTGGCGTGATAGCGGACGCGGACGGTTTCCGCATAATCCGGTACGCCGTTCCGGTTGCGATCTTGCGCCCACACCGCGTACACGTCGTTGTCCTGCTCTTTCATTTTCATTTCGGACAACAACGTCTTTTCAATCGTTTCGTATTGGTCGCTCGTCGCGATGACGTGGTCGACCGGCTTCAAGCTCCAGCCGATGAACACCGCGCTGTCTTTGGTAAACGAATAGTGCTGTAACCCCGCGGCGGACCGCGTTTTGGTTTGGGCGTGTCCGTACAAATCCCTGGCGGTTCTGGACAAGGAGGCTTGCATGCCGACGATGTGGTGGTGAACGCATTCCAGCTCAATGTTTTGCTCGTTGTTCGAATGGTAGCGGACGTGCACGGCGCGCTGCGCGAAATCCGGCGTGCCGTCATGGTTCGTATCGTGCGCCCATACCGCGTACAAGGTGACGTCATGCTTTGGCATCGTGTACTCGTAGGTCATCAAAATCGACGCGTACAAGTCCGGATCCGGATCGTCGTCCAAAATTTGATCGACTGGCGTTTCGCTCCAGCCGGCAAAGACGGCGTCGCCTTTTTTCCAGTTTTCGACTTGAGCGACTGGAACGATCGTGCCCGCGCCGTATTCAATGACGGCTGGCAGCGTGCCGGACGTCTTGCCGTTGCCGTCATAGACGAGCGCGTACCGGTCCTGATAGTCCGGTTTGCCGTCGTCGTTGGAATCGAGAGCCCATACCGCGTAGACGTCGTTGCCTTTCTTTTTCATTTCCATTTCCGTGAAAATGTCTTCTTTGCGTTGGTCGTATTGCGCCTGGGTTTCAATGTCTTTCGGGAACGCCTTCGCGCTCCAGCCGATAAAGACGGCTTTATCCTTCGTGAAGGTGTATCGTCCGACTTCGCCTTTGGCTTCGCCGTTGTGCGCGGTCCGCCGGCCATACAAGTCGACAGCGCTTGAAGAGAGCTTGACGGTGGCGCCGGCCACGTGATGGTGGGCGCAGACAATGTCCATGCTTTGCGCGTTGTTGGAGTGGTAGCGCACTGGAACCGCATCGTCGGCGTAGTCCGGCTTGCCGTTGCCGTTGGCGTCGCGCGCCCAGACGGCATAGAGCGTAAGGGATTTGGCCGGCATCGTCCGTTCGGCGTCCTGAATAATTTTCGATAAAGTTTCCTTGTCGGCGTTTTCATCGAGGACGGCTGTGATTTTGCTCTCGCTCCAGCCGGCGAAGATCGCGTTCTTTTTCGTCAAATCGGCTGGATAGGCGAGGGCGAACGTGTCGCCCTGACGATGGTCTTGCGCGGCAGGAACTTGGCCGGTTCCGCCATTGGCGTCGTATCGCAACGCGTACCGGTTGAGCACGTCGGCCATACCATCGCCGTCTTCGTCGTAGCCCCAAGCCGCAAAGACGCGAAGATCCTGGCTGCCAAACGTCACTTTGTCGATTGTTTCAGGCGGCGTGTCCAGCCGGCTCAAGATCATTTCGACCGGCTTGCGGGTCCAGCCGACGAAGACAACCGCTTTCTTTTTGACTGGATCGTGGACCGGTTTGGCTTGGCTGAGCGAAACCGTTTCTCCAAGGATATGTCCGGTTTCTTTTGCCGGCAGGCGCCAAACGGTTCCACCGGCCTGCGCGTTTGGCTCAAAGACAAGGGCGAGCGGGCGTTCCAGATAGTCGGCGATGTCGTTACCGTTTCGATCGTTGGCCCACACGGCGTAGAGCGTGCTGTTTTTAGCGGGCATCGTCGCTTTGCGCACGATTAGTCGTTCGGCTTCCTCTTTGTCGGCGGCGGTTAGCGCGTCTGGCCGGACCGTCCAGCTCCAGCCGGCGAAAACCTCGTTTGCGTTCCGGGTGTATTCCCTTGTTTGCGGCAAGTCGATTTCCTCGCCCTTTCGCATCCCTTTCTGTGTCTGGGGCGCTTTCCCGCGCCCTTCGTTCAAATCGTAGGAAAGCGTGTACGTTTCGAGCACGTCGGCCGTGCCGTCTTTGTTTTCATCGTAGCCCCAGGCCGCGAAGACGGTTACGTTCTGGCGATCCAGACGAATCGCGTCGATCGTTGTTGGCGCTTCGTCGCCGCGTTTGAAGATGGCTTGCGCCTGTTCTTTCGTCCAGCCGATGAATCGCACAGGAACCCCGTCGATGTCGTCGTGCGCTGGAACCGGCTTGTTTGCGAGTTGAACATTCGTTCCGGCAAAGTAGTTCGTCGTGTCGACCGGCACAGAGTCCGGATGGCCGCCATTGGCATCGTAGAGCAGATGAATTTGCTCCTGATAGTCCGGGACGCCATTTTGATTGGTGTCGGCGGCCCATACGGCGTACACGTCGTTGCCGTCGGCTTGCATGGTCACTTTCGACAACAAAGTCAGCGTTTTTAATTCCGCCATCGTTTGAATGTCTTGGGAAACCGGCTGTTTGCTCCAGCCAATAAAGACGGCGTTTTCCTTTTGAAAGCTGTGGTTTTTGATCGTTTCGTCCGTTTCCGTTCGCCCATACAAATGTTCGGCAGCTGACGACAATTCCGAGTCGGTGCCGACAATATGATGATGCGGACAAATCACGGCTTCTTCCGATTGGCCAAGGTTGGCGTGATAACGGACTTGAACCGCGTGTTCGGCATAATCGGGAACGAGATCGCCATTTTTGTCTTCGGCCCACACCGCGTAAAACGTCACATTCCGGTTGGGCATCGTGTACGTATCCTGCGTCACGATCGAACGGATCAGCGCTTGTTCGGTGTCCGCTTTCAAAATCGTTTCGATTTGGTTTTCACTCCAGCCCGCAAAGATCGCGCCTTCTTTTTGAAGGTCGGACGTGTACGCAATCGGGAATACGTCACCTTCTTGATAGTTGGCGGATGGCGGGACATGGCCCGCGCTCTGCCCGTTGCCGGCATACGTCACCAAATATTCTTTTTCGTAATCCGGAACTTTGTCGCCATCCAAATCGACGGCCCATACGGCGTAGACGTCATTGCCTGTCCGTTTCATTTCCATTTCGGTAAAGATTTCCGCTTGAAGCGCGTCGTATTCCTTTTGCGTTTTGATGTCGGCCGGGAACGCCCGCGTGCTCCAGCCGACAAACACCGCGTTGTCTTTCTTGAAAGCGTGCGCTTCTATCTTGCCGGCAACTTTTTCGCCATGGGAAACGAGGGATCCCCAAATCGTATTCGCCGTCGTGGAAAGCTTGGCGTTGGCGCCAACCACATGGTGGTGTGGACAAATCACATCCACATTTTCGCCGTTGTTGGAGTGGTAGCGTACGTGTACCGCGTTGTCGGCATAATCCGGTTTCCCGTTGGCGTTGGCGTCTTTGGCCCAAACCGCGTAAAACGTCACCGCTTGGGCGGGCATCTCGTACTCGTCTGCCGTAATAATGGATTCGATCGTTTTCGTATCTGCGTTTTCATCCAAAACTCCGGATATCTTCCGGACGCTCCAGCCCGCAAAAACCGCGTCTTGTTTTGTCAAATCCGCGCTGTGGCGCATTGGAAATTTTTCGCCCGCCTTGTGTGCAGTTTCCTGCGGCGCCGTTCCCAGGCCGCCATTTAAATCGTACGTCACGGAATAAGTGTCCAGCACATCGGCGGTGCCATCCTCGTTCGAGTCATAGCCCCAGGCCGCGTAAACTTTCACATTCTCGCTTCCGAACCGAATCGTTTGTATGGTTTGCGGCATGCGGTCTTTCGCTTCGTAAATGTTCCGGGTCGGCTCCAGCGTCCAGCCAAGGAAGACGACCGCCTTGCTTTCGACCGGCTCGTGGGTTGGCCTTCCTTGCAGAGCGACCAGTTCGCCTGGCACTTGATGCTCGCTGTTTTTCGGCATGTTTTGCACTTTATCCTGAATCGGGTTGGCGTCATATTCCAGCCGGAACGAGCGTTCCAAATAATCGGCGATGCCATTGCCGTTGCGATCTTCCGCCCAAATCGCATACAAGGTCGTCGCTTTTGCCGGCATGACGAACAAATCCATCGACACAAACTCTGGCGCTTTGGAGCCCGCCATGAGCACGTTTGTGCTTTGCGTTTCACTCCAGCCCGCAAATAAAATCTGGATCCCGTTCCTTTCTTCTCTTGTCGGGATTTTTTCGTTCAGCTTCACTTTCTCCCCGGCTAAATGCTGGGATAGCTCCGGCATGTTCTCCACGCTTTCCGAAGTGTTTGGATCATAGTTTAGCGGATATACCGCGTTTTTTTCCTTCCAGTCCGGGATGGCGTTGTTGTTTTTGTCCACCGCCCACACCGCGTACACTTGGACATGCGAATCTTTGACCGGCACGTTTTCCACCACTGGTACTTTCGCGAACTCCTCCTCGGTTTGGATGATGGAATTTACCGGAGTCTGGCTCCAGCCCATTAAAACCGCGTTGTCCATCGTGAACGTGTAAGGCGCGGTCGCCGGAATGTCCTTCTCGCTGCCGAAAAGATTTTCTTTTGGCGTATACAGCTTTACGATTTCCCCGTTCACATGATGATGCCCGCATTGAACGACCAAACCGCTTTCGTTGTTGGCGTTGTAAAGAATCTGGTATCCATCCTCTTCATAATCCGGCGTTCCGTTTTTATTTTTATCGGCAGCCCACACCGCATACACGTCGTTTCCGGTTTCTTGCAAGGTGAATTGATCCACCAGCTCCGCTTTCTTTTCCCCGGCTGCGGTCGTGATCAAATCGGTTCTGGTCTTGCTCCAGCCAATCCATACGGCGTTTTCTTTGGCAAAGCCAAGCGCTTGCGCAGTGGCCGATAACGCGCATGTTTCTCCGGCCACATGGTGATGCGTACAGTTTTCCGCCTTCTCTTGTTCGGTATTCGAATGGTACGTCACGTGCAGCGCCTCGTCCTCGCCATCCGGCGTTCCATTTCCATTTTTATCATCCGCCCAAACCGCGTAAATCGTCGTATGGGCGTTGACTGCAATGGAAGAGCCTGGTTTCAAAAGATCCTCCGGGGTCTTTGAAACGGCTGCCGGATAGCGTGTCATACTCCATCCGATGAAAGTTTCCAACGCCTCGCGGGTAAAGCTTCCGCTTGCGACATCGACCTTTTGATTTTTCTTCAAATCGTTTCGGGAACTTGGCAAGGTTCCTTTTCCGCCATTGAGATCGTATCGAAGCGTATACCGTTCCATGACGTCCGCCACGCCATACCCTGTTTCTCCTTCGGCATCCAAATCGTAGCCCCAGGCCGCGTAGACGGTAATATCATGATTCTTATCCTTGTCAAACGTGACTTGCGAGGCCAAATTCAGATTTTCCACCGAATCCTTTGGTTCATATATTTTCGTTGATGGATTTCTTGTCCAGCCCATAAACACGACCCGTTTGCCATCGACATTGGAATGCGTCGGTTTTGGTGACATTTTCAACGAAACCGTATCTCCCGGAATGTGCACACTGTCGAGCAGCGATTTGTTTACCGTGCCTTGCGATTGCGGATTGCCGTTGTAAATCAGTTTCACCAGCTCCTTATAATCCGGCTTGCCGTTGGCGTTGCTGTCTTTGGCCCAAACCGCGTATAGAGTAATATCTTTCGTTCCCATCCGGATTTCTTTTCCGGAAATCAAGATTTCATTGATCGAATTTCCCTGAGCCGCAGTAAACGCCTCCTGGTGTTGTTTTAAGCTCCAACCAACAAAGACTTCTTTTTCCGCTCGGGTAAACTTAGTTTCTTCGCTAATAAGAACGATCGCTCCTTTTTGAATTCCAGTTTCTTTACTTGGAGGAGTTCCATGTCCACCATTCAGATTATAAGTTAAGAAATACGTCTCTAGAACATCCGCTGTCCCATCCTCATTTTCATCGTATCCCCAAGCCGCATAAACCGTCGCGTCCGTATTGCCAATCGTCACTTCTTTTATTGTTTCCGGAGCCGTATTTTCACGACTAAAAATAATGGTCGTTGGCGCCGATGTCCATCCAATAAAGATCACATTTGTCTCTTCAGGATCGGAATCATTTTTCTTCACCGGAGAATGTGTCGGAGTTGTCGTGCTTAATGGGACTTCATCGTTCGGAATCAGAGGCTTGTTGTCCGTTGTTTTTGTGACAGGAGCCGGTACAGAAGTCACTTCACCTTTCATTGCATTTCCGTCATACGTCAACGTACGCTCTTCCTCGTAATCCGGTTTTCCGTTTTTGTTACGGTCAGCCGCCCATACCGCGTAGACATTCGTATTTCCGTCTTCATCCGCGTATGGACCCGTATAACCTTCCTTTGCATCAGCTTCTTTTGGAAGCATTGTGATTGTAGTCCTGATGCTGTCTTTCAGTTCGTTATACTGTTCCTTCGATACAATCACATCCGGCATTGCGGCCGTACTCCAGCCGATGAAAATATGACTCGTCTTCTCAAATGTATGTGTTTTTACTTCCGAATCCATAGAACTTTGAGACGCATCATGTTCTACTTTGTTTCCTGACACAGTTCCATTTTCAGAAAGTTCTACTGTTTCCCCCACTACATGATGATGTGGACAAAGAATATCTTCCATTTCATCGTTGTTTTCGTGATACCGGACACGGACCGCGTCATCGTAATAATCCGGGTTCCCGTTCTTGTTCTTATCGTAGGCATACACGGCAAACAGAGTCACGTTCTTTTCCGGCATTGTATGCACATCGGTTGTGATGATTTTCTTTTTAGCTATCTCTGAGTCATCTTCTGTAAGGATTTGAGGAATTGACTCTGTACTCCAACCGGCAAAGATCGTATCCCCCCCTTTCGTCAACTGATTTGTTCCCGTATAATCTGGTTTGACTTGCTCTCCGGCAATATGCTGCGTAGGCGATGGGACTGTACCATATGTATTTCCATTTCCATCATACGTCAGCGTATAAAGTTTTTCGATAACCGCCGTAATGGTTGTATCTTTTGATACCTTATACGCCTTTAGTTCATCCTTGGAATATAATTTATCTTCTCCATCCACATTCCAGCCTGTAAACCGGTATCCCTCATTAACTGAAACTAACGGAACTGTACCCAATTGCTCATCATGCCAAACGTTTCTTGAAGATTCACTTAACGTCGCATTCTCCGTTTTAAACGTTACTGTATGCGGCTTTTGAAGCCCGATGGTAAGCTTTTGCGCCGCAGAAATATCATTCGGGGTTTTGTTCTTATCCAAAACAAACGTGGCAGTTGCGGTTTTTCCCTGGTCAGCAGACGAAAATTTTCCATTCGCAGGCAGAGAGAATCGTAATGGATTTTCACTGGAAGCATTCGGACTTCCCGGGTTCGTAATCAGCACATCATACGTATCGGCTCTTCGCCGACTGAATTTGAACACGCCATTTTCAGTCTGAAGCTCCTGGGTTTCAGCCGAATCGGCCACCGTCGCGTTTTGGTGTTGTGCTTTCACCATTACGTTGTTTTCTTTATAAAGCTCGTCAACACCCTCGTCAAAAATACCATTATAATTATTATCAATAAAAACTTTTCCTTCAATAACACCGGTTTGAAATTCAACTTGGATGCGAGGCAGAGGGTTGTGGCCCTGATTGTGCGCCGCACCGACCGAGTAAGGAGAAACGCCACAAGGACCGAAGTTGATTTCACTGCCGACCAAATCAGCCATTTCGTCAAAATGGTCCTGATCCTTTGTGAATGTCGGTTCTAAACGCATATTAACTGCCAAATACGCATCTTCGGATATTTTTTTCACATCGTCTTTTGCGGCAATTCGGATCATTTTCACTTTTTTCCATTGTGCCGCTTTCTCTGCTTCGGTTGTACAACCTTCTAATAATTGATTTTCTGTTATATAGTTCTCTTTTTTATTGTAATACTTCAAGTCATTAGATTCTGCTTTTGAATCAATATCGGTCGCGTAAGTCACCACAACATTTCCTTGCGACACTCCGTCTAAAGATGGAGCTCGAGTCAAATTCATATCAAACTCAAACAGCCGGTTTTGCATATGACTATCCCAGAAATCTCCTGCCTTTGGCACCGGAATAAAGTAGTAAAATGCTCTTGCTTCAGCTTCACTAAATTCTCTTCCTGTATTGTTGTCCAAGGTAAACAGCATGTCGATCACATGGTTTTCATCTTTCAAGTAGACCTTTTCCTTATTCTGCTCAAAATTCGAATACTTTGTTGGATCAAATTCAAGAGCTGACCCTTTCTCGGCCACTCGCGCGCCAAAGGTGAAATCAAGACCAAGACGCGCCGCGACGATCGACAGTTTCGTTCCGCTCGTCGTGTTGTTATTAAAAGTTCCATATTTCTCACCATTTACTTCAACAACACTATTTTCACAGCTAGACATTCCGGTATCGAAGTAAATTTCTTTTCCCTGAGACTTTACCAATATACATTCCCGCATATCTAGCGCCATCGCATCCGCGTCGTGCGCAATATTCAGTGTAAAGGAAATTCCCAATTGGTACTGCGTTAGATCATCCTCAGCAAACCAACCTAACTTCGTAGGATTTTTAAAAGTAATTTTATACTCTTTAAATGCCTCGGCATCCGCATTTTGTTGGCTCTCTGATGGCTTAATAAAATTATAATCTCCTTCTTTAATCTCTGTTTGGTTGATTTTCCCGGTTTCAACCGCGGAACTCTCAAATAAGACATAATCCGCGGCACTACCTTTCTGTTGATAGAGTCGAAGATTTTCAATAGAAATCTTCTCCGGCAGCCGAATAATAATTTCCGGATCCGTTATAATTGAATATTTTGTATAAGGATACGCAGAAGCCATGGCCACACCATTAAACTCAACCTCTTCTCCCGCTGTACAAAGAACTTTATCCAAAACAGGTAGTTTCTCATTCGTCTTAGGATCCACCGCATTGACCATTCCTAAGGGAATACTTTTATCTATTATAGTCATCTCTGATTCTTCGGTCACATTCGTTATATTTAAAGAAAAAGACTTAGATTCCCCTTTTTGTGTTCCACTTTCTGAGTTTTCGGCTGTAGCGGATGAGGCAGGGGTTACTTTCAATGTGCAAAAATTATCGTTATTATAAGCTCCTGGTTTCAATATTTTTCCAAATGTGGAGCTTCTTGAACTCGCCATGTCATCCAGGCGCGCAATAATCTTACTCGTAAAATCTTTAGGATAGTTGCTTACCGTCGCGGTTATGCTTGTAAAATAGACTCCTTCAGGAGCTCGCAACAAAACATATCCATCCTTATGTTCCAATGTATTGGCATCTACGGGAGTCGAAGTATCGCTTCCTTTGATTGTATAGGAAACATCGGAAATTGTTGCGTTGTCTGGAACTGGTATCTTCTGAACCGTCACCCCTACAAAATCCGTATTGTCATAAGAATATTCTAGGTTCATCGAATCACTATCGGTTAAACCGTTTCCATCAATGTCGATTTTCCCGAAATAATATAAAACGCCATCTATATTTCCAGACTGAGCGGCAATCCCTTGAGGACGCGATTTTCCATTCACTACCACAGGTCCGGCTGTAGCAACCTCACAGGTCCGATTAACTGAGAGTGAATTACACTTCCATTCATCTACATTTTTCCAGTCCTTATAGCTCGTTGCAATATTTCCGTTCCAACTTACTTTTTCACCATTTTTAGCTTCTTCTCCGTTATCCCAAACAAAATATGGGGTAATATAATCATCCGCCTGGATGTATAAATTTTTCCAGGTTACAGTAACTTTATTATCCGTTGTATTATATGCAACCTCGTACTTCTCAGTGTTCTCGTCTTTACCTAAATCATCCAGATTCCACGCTCCGCTATCCGATTGAATGTGATGCAGTTTGGCATATGTGTTTTTTTCATTATTTTTCGGTAATGGCATCGTCATGCTAAAACTTTCGTAGTAGCTTCCAAAACTAAATTGAAACCGATCTGGTCGATACCGAATATCCACCAATTTAAACGGTTCCGTGCTCTCCGCCATCAAATACTTAGAAGATGGTACTACAGCATTTAAAAATGGGCCCGTCCCCAACTTATCATCCTCTGTTAAGGTTCCAACAGCAGAAAATGTATCATATTCGGTTTTTGTTTCTCCCTCAACGCTATACGTTTGAATTTTAACTGCATCAGAGATTACAGGTTTTTGATTCGTTCCATCCTTGTCTTTAATCCACTGCTTATTCCACAACGTCGTATCAAAGGCGAGGATAATGTTAAAACTCGTGTTCTGGGCCGTTTCCTTTAAGGAATACGTGATCGTTCCTGATTTTGGTCGATAGGCTCCAAAATTTTTTTCGCTGTTTAATTCCTCCAGACTTTCTGGCGTTACATCTTCCACAAATCCATTTTTTTCCGCTTGCGGAAATTCAACCACAGTCATTCCATCCGGAATCGTAATGGACACTTTTTTATTTTTCAGATTCAGCTCGCTCTCCACTTCGAAATGCAAAGTCACCTGCCGGTCGTATTTCATTGTAAATTCATTCTTTGTTTCCTGATCCTCGCTTACAAGCGACTGAACAGCACCTGTGCTGTCCTTGATCGAAACCGCGGCGATTTTCATTTTCTTCTCGGTCGCATCCGGCGTTGTGGAATCCGGCGCTTCATCTCCCTCTGCGATGCCGGACTCCTTCTCGTTTTCCTTTTGAGAAGTATCCTTGTTGTCATCGTCCATTGTAATGACTTTTTTAGGCTGTTCGCCTTCTTCCACTGGATCTTGTTCTTCTTCCGGTTTCGTTTCCTGTCCGGCTTTCTCCTCCATGAACGCGCCATACGCCGCGGCCACCTCTTGATAAAGCTGCGTCAGGGTTTGCGCTTCGGCTTGTCCGTTTTCATCGACTTGCTGGTCAAGCGCATCCAAAGACTGAATTATAGACTCCTCCTGTCTTAAAACCGCTTCCATGAAGGCGTACTCGTCCTCTTCCAGCTGGGCGAGCTCATCCTCGTTGAGCGCCACGTACGTGTCGTAGGCATGTTCTATACGCGTGTAGACCGCTTGCAGCGGATCTTCTTCGGCGCTTTCCTCGGTGAGGATGGCGATGATTTCCGCGATATCCTCCTGCAAGCAAGGAACGCAGCGGTATTGGCACGGATCGGTCCCGCATTGGGCGTCGTGCCAAGGATGATGGACGCAAAGTCCTTGCTCGTTTCCGACAGTCGGATTTTCTTCTTCGGAAACGATTTCGGTTTCGTCCTCCATCAGCTGCTGCTCGACGACTTCCGGATCCGTTTCGGCTTCCGTTGCCAAAACCGGCCAGTTCAAGCCGTTCGAAACACTCAAAAGGGCGCAAAGAGAAGAGGCCAGGAATTTTCGTCCAATGCCTTGAATGACTTTACGCTCATGGTTTTTCACAGTTTTGTGGGGTTGCTGTTTCATCATGTTCATAATCTCCTTCCCAATTTACATTTTAAAAACTTTTTTCGCCAATTTCCAGACCTTATTCCAAAAAATATGGGTAAATAAGGGACAAAAAAAAGAGAAGTTCCCAAATTGAACTCCTCTTTGAAATCGTATTTTTACCGCTTAATTCGCGACGATATTGACAACCTTGCCTTTGACGACAATGATCTTGCGAATCGTCTTGCCCTCCAAAAAGCGCTGAACGGATTCCAGAGCGCACGCGTCCTGCTTCAACGTTTCCTCGTCCGTGTCGGCCGCGACTTCCATCTTGCCGCGCATCTTGCCGTTCACCTGAACGACAACCGTCACCTTGTCCTGCTTCAGAGCGTTTTCGTCGTACGTCGGCCATGGCTCGTACGCGAGCGTCTTGTCTTTGTGACAAACAGTCTGCCACAGCTCCTCGCCCAGATGCGGCGCGAAGCAAGCGAACATCTTGATAAATCCTTCCGCGTATGGACGATAAATCGTCTTCGTCTTATAGCAGTCGTTCACGAAAATCATCATCTGCGAAATCGCCGTGTTGAAATTTAGCGTGTCGATATCGCTGCCCACCTTCTTGACCGTCGCGTTGTACACCCGATCCAGCTTATGGTCGTTCTCGTCCGTGATTTGCGCAACCTGCGTAAACAGACGCCACACACGCTCCAGCCACTTGCGCGTACCGTCGATGCCTTGATCCGACCAAGGCAGTCCCGCCTCCAGCGGTCCCATGAACATCTCGTACACCCGCAGCGTGTCCGCGCCATGGGATACAACGATATCGTCCGGATTGACGACGTTACCGCGCGATTTCGACATCTTCTCGCCATTCTCGCCCAAAATCATACCCTGGTGGAACAGTTTCTGGAACGGTTCAGGCGTTGGCAAAATGCCTTGATCGTACAATACCTTGTGCCAGAAGCGCGAATACAGCAAATGCAATACCGCATGCTCCGCGCCACCCACATACAAATCGACCGGTAGCCAGTGCTCCAGCAGTTTCGGATCGCCGATGCACTCGTCGTTTTTCGGGTCGATATAGCGCAAGTAGTACCAGCAGCTTCCCGCCCATTGCGGCATCGTGTTCGTTTCCCGAACGCCCTTCACGCCATCAATTTCCACATGCAGGAAATCCGGGCAGTTCGCCAGCGGGCTCTCCCCCGAGTCGGCCGGTTTGAAATCTTCTGTCGCCGGCAGCTCCAGCGGCAGCTCCTCGATATCCACCGTCCGCATCGTGCCATCTTCCATATGGATAATCGGAATCGGCTCGCCCCAGTAGCGCTGACGCGAAAACAGCCAGTCCCGCAGCTTGTACGTCGTCTTCGCCTCGCCAACTTTGTTTTCCTCCAGCCAGGCAATCATTTTTGTAATCGCCTCCTGCTTGTCCAGTCCGTTCAGCCAGTCCGAGTTGATGTGTACCCCGTCCTGGGTGTACGCCTCGTTCTCGACATCCCCGCCTTCCAGCACCGGAATGATCGGCAAACCGAATTTTTTCGCGAACGCGTAGTCGCGCGTGTCGTGGGCCGGCACCGCCATGATCGCGCCCGTTCCATAGCTTGCCAAAACGTAATCCGAAATCCAAATCGGGATCTTCTTGCCATTGACCGGATTGATCGCGTACGCGCCTGTGAACACGCCCGTTTTGTCCTTGTTCAAATCCGTCCGCTCCAAATCGGATTTCGTCTGGCAAACCGCCTTGTAGGCGTCCACTGCCTCTTTTTGCTCCGGCGTCGTGATTTGATCGACAAACGGATGTTCCGGCGCCATGACACAGTACGTCGCGCCAAACAACGTGTCGCAACGCGTCGTGAACACGGTGAACTCCGCGTCGTGTCCGTCGATTTTGAACACGACATTGGCTCCCTGCGACTTGCCGATCCAGTTGCGCTGCATCTCCTTTGTCGATTCCGGCCAGTCCACCAGCTCCAAATCCTCCAGCAGACGCTCCGCGTAGTCCGTAATCTTCAGCACCCACTGGCGCATCGGCTTGCGAATGACCGGATAGCCGCCGCGCTCGCTCTTGCCGTCGATGACTTCCTCGTTGGCGAGCACCGCTTTCAGTTCCGGACACCAGTTGACCGGGATCTCGTCCACGTACGCCAGGCCGGCGTTGTACAGCTGGATGAAAATCCACTGCGTCCACTTGTAGTAGGACGGGTCGCTTGTCGCGATCTCCCGGTCCCAGTCGTAGCTAAAGCCAAGCATCTTGATCTGGTCCCGGAAATGGTCGATGTTTTTATTCGTGAAAATCGACGGATGGTTGCCCGTCTGGATGGCGAACTGCTCGGCCGGCAAGCCAAACGAGTCGAACCCCATCGGATGCAGCACGTTGAATCCCTCCATCCGCTTTTTGCGGGCGATGATATCTGTAGCCGTGTAGCCTTCCGGATGGCCGACATGCAAGCCGTTTCCGGACGGATACGGGAACATGTCCAGCACGTAGTATTTCGGTTTGGAAAAGTCGGTCGTGTCGGTTTTGAACGTCTTCTCGTCCTCCCACACTTTTTGCCATTTCTTTTCCACGCTTTGATGATCGTACATCTTGTTTTCTCCTCTCTCTCAAATAAAAAACGCCCTTAACCTATAAGGACGTTCATTCACGCGGTACCACCTTACTTCCCGCTCGCGCGGGCGCTTTGCTGCTCTTTATCGCAGAGCGTACGGATAGTTTTTCTATCCACTCCCCGGCGAGTTCGGCGTTTTCTCAACGTGGCCTTCCACCGCCCGGCCACTCTCTGGACATGATGGAAACACCTACTGCTCCGGTTCTATGCGTTAGAAACAAAATAGCATTTTTTCAGGATACCGTCAAGTCTAGATTGGCGTCTGCGGCTCGATGGACACAATCGCCTGATCCGAGTAAAAGAAACGGATCACGATTGGAACGCCATCAAGCCGTTCATAGCGACATGCCACATACGTCTGCTCGTCGTCCAGCTCGACCCGGGTCCCGTCGATCCACACCTCCTTGTGCAAAACGAGAAGGTCGTCGCCATAGCCGCATTGGCGCACCACCGCGTTGTTTTCAATCATCGCCTTCACGTGTGAGAGGCAGCTTAGATCGAGCGTGGACTGGCGCATCGCCGCGTACAAGCCGGCACGCTGCACGCTGTACACCGACAAAAGCGACAGCAGCATGAGCGAAAACAAAAAGAGTACAAGCATTGTCTGGCTGGCGTAGCCGTTACGCGATTTGGAAGCGGCGCCCGTCGATTTCCACGAAAACGGCTTCCCCTTCTTCACAAAAGCGAACCGTTTCCACTTGCTCGTCCAAAATCTCATAGCCGCCCCGCTTCACGAGCCGGCTTCCATCCTGCTCGATCGTAAACCGCTCGTGGCGCACCACCAGCTCGATCCGCTCGCTTTCCACCTCGAGCGTCGTGGCCTGGGCCACAAAATGTCGCAGCTGCAAAATCATGAATTCGCGCTGGGTGTCGACCGGCTCGGCGACAAGCTTTTGCGCCACCCGCAAATACGCCGTCCCCACTTGCAGGCAGACGCTCACAACCAGCAGCGCCAACAGCGCCTCCATCATCGTAAAACCATTGCGTGTCGATGGCTTCGATGCCGATTTGACTCGCTTTTTCATAAACCCGCATACCCTGGTTGAGCAAAGCGCACAAGATGGACAAAATGAGCAGCGCCAGCAGCGCGTCCTGAAGCAGCACCCCATTCATTCGATCCGAACGCGTCCCATTCCCAGCTGGAACACGATGCGCCGCTCGCTTCGCGAACCAAGGCATGTCGTCGAACCCCCTTTCGAAATATTGCCGTTGCCGTTGTAGGAAAACGCCAGCGGTGTGCACGCCATTTTTTCCGGAAAATCGTAGCGCGTGTCGCCAAATCGCGCGCTGTCCACGCCAATCTCGACCGTGATCGTTTCCTTGCTGGCGTAGGCATGCATCTGGGCCTGCAAACAAAGCGCCTTGATTTGCCGGGCCGCCAGCTCTGTCGCGTCGTAGCGCGGCAAGGCGATGGTCGAAAGCAGCCCCACAAGTAGCAGCACCATGAGCGTTTCCGTCATCGTGAACGCGTTATTGGGCGACGGCTTCGCCATGGACGATGGTCACCGCCGATCCATTCGGACACGCGTTTTGCCCTTCCTTCAAATAGCCCTGGCTGATCAGCTCCTCGATAGAGCCGGGCGTGCGTTCCTGGTCGATTTCGTAAAGCAGAATGGCCGAGTTGACGACCTCGACAAGCGCGCCGCACCCTTTGGCGCGGATGATCTTTTCCTTTTGCTGCAAATTGGGCAGCGTCAAAAGCAGAATGATCGCGATAATTAGCATGACCACGAGCATTTCAAGCAAAGTGAATCCGTTTTTCGGATTCGTTGGTTTCGTTTGTGTTTTCATCGTTTCACCTCAAATCGTATACAACACATTCAGCGGCGAGAGCAGGATTTCGTACGCCACAAAGACGAGAATCCCGACACAGCTGTACGAAAGCAGCTGAAGCAGGCGCACCCCGTCGTCTTCGAGCTTTTTCATCCGCTTCTCGCTTCGCCGCAAATACAAGCCCAGCATCGCCTCCATATCCATGCTTTCCATGCCAAGCTCGACAAACGTCAGCAAATCCGGATCGAGCGCGTCCATCGCCTCCAGCAGCGTCTGGCCGCTTTCCAGCCGGTCGACGATTTGGCGGGCGTAGTACGCGATCCGGCTGTCGTTTTCCAGCCGGGCCAACACGTAAAACGCGTCTTTGGTGGACAGGCGCGCCTTCATTAGCGGTCTAAGCAACGTGGCCATTTGCAGCGAAACCCATTTTTTCATCCAGGATCGCGTGCGAAGACGGCGTTCGATCCATTCTTGCGCCGGCAGCAAAAACACGTAGCCAAGAAACGCGAAGAAGCCTGCCAGCCCCGCCAGCAAGACGTTCATAAAAAATTTCAGCAAGGAAAGCGCCGTCCCGAAATCTTGGGCGTAGGCGGCCATTTGGGGATAAATCAGTTGAGAAAAAAAGTAAATCATCGCGAAGGAAAATAAAAAGACGAAAATCGAATAGGCGCATCGCCGTCCAAAAGAGCGAAACGCTTTTTGGGCGTGGCCGTCGTACTCGAGCGCGACGCGATGGGCGTTTGCGAGCGACAAGGAAGGCGCCAGCAAACGTAAAATGGAAAAATACGGTTCGTCGCCCTGGCATAAAATCTCGAGCAGGTCTTCCCCGCGATCGAGGCGTTCGAGCAGCGCGTCGGCCGCCCGAAACGAAAGACGGACGCGTTTTTTGATCGGCGTTCCGTGCGCTCCCAAGGTGACGAACATATCGATCTCATCTTTGGAGATCGAATAAGTCGACGCGCGCCTGCTCGTCCTCGATCGAATGGCGGGCAAGGGCTCGTTCAATTTTTTGAGCCAGCGTCGCGTGGTTTGGCGAATACGCCTTTGTTTGGATGATGTGGAATATTTCTTTCCGCTCGGCAATTTCATATACACACTCCTTTGAGCCGTCGGGTTTTTTATACAGCCGGGAAGCGAACATGCCGCTCAAAATGCCGGCCAGTTCAAATGGCTCGACCCCGAAATCGAGCAGGCGGATCACGGCTTCCCGAATCGTGCCCGCGTGCAGCGTGGACACGACCATGTGTCCGCTCAGCGCGGCGTTCACGAGTTTTTTCGCGCAGTACGCGTTGCGAATCTCGCCAATATACAAGATGTCGGGATCGTGGCGCATGAGCTCTTCGATACCTTTTTCGTAGCCGAAGCCTTCTTGTTCGTTGATTTGAAGCTGGAGATACAGCGGGTCCGCGATTTCGACTGGATCTTCCAGTGAGACGATCTTTTGGCGGTTCGCGCGGGCGATTTCATGGAGAATGGCGTGGATGGTGGTCGTTTTTCCGGAATTGGTTGGCCCGCATGCCAAATACAACCCTTGTCGAAGACGGCATAAGGAGCGCATGAACGCGATGGCTTGCGGATCGGATGTTAATTGTTCGATTTTCAAATCGACCTGGCAGGATAGCAGTCGAAGGACGGCGGTTTCTTTGTCCTGATTGTGAATGACGGATAGGCGGCAGTGAATTGGTTCGCCGCGAACTTCGATGGAAAAAGACCCGGACTGGGGCGCTTTGGGCGCGGCGAGGTCGAAATCGGCGATGTATTTCAAATACGACAAAACGGCCGGACCCCAACGATCCTGACGGATTTCAAGCATTCCGTCGATCGTGCGCAGTTTCATGGAAAAATCATCACGGGTTTTTAAAAAGTGAATGTCGCTTGCGTGATGGTCAAGCGCGAAAACGAGCAGCTGCTCAATGGATTCCTTCATTTTCCCCCTTTCTAAGATTCCCGTTCTCCACCAGGGGGGTGGAGGATTTCATTATACGGGAGCGAGGGACAAAATGTCCACAAAAAAAGATGCCGTTTTTTTTCTTTCGACATCTTTATACACAATTAACGCCGCAGCCAGGTCCGGCTTTTTTTGAAAAAAGACGTTTGCGGCTCCACTTTTTGATCCGGATCCAAATCGTGCACTTTCCGGTTCAGCAAAATGCGCAGCGGGTTGTTGTAGAACAACTCCGTCGCCCACGCCTCGCCAACCCGCTCCACGACGGTTTCGTGGATATCGGACAAAATCGCCACCCGGTGGCCGCTGGCCCGATGGGTGTCGGTGCACACCAGATGCGCGTATCCGTTTTCGAGCAATGTCCACGCGTTGTTTTGAATGGTCGATCCATGCAGTCCTTGCAGCGAGGTCCGGTTGATCTGGAAGACATAGCCTTTATTTTTCCAGTCTTCGATAATGTCCATGTCCAGCCCTTCGTGGAAGTAGCGTTCGACGTGCGCGATGACCGGGATCATGCCGCGCACTTCAATTTCATACAAGTAATCGTTGTACGCGCTAATCGTGTGGATATCGCGCTGGACATCGAATTCGCACAACAAATAGCACGAGTTGTTCAGAGTTTGGTACCAGCCCTCGTCAAGCAGGCGGATGAACGACTCGTTCATGAACATTTCCCCGCCCGAATAAATTTTGATGCCGTACGAGTCCGCCAGAGCGGCGAGCTGTTTTTGACGGGCGAAAATGGCTTCGACAAGCGAATCGTCAAGCTGTCCGCCGACAAAGTGCGGCGTGGAGCAAATGGCGACCAGCCCGTCCTGGGCGGCCGCGCGAAGCGACGCGTTGGCGTCGTCCCGATCCGGCATGCCGTCGTCAATGCCCCAGGCGACATGCGAGTGCATGTCGATAAAGCTAGGCATCGAGATCCGGAAGCTGGCAAAGTACCGGAATGCCTAAGTACTTCTCCGCTTCCTCTTTGTTTTTGAGGCGCTTGTCCATCACGACCTGGAGAACGACGTACAAGCATCCCAATCCAAATCCCAATACGGCGCCGATGAGCGCGTTGCGCTTCACATGCGGTCCGACCGGCACGAAGGAGAGCTTCGGCTGGTCGACGATTTCAATGTTTCGAACATTGAGCGTGTCCTTCATCAGCTCGATGAACGTGTTCACGGTCGAAGACACGATGTTTTTCGACAATCTGGCGTCCTCGGTCACCGCGGTGATCGTGACAAGCGTCGTGTTGGCCGTGTTCGTGACGCTTAGCGCGTCGGCCGCCTCCTGCGAGGAGCCAAGTCCTGTGTCTTTGGCTACCCGCGACATGATATTGTTTTGCTTGATCAGCGTCATTACGTTGTTGATGAGCTTTTCATTGGAGTTCATCGAGTTGACATCGACGTATCCGGCATCGGAAACCATTGGTGTCAAAAAGATGGAAGCCGAAGAAGAATACGTCTTGGGAATGAGCAGTTTTGTGCCGACTCCTCCAAGCACACCGCATAAAACCGTCAAAACGACGAGCAGCATCGCGTGCTTGCGAAGCATCGTCCACAACTCATGCAAGTCGATCGTGATCTCATCCGAATCTTCCACGGGTTCCTGATATACCGGCTGGGCTGCCATCATGCTGGCCCGTCTTAACGAAGTGTTTTTCTTATATCTGTTTGGCATAGATTCCTTCCCTTCTCTTTTCTGTGCGCATAAATCCCTTCCAGATCCACAAACTTAATATTTTCAACGTATCGCACTTTATTCTACCATCATACTTCGGCGAAATAAAGACTGAAAGTTAAAAAAGCTCGATGAAAACCGAGCTTTTCTTTGGCCTAGCGCGCGACTTCCTCCACTTCGATCGCGTTGACAAGCCAGCGTTGATCCGACCCCACGCCAACACACGTCGAAAGCGTGAGCACCTTGTCGTCTTGTGCGATATTCAAATCCCGGTTTGTGATCGCCCCCGGCGTGCTACGCAGCTCGTCGACATAGTTTTGGAAATCGGTCGGATCGTTGAACTGGTAGTTTCCCAAAATGTAGCGGTCATCGAAGGTCACGCAAGAGAAGATTTGGTATTGGATCGTTTTGGAAGGCGTGTATACGTAAATGTACGGGTTTTCCTGCAAGAACGCCTCGTCTTTGTATTTTTGCAAGTCAGAGAACATCGCGTCGTACGACTGATCGTCCGAGAACACGGTATGGCCGTACATAACAGTCACTGGATCGCTAAAATCTTTCGCGTTGTACTTTTCAGTGTAAATCGAACCCGTCTCGTTCGTTTCGCCGCGCAACGTCGTCGTCAAGTATTTCGCGTCGTCCTCGCTTTGCATGATGGGGTAATCGACGGATGTGTTTGGAATGTAAATCCAGCCAATCACGTCCGGATTGATTTCATCCAGCTCGGCGAAGTCGATTGTTTTCGCCATTGGATCGTCGGCGTCGGCCACCACGCTTTTTTGCACTTCCGAATATTCTTCCTGGGCTTTTCCAACTTCTTTTTCTTTCGAGCTCGAGCAGCCGGACAGCACCAGCGCGAACGCCATGAGTCCCAAAGTCAAAAACCGCAGCCTTTTTTTCATTCTCATCATTTTCTACCTCTCGTTTCCTTTTCTTACTGTTCTTCCTCTTCCGGAGTCACTTCTGTATAATACGTGTCCATGATCCATTTTTGCAACCCGTCTTCGTCCACGCGAAACACCGTGCGGCCGCCATGGTAGTTTTCATCGAAAACGGCTTCGCCTGGAATTTGCGTCAGCTGTTCCGGATTGAAATGCATGTTCAGCATTTCGGTTCCCAAATATGTCACGTCTTCGAGCGTCAAATTCGTGTACATGTAGGGCTGAAGCGCGTTGTATAAACCAAGCGGCAGGCCCAAGTCTTTTTTGACCGCCTGCACCGCCTGGGAATAAAACGCGTTGATGTATTGCTTTTGGCGGTTCAGCCGCCCCATGGCGCTGCCGATTTGGTTGACGTCCCGAATCTGAATGTATTTGCGGGCGTCGTCGCCCATCAAGTGCACCAGCTCCCCTTCGGTAAAATACACCGTTCCCGACGATGTTTGCACCGTTTCCAGCGCCGTCACGTCCACACCGCCAATCGTATCGTTCAAAATCGGAATCGCGTCGAGGTTGATCGTGCAGTACCGCTGTATTGGCAGGTTGCGCATCAAGTTGGATACCGTTTTCGCCATCAGCTCGTTGCTTTCTCTGGCGTCCTTGCCATAGCCGTACTGCAAGGTGAGCTTGTCCTGCGTCGTCTGCACGAAATTGCCTTCCACGTCGGTTTGCCGGATCTCGACCATCGTGTCCCGCGGAATCGCCGTCATGTAGAGGTTGTTGTTGGTCGTATCCAGACTTACCAAAATGATCGTGTCCGCCAACCCTTGAATACCTTGCACCTCGTCTTCGATATTTCCCTTTTTATCAATCCCCAGCAGTAAAATGTTGATCATGTCGTCATTGTATTTGTATTCTTTCCCTTGATAGTTGACATAATAGCCTTCCCGATTCGTCTGGTTCTCGCTGCGGATGCTCTCGCTTCCTTTCGAACGCAAGTACCACAATCCGCCCACGACCGCCAGATTGAGAAGAACCAAAACAGCCAGGATCCCGATTATGATTTTTTTCACACGAACCATGTGCTTCCCCTCCTTTTATCAGTGAAAAGGCCGGAGAACAGCAAGCACGCTGCCCTCCGGCCTTCTTCATGCCTAGACATTCACACAAGTACACATTTAATACTTAAGCTTTTGTGATCTAAATTTAAATCTTAGAATCCCGTGTTAGGAGATTTTTTAACTGTTTTTGTCGAAGTCTTTGTTGTTGTGCCAGCAGCTGGTGCTTCGTAGTCAACTTTTACAACTTCGCCATTGCTCATCACTTTCGCGATAACAACAGGAGAAAGACCATTGAGTTCAACAACGACTTCGCCTTTCGAGTTTACATAAGAAGCGATGACTTCCCATTCACCGTTTGCCATTTTGTGCATTACAAATACTGGCTCGCCGGCTTTGAATTCAGTTCCTGCCATGTTGAAGGCGATTTCAACTTTTTCTTTCAAAGTTACATCTTTTCCGTCAACCTGCGCGTCGTATTCAGCACCTGCTACAACGACCGTTGCACCTGCTGGGGCTTTGTAACCTGCGTCTGCAAGGATACCAAGAACTTTTTCGTTCGTGTCAACTTCTTTCAAAGTTGCTTCATCCAGGTTTTCTTTTACGATTTCAACATCTTTTCCGTCTACTTTCGCATCTGTCGAAGCGCTTGGCGCTTTGTCAGCTGGATAAGTCAACGTTGGCGATTTGTCTACATCACCTGCAGTCGAGCTGTTGTCTGCTGCGAATACTGGAGCGGCGCTGAACAGCATCGTGGCTGCCAAGCAAGCGCCTGCTAATTTTTTCATGTTCATGTTCTTCATCTACCTTTCTAAAATTCAAATGTACTGTGTGACTGCGGGAAGAATCATTGTCCTTTCCCACTTTGACAAGATCCTCTCGTCAATACATCCACTATACTCGGTTGGCAAAAAAATAGCAACGCATCCATTAACAAAAATTGCGGTTTTTTCACTTTTTTATATCATATATACTTACATTTTTTGTATTTTTTAATTCCTTGTTTTTATTCGTTTTTAAAAATGAAAAAAATTTATTGTTTGAAATCATATCCATTGGTTTCTCTAACAAAAAAGCCGACCCGCAGGTCGACTGTTCGCTTACTCCATCATCGGTGTGCGGCGCGGCGGATATTTTTTCCGTACCGCGCGTTTCAGCGTGATTTTCTTCTTTTCATTTTCCGGTTTGGTCTTCACCAGTTTGGTTTGGGTCTCGCTTTGGCTTTCCTCGAGGTCGCACACGCCCTTTTTCGGAATGGCGAATACGATATCCGGATACGCGGCTCTGAAATCGCTCCAGCGCACTTTGTGGACCCAGATGTTGCCGCCACGTCCATTGAACATGACATTTCCTTCCGAGATCCAAACGTATTCTCCATCAAACGCTTCGACAAAGCCAACATGGCCATACTGTGGCATGAGGGTGTTGCGCTCCATGCTGAATGTGGCGCCCGCCGCCGGCGTGCTGCTCAATTCAAACTTGTCGCCATGCGCCGCGACGATCTCGAACGCGTTCGTCTTTCCGTTGCCGCGCGCGCCCGAATCAAAACCGTACACCTGGTAAAAACGCGCCCATGCGAACCACGTGCACTGCCCGACCATGAACGGGTTTCCATTGCCTAAAAAGCTTGTCAAATTCGCTGTTTTAAAATCATCCAGCTTCATCGCCTTTTTCAAATTGCCCGCGTAGCCTTTATCCGCGAACGACGTCGTCAAACTTTCCGTCTTTTTCTCCTCGTACGCGATCGTTGGCTTCACCATCTCGACAACCGGCCGCTCTGTTTTTGGCGCCTCCGCTTTCGGTTCCTCCTTCACCACCGGTTCCGACGGCTTGATCGTATCCAGCGCCGGTTTGTCCGGGGTCTGCGCCGGTTTGGATTGGTCCGGCTTGGACTCCTCCGGCGTTTCCGGCTCGTCCGGTTCCGGATCGGGTGTCGGTTCTGCTGGCTCGTCCGGTGCGGGTTGCTCCGGGTTTGGCGTCGGATCGACTGGATCCGCAGGGGGTTCCTCCGGTTCGGATGGAGGCGTAGCCGGTCCCGTCCCCTCCGTGGCTGGCGGAATCTCCGGCGGCATCGAATCCGCCGGCTCAACGACGATTTCGTTTTCCGGCGTCTGCCCGTTCGGATCGTTCGACTGCGTCACAACCGGGGGCGTTTCATCGCCCTCCAAAGTATGTGCGAACGCCGTCGTGCTCGGAATGACCATAGCGGTTACTTGACATGAAAGAAGGATTGTCGCGAAACGTTTCCGATTCTTATTCATAATCAATTCACTCTACTTTCTAAAAAATATTTTTAAATCCCTTTCATTATATACGATTTAAAGGAAATTCCCAATATGTCAGGAAAAAAAAGTATCGTTTTTTTCAAGCAATTTACGCAATCCGCGTGAGAAGAAAGTTCTGAAACAGAAAAAATTCCTTCCATTTTCTTTCTTTTCTTCCAGCGATCTTCATGAAAATCTTAAACAATTTATTTTCGATTTTTCTTTCTTTTTTCACATATTTGTACTCATTTTGTAAACATAAATCAATTTGTTCACCATATTTGTACATATGTTGAGTACATGTAGAAAGTCAAAAAAAGTGTTTCAAAGGTCTTGATTTTAAAGATTTGGGTGATATATTGAAGGTGTAAAAAGTCAATGGAGGAAAGAAAGATGAACAACAATAGCAATTACGTTTACGTGTTGGTTGGTAAACCTCCTCTTCGTTAAGGATACCGAACCACCGATTTCATACACCAGAAGCTCAGCGCTTCTTTTTTTTATTCCCGCGGATTACAATGGAAGCATGAAAAACAAAACAAAAAAACGAATCCTGCTCGCCTCGCTTGGCGCCCTCGCCGCGGGATGCGCCGTCCTCAATGAAAAAGTGTACCGGTTCATCTTCGAACGCGACGCCAAGCCGCTATCGTTCAAAGACGAGCAAATGCCCAATCCCTACTTCAAACGCATCGAGCAGTTCAAAAAACAAAAACTCGAAGCGCTCGAAGATCTCGACCAGCAGCCGCTCCACCGTTGCAGCGCGAGCGGCCGGCACCTGCATGCCACGCTGTTCCCGGCCTCCGTTCCAAGCAAGCGCTATGTCCTTTGCGCCCACGGCTACCGGACCGACGGCTTCCACGAGTTTTGCGCCTTCGTACCGTTTTATTTGGAACAAGGCTTCAATGTGATCCTGCTCGACCACCAGGCCCATGGCGCCAGCGACGGCCACACCATCACATTCGGTCTGGAGGAAACCGAAGACACCCTGGACTGGATCCATTGGATCGTCGAGCACTTTGGCGACGAGTGCGCCATCGTCCTGCACGGCATGTCCATGGGCGCCGCAATCGTCATGTCCCTGGCCGCGACCGCGCCGGACAATGTCAAATTCATCGTGGAGGACTGCGGCTACGCCAGCGCGAAAACCGAGTTCGAACATACGTTAGGCATGGCGCATTTATCCAAAGCGCTCTATCCTTGGATCGCCGCCCTGTTCTTCACGCACGAGCACGCCAGCCTGTCCACGATTCAGCCAATCGAGGAAGTGGCGCACGCCAAAGTGCCCATGCTTTTTATCCACGGCATGAAAGACACGCTCGTTCCATTCTCGATGGCCGAGCGCCTCTACGCCGCCTGTCCGCAGCCCAAAGACCAGCTGTTCGTTCCCCAGGCCGATCACGCCCAGTCGTACTATCTCGACCCGAAAAACTACGAACGAAAAATCAAGCAATTCATCCAAAAATATATGAGTTAAAAAAAGACGTTTTCGCGTCTTTTTGCTTTTACTTTCTTTTTTTAAACGTTTTCTTGCAGCCGCTCGTCAATATAGCGCTCCACTTCCGCCAAAATCCGGTCGATTTGCTCCTGCGCCCTCGTGAACGCCACGCCATCAAACGGCTGGCGGTAGTATCCTTGTTTTTTTGCGATCCGGATCGTTTCCGAAAAATTCATATCGAAGAAAAAGCCCAAAAACGTCATCCACACGTCCAGTCCGGTCTTGCGCTTTTCCTTTTCCACGCACCGGTGCTCGAAAAGCATCCGCTCGATTTCAGCCGACACCACCTCGTCTTGCACCGAGGAAAGCGTCGTCGACGTCGCGCTCGTCAAATCTTTCGAAGCGAACACCCGGAAGATGTCGCACTTGTCCGCGTCCCGAATCATGCGCGCCAGCAACAGGGTCTTCTCGTCCAGCATGGGCAGCTCGTACTTGTTGTGGAGGGCGATCGCCGTCAGGATCCGCTCCTTCTCCTCGTCGCCAAAGCCATCCAGCAACCCTTCCTCTTTGAGGATTTGCACGCCCAGATCGGCATGGTCCACGCTTTGATAGTCGACAAACGTGCCATACCGGCGCAGCTGCTCGAACCGGCCAATGTCGTGAAAGAGTGCGGTCACATACGCGATATCTCTCTCCCGTTCGCTAAGTCCAAGCGATTGGGCCAGCTCGTCCATCAACGCGCACACTTTCATCGTGTGCACGACTTTCAACCGGACCTTGTCGTCTGTCAAATCATAGCGGCCGACATATTCCTGAAACTCCGCCAGCTCGCTACGCATTTTCCATCTCAATCGAGTCAAGCGCATACATCGTCACGGTTCCCTCGCCTTGCGCCTCGATGCGCACGCTTGGCTCTCCTGTTGAATAAACCCGCGAAGAGAACACCGTCCAGCCGTCGTTCACGAAAATTTCCAGCGAGGACGTGTCTTTGAACAGGCGGATATTTTTCACCGCGTCGATCTCGATGCCGCGCTCGTCGCGTCCATAGCCGCCTTCGTTCATCATCAGCCGCAGCACGCTGCCGTCGTAGGCCAACGTCGCCTCGTCGTCCACCGTGATTGAAAACGGCGCGCTTTGCGCAAACGTCACGATCATTTCGTAGCTTTTTCCAAAGCCCGGATCCGCGAAATCCGCGATTGAGGACTCGTATTTCTCCTGGCGAAGCTGCTCGATTTCCACGATTGGCGTTTGGTACAAATGTCCGTCTTTGGCGCGCAGCTCTCTTGGTAGCGTCAGCGCGTGCTGCCATCCACGCTCGATGGTCGGTGCGTTCGTGTACGGCGCGTCCCCCATACCCATCCAGCCAAACTGAATGCGGCGTCCTTGCTCGTCCAAAAAGCTTTGTGGCGCGTAGTAGTCAAAGCCCCGGTCGAGCTCCTGGAACAGCGAAAACGCGTATTCCTTCGTGTCGAAATCGTAGTCCAGCCGGCAATAGCCCGTCTGGTACACGTTGCGGTTGTCCCAGCCTTTGGCTTCCAAACCTTGCGGCGAGAACACGAGAAACAGCTCGCCGTCCAGCTCGAACAAATCCGGACACTCCCACATATAGCCAAAGTCCGGCATCGTCAGCCGGTCAAACAACGTCCAGTCTTTCAAATCGGTGGAACGATACATCAGCAGCAGCCCGTGGCTGTCGACGTCCCGGGCCCCCAGCACCATGTAGTACGCGCCATCCTTTTTGAAAATCTTCGGATCGCGTACGTGGGTCGACATGTCCGCCGGATAGTCGCTGTTCGTCATGACCAGCTCCTTTTCGGTGTGCGAAAAACCGTCTTTGCTCGTCATATGGATCGTGTTTTGTTCCCGGCCGTTGTTGCAGTAGTCATAGTCGTCCCGGTCGAACAGCTTCACGTTGCCCGTGTAAAAGAAGTGGATCATACCATCTTCCACAAACGCGGATCCGCTGTACACCCCGCGCTCGTCATAGCGCCAGTCCGCGTACAAAAACGGCTCGTGGTCCTTGAAATGAACGAAATCCTTCGTCGTGTAGTGACCCCACAGCTTCGTGCCGCCCAGCGGTTCGAATGGCGAGTACTGGTAGTAAATGTGGTACACGCCATCCACCTGGCACAGCCCGTTGGGATCGTTGAGCCAGCCCACCGGCGGCTGCAAGTGAAAGCGCAGCCGGTTCGGATCGCTTTTTACGATTTCCCGTTTCGCCTTTTCCTGCTCCATCCGTTGTTCGTACATTTCCTTTGTCATGTTTCCCATCGTATTTCCCTCCCTTTTTTTTCTTATTTTTTGCGGATATACCGCACGTGGCGCGTCGCCAGACCGCCATCCACACCTTCGTCAATCGGCTCGACCACAAAATCATCCAGGTCGAACGCCGGAAAAAACACTTCCGCCTGCGGATCGGCCGCCTCGACGTGCGTCAGGACGAGCTCGTCGCAATACGGCAGCAGCTCTCCATACAGCATGCCGCCCCCGATCACGTACACCGTCTGGTCGTGGTGCTTGTAGGCGTCGAAAAACGCGTCCAGGCTTTCGAACACCTCGACATCCTCGCTGGCGGGCATCGTCGACGAAATGACGATATGGTGGCGGCCCGGCAGCTTTTTGGGCAGCGACTCGAACGTTTTTCGCCCCATGACGATCGCGTGTCCCTGCGTCTGCTGGCGGAAAAACTTCAAATCCGCCGGCAAATGCCAAATCATCGCGTTACCTTTTCCAAGCTCCCGGTTTTGCCCGATCGCCGCGATCTCGATCAATTTCATCGGATCACCTCACTGTGTCAGGGCAAACGAGATCTTGCCCATATGCTCGTAGCCTTCCAGCTTGACATCCGCGCATTTCGCGCTCGAATCGAAATCGTAAAAGTCCGTTACGTCCGGATTGAGCCACAGTTTTGGCGCCGGCAGCGAGCCTTTCGCCTCGTAGCGGGCGATTTGCTCGCGAACGCCGTCCACCTGGTTGACGTAGATGTGGGCGTCCTTGATCGACCACGACAGCGTTCCGGGCTTGTAGCCGGTCACTTGCGCGATCATGCACAGCAGCACCGCGTACTGCGTCACGTTGAACGGCAGGCCGAGCGGCACGTCACAGCTGCGCTGGTGGACGAGCACGTTGATCTTGCCGTCCGTCACGTCCCATTCCGAGCTCCAAACACAACTTGGCAACACGGCCGTATCCAGCTCGGCATCCTGCCAAAGCGACACGACGCGTCGCCGGTCCTCAGGGTCGTTTTTGAGCGAGTCGATCAGCTTGTCGATGAGCTTGTACTTGCGCACGATGTAGCCGTACGCCGTGCCGATCGTGCCCGCCATGGACGGGTCGAAATGCTTGAGCACCGCGCCCGTGTTTTCGTCGCGCCAGTCTCCGTTGGCGTCGATCATCCACTTGTCCCAGATGTGCACGTTGCGCTCTTGCAGCCACGTCACCTCGTTGGATTGCGCCTGGTAGATCCAAAGCATTTCGAGCACGGCCTGCCGTATGAACAGCTGCTTGGTCGTCAGGATCGGAAACTCCTCGCCTACGTCCAGCGTGAAGTGGAACGTCGGGATCTTAATCGTGTTGACGCCGGTCCGGTTGGCGACTTCGCGCCCCTCGCTTAAAATCGTCTGGCACAAGCCGATGTACACGTCATCCCATTTTGACATTCGCGTCACGCTCCAATCGGTCCGGATTGGCCGGTAAAATGCAGTCGTTGACAAAGTGCGCCAGGGCGTCCTGCTCGTTGGTGTACTCGGATACGACGTCGGCCACCGCCTTGATGTCGTCGCTGGCGTTTTGCATCGCCACCCCGCAGCCGACATACTCGATCATTTCCTTATCGTTGCTCGCGTCACCGAACGCCACGACGTGGTCCGGCGTGATGCCGAAATGCTCGCAAATCTTCTGAATGCCAAAGCCTTTGTTGATGGCAGGATCGACATACTCGTACAAGTTGTTCGCGGTCGCAAAGCTCGTGTACTTCGGATTCGAGAACGTCGCGGCCCGCGCCTTCACCGCGTCCATGTACGATGGATCCATGTACAAAATGAGCTTGTTCACTTTCCGTCCTTTGACGAATTCTTTCAAATCGACGAGGATCTCGTTTTCTCCGAACAGTTTGGCGTGCGCCCTTGTTTCCTCGGTCGACTTGTTCACGTAGCGGTCGTTGCCGACCATGACCTGGAAAATCACGTCCATGTCCTTGAAGTGGTCCATGATTTCCAAAATGAGCTCGCCATCCATGAGATGGAACTGCTCCTTTTGTCCGGTGCGCATATCGTAAATGACGCCCCCGTTCATCCCGATCAAAAACGAGATGTCCGATTCAAGCCCCCAGTCCTTGACGAGGATCTGCCCCGACTCGACGGGTCGTCCGGACGCGATGCCGAACAGGATCCCGTGGTTTTTGAGCTGCTTCATCGCCGCTCTTGTCGCCGGCGTGACTTGTTTTTTATTGTTCAACAAGGTGCCATCGAGATCGGTGGCGACCAATGTGATTGTTTTATCCATTTTATCCATTCCTCCTGTTTTTTTATTATACCCGACGCCCCCTAAAAAAAGGAACCGATTTTTCAATCCGTTCCTTTGTTTCGTTTTCCTATTCGCCTTTTTTTCGAGCCGGGAAATAAATGTCCGTCTCCCACTGATCCAACGGATAGCGGTTCACGCCGCACTTCGTGTACAGCTCGTAGGGCGCGCCCGCCTGCTCGTATCCGTTTTCCTCCATCCATTTCACGATGGCGGCGTACGCTTCCGGCAAGCCGGAATACGGCCCTTTGTGCGTCGTGTGGATCATCGTGCCGCCTTCGATCGTGTCGTTGGCCAGAGCCGGATCGACTTCGACAAACACTTCGATGTCGCTGGCCCCTTCGTCGAACTCCTGGTCGAAATAGCGGGATCCAGTCAAGCCAAAGTCCTTGACGCCGTTTTGGTACAGCTTCTCGAAGATTTCGGAATAGGCGGTTCCAAAGTCGCCGATCCCCATTGTTTTGCGAAGCCCGTATACTGGAAGCGGTTTTTGCTCCAGCTCGTCGATTGTGTAGTTTTCAAATGTGTTTTGTGGCATTTCCTCTTTCCTTTCCAGACGCTCGATCAAAATGTGAAGATCGCGCAAAGCCATTTCCAGCTCCCGCTTTTGCACGAGGAGCGCGGCTTGTTTGACGAGCAACGTGTCTACGTTTTCCTTGGCGGGACGATCGAGCATCGTTTTGATTTCGTCCAGCGTGAAGCCGAAGCGCTTGTAGCGCTGTATCGCGATCATCGTGTCCAGCTGATCGGGCTCGTAGTAGCGATACCCTGTGTTTTCGTCGATGTACACAGGCTTCAGCAAGCCGAGCTGGTCGTATAGCCGCAACGTCTTCACGCTGACGTGGCATGTCTTTGAAAATTTTCCAATGGAAATCATAAGGCACCTCTTTCGCTTAAGCATCCTCATTGTAGTCCCTCCCCCAACAGGAGAGTCAACAAAAAAAGAGAAACCGCGAAACAACGATTTCTCATCCAACTGGCTATCCGTCAAGAAGCTGTCGAAAGGCTTCCTGCACCTCGTCTTGTACATGCCGCCCCACGCCGGAAATGAGGGACATTCCTTATGTGGCGTGGTGAGCCGGCGGCAGGCACGCGATTAAACCGAGGAGCGCGGCCGATAAGCCGGAATTGGCTGGGTCCAGGCCCGCTCTTTTTGGCGGACTTCCAAATTTTTCAATCGGTAAAACATCGCTTCCAGCTCGCCTTCGTCCAAAAGCGACGGCACCGGGTAAAGCGGATTGGCTTCCCTGGCCGCGTGACGGGCCATCGTCGGGATATCCTCTTCCTGGATCTGCCCGATCGTGGCCGGGATGCCCATCGTCACGTTGAGCCAGCGAATCGCCTGGATGAACCTTTCGGCGCCGAGCGCGTCGCTTTCCAATGGCGTGCTCAATCCGGCGCACACCGCCAGCTCGTGTAGCGGCTTATGGACGCTTTGCCCATAGCGTTCGAGCATGTACGGCATGATGATGGCGTTGGCCAACCCGTGGGGAATATTGTACTGGCCGCCTAAGGCGTGGGCGATGGCGTGAATATAGCCGACATACGCGCGCGTGAACGCCTTGCCGGCCAAAAACGAGGCGCGCAGCATGTGCTCACAGGCGACCATGTCGTTTCCATCCGCGTACACCCGCTCAATGTTTTCAAAAATCAATCGCACCGCCTCTTTGGCGTACTGTCGCGTCTTGCTCATGTTGGAGCGGCCGATGTACGCCTCGACGGCGTGGCACAGCGCATCCATGCCGGTCGTCGCGCTCAAATGCGGCGGCAAAGTGCGCGTCAGCTCAGGATCGAGAATGGCATATTTTGGAATAAGCGTAAACGAGTTGATCGTGTATTTGTGATGCGTTCGCTCGTCGGTGATGACCGCGGCCAGCGTCACCTCGCTGCCGGTGCCGGCGGTCGTCGGGATGGCAACAAGCGGCGGTATGGATTTGTATACTTTCAGCAATCCTTTGAGTTTGGACAACGGCTTGTTTGGAAACGCGACGCGCGCGCCGATAGCTTTGGCGCAGTCGATGCTCGAGCCGCCGCCCAGGGCGATGAGCGCCGAGCAGTCGTACTGATGGTACAGTTCGAGCGCCGCTTCGACGTCAGACACTTTCGGATTGGCTTGCGTTTTGTCGTACAGCACGCACGACACGTTTTGACAAAACAGCGCGTCGATGAGCGTGGCGGCCATCGCGCTTTTCGCTAACAACGGATCAGTCACGACAAGAACCGTTCGCCCGCTCCATGCGTTAAACAGCTTTTCGGCGTCCTTGAGCGAGGAAAAGCATTCCGGATCGCGGTACGGCAGGATCGGCATCGCGATGTGGAACGCCTGCTGGACGAGGCGGCACGCGCCTTTTTGAATCGGGTTCATCGGGTGAGGTCCTCCTTGCTGATGGAATGCAGGTTGGCGGCAATCGAGCCAAGGCACTTGTACATGATTTCGCGCTCGTCCTCGTCCAAAGCGGATCCCGCCTGGTCGACGGCTTTGTGCGCGATCGTGTTGAGCCGCCTGGCGAGCGCCTGGCCGCTTTCGGTCAGCCTGACCTGGGCGTTGTAGCGGCCGGCTTTGTGGACGAACCCTTTGGCTTCAAGCGTGGCAAGCGACCGGGAAATCTCGGCTTTGTCTTTTTGGCAAATGTCCTTGAGCCTGGCGGCGGTGACGCCATCCGGAAAGCGGGACAGCGTGATAATGTACAAGGCGTGGGTGCCTTTGAGTCCCTCGCCTTTCATAATGTCGCTAGCGATCTTGTTCCAGTATTTCATGATTTCGAAAAGGATCAGTGTGAAGCGTTCAAATCGGGTGATCATACTCGCCCTCCTTTAAAGTTGATTTATCAACATTTGCATCATACCCCTTTTTGTTTTTCATTGCAACGAAAGAGTGAGATTTTGATACAATGGAAAAAGAAAGAGAGGGAATACAATGGCGACATCCAAAGCGTTTTGCGACTATGTGATCGAGTCGTTTTCCATCGCGGGAGCCGTCCGGGTGCGGTCGATGATGGGCGAGTACTGCCTGTATCTTAACGACAAGCTCATCGGCGACTTGTGCGACGAGCAATGTTTGCTTAAGCGCACGCCGACATCGGATGCCATGCTCCAGGGCGAACCGCTCGACTATCCGTACGAAGGCTCGAAACAGCTGATGCACGTCTTCGACGACTTTGACAACAAGGAGCGCGTCGCAGCTTTGCTGGCGGGCATGTGGAACGACTTGCCGGAAAAGAAACCAAGGAAAAAGAAAGGAACGAAAAAATGATCCATTTTGAACGGGAAGTATTCGACCCGGTCTTGATTGAGGAAATGCTGAAGCAGTTTCAGCACGTGAACATCGCGATGAACGACGAGGACGGCTATCCATACGTCGTGCCGGTCAACTACGGCTTCGAGATCAAAAACGAGAAGCTGCTCGTGTACGTGCACTGCATGAAGCGCGGCAAAAAAGTGGATTTGCTGCGCAAGGACCCGCGCGTCTGCCTGGAGTTCAGCGCGTTCAACGATTTTCCGGACCGGCCGTACAAAGGCCACCGGCACGACTATCGCAGTGTCATCGCCAAAGGCGTGATGAGGCTTGTCGACGCCAAAGACGAGTATGAAACGTTCCGGCGCGGCTACGAATTGCTTTATGTGTGCAACGACCGGCCAATCACTCCGCTGGAAAGCCGGAAGGGGGTGCCGAACATGTATATCGGCAAGATCGAATGCGACTGGAACGACGTGACGGCCAAGTCGGAATTTCCGCTTCGTACCAGGGAGGACGTGCCGTTTGTCAACGTGTACGAAGTGGAGGAAGACACGACGCCTTTTGACATCAGGGATTTGATCGTGACCGCCAAAGAGCGGCAGAAAAAAGAGAAATAAGTGAAACGGAATGAACAAGTCCTCGTCTATTTGCTCATCTTCATCGCCGCTCTGCTTGGATTCACGATCCGGCGCTAGCCTGTTTTTATTTCGATCGGACTGGCTGTCGTGGAAATCGTTCTGATTGTGAAGCTGAGGGCGATGAATAAAAAGCGATAGCCATAATAAAGGAAAAGATTGTGTGTTTAAAGAAATCCACACAATCTTTTTTTGATGCTTGTTATTTTCTTTCCTGTCGATGCCTCCAATGGATTCCGACATGTCCGATGCCGAAGATCACTGTCGCTCCCAACAAAAACGGATTGCGTCCATATACCGCCAGGCTGAAACCCGCCGCGACTGGCAAAACGGCGCCGGGTATCGGGATCATCCCCAGATCCCGATAGAAGTCTTGTAGCGTGTGGTGACTTCGAAAATAGCGGATCCAGTACCGCTCATACAAGCCCATGCATCCAAACACGACGACTAGCCACAGCCAGGAACGGGGCGACTTGTTTTCAAAAAGCGCGCAAGCACTCATCGCGACTTGTCCGATTCGTTCCAGCGCGACAAGAACGCGGTTTTCCTGCTGTTCCAGTTGGTCGTATCCTTTTGGACGAACTTTTGTCCACAGCAAATTGGGCACGATCAGCATTGCCAAAAAGACAAGGCCGGCCCACGAAAAAGTCCATCGCATCGCATTCCCTCCCTTCTCAAACGCATTGAAAGTGGAAGCATCCACCCTTCCACTTTCATAAAATCCATCTTTGATCAGCTGACAAGGTATGGAAGCACAAGCTTGCGAATGGCATCCGAATATCCAAGAGCATCGCATGCCTGTTCGGCCGTTAGTTCTTCCGAAACCATTTTCTGTTGGGCTAAGACGACAAGAGTTGAAGTCATTTGACCAAGTTGCTGGTCCTTTTCCTCTAACTGACGGTCTTTTTCCTCTAGCTGCCGGTTGTACTCCTTGTCCTTTTTCTCAAATTTCAAATAAGCTTTCTTTTCGATATAATCGATCACACTCCGCATCGTGATCCCTCCTTTCTTTCGCTCGTATAAATCAAATTGTTCCAAATACACATACAGCGC
>NZ_CAXHOA010000017.1:0-54042 GCF_964018005.1 uncultured Dubosiella sp.
TCATTTTGATATCAACTCGGTCCTTTTTTTATTTCGGGAGCCGGATATTTTTTTACTTACCCGTTACAGCCCCTTTTATGCCACTAACGCCATTGCCTGTTTGAGAACCGGATTGGTTTTGTTCCACTCCTCATACAAGGACATGCCTCGCTCCGCTTCCATTCGTCCCATCATGTCGCTGACGTCTTCCTCATAGTCATTCCCCAGCATTTTCACAAACGGAATCAAATGGTTAAAATAAAATTCGACTGCCTGATGTATTTCCTGGTCGCAGCTTTTGGTGATGTACAACTCGAACCCGTACTTGTCGATTTCCATCATCATCTTTGCGAGATAGATCTTACCTTCAGGACCGGAAAAGCTCCTGTTATCCATACTCTTACACCTTCTTTACTTCTTAGGTCATTTTTATCATGAAATACTTTGAAAAAATTTTCAAGAAATGTCCGGAAGATGCCGCTTCGACTACCTTTTATTCCATCAATCCGTTTCAAACAAAAACGCCGCGAACGCTTCGGGAATGCGCTCGCCCATCTCGTAATACGCGCGCTGCAGCTTCGGCTTGTCGAAAAGGACGAGCCGGCAGCCCTCGTATTCCACCTCGTTGAGCCGCATCAGCGTGGCCAGGACCCGGACCTCGTGAATCGAGTCGTACTGTTTAAAAAACGCGTAATAGCGCGAAAGCGCCGGTTCGCCCACCGGATACGGATCCGATTTTTTCGTACGTTCGATCAATTCCTCCTGCGTGATTTGTTTCATCGTCGATCTCTCCCTTCTCTGGATGCCGAAATCGTCCGGCACCGCTTCCATTTTCTCCATCCCGCCGTTCCTAGCGCCGTAATCGTTTCGACAAGCAGGATCCCAAGCGCCAGAACGCCCGCGATCGTGAGGGTTTCCAAAAACAAAACGAGCGCCTCGTACGGATCGTTCGTGATGATTTCAATCATCATATCGTACATCGTGCCGCCCGGCACCAGCGGAATCAGGGCGCAGACGATAAACGACGTAACCGGCGTCTTCATTTTCCGGGCCAGCACTTCCGCGATGACCGTGAACGAAACCGCGGCCCAAAAGTTGGCTTCCAGATCCGTCAGCAGCATCGCCCGGCAGCATTCGTACACGAATCCGCCCATCGCGCCATTCAGCCCAGCTAAAAACAGCTTGCGCTTTTGCTTGATGTTGAACAGCACCCCGAACCCTAGACTCGCCAGAAAAGAGCCAAACGAGCCAATCAAAATTTCATGCATCGCCTACCTCCATATGTACAAAATAAACCCGGCCCCGATCGCGATGGCCGTCGCGCACAAAAACGCCTCGGCGCCTCTGGCAAGCCCGGAAATGTAGTCGGTTGCGATCGTGTCGCGAATGGCGTTCGTAATCGCCAGTCCGGGCACCAGCAGCATGATGCTGGAAATGACCATGACATTGATGTTGGCGGCGGGCACCAGCGCGTGGATCTCGACCGCCATCCACGCGGCCACCATCGCGGAAAACAAATTGACGAGGAAGTCGCTGAGATGGATTTGGGAAAACGCCCAGCCCAGGCAACGAATCACGATCCCGATGCAAAAAGAGGCGATCATTTCCTGCACATTGCCGTCGAAAAAAATGGCGAATCCTAACGCCCCGATCGCGCCAAACAACGTCGTCGTCCAAAACGAGTACCGCTTTGTATGCTCGATTTCCTCAAGGCGCTGGTCGATTTGCGCGACGCTCAAGCGCCTGGTGCAACATGTCCGGGACAGCTGGTTGATTTGGTCGATCATATCCACGTTGACGTTGCGGTACTTGACGCGGGCGATATGGGTTCGCGTGCGCCCGTCCACGGTAATCGACAGCATGATGCCCGTGGCGGTCACGTAGCTTTGGATGCCTTCCACTTCGGAAAAGCTCAGTCCGACGCGGTTCATCGTTTCCTCGACCCGGTACACTTCCGCGCCGCTGGACATGAGCAAAATGCCAAGCTTCATAATCGTGTTGAGAAGTTGTTCTATATTCATGCTTCTTATGATACTCTATTTGCGGCTGAAATGGGAACTGCTTCTTGGCGCCCGTCATTGGAAAACGCGTCATTTTCTTTCTTC
Organism: uncultured Dubosiella sp.; assembly: GCF_964018005.1. Taxonomy (NCBI): domain Bacteria; kingdom Bacillati; phylum Bacillota; class Erysipelotrichia; order Erysipelotrichales; family Erysipelotrichaceae; genus Dubosiella; species uncultured Dubosiella sp. The sequence goes on from NZ_CAXHOA010000017.1 coordinate 2,085, forward strand.
GAGGAAGAAGAATTCCCGTTTGTGTTATATAATAAAGAAGCCATCGCACACCGCGCGCGAACCGCGTACCGTTTCGCGTGATTCCGGTGCTTTTTTTAAAGTTTTACAGTTATTTTTGGGCGTGTGGTATGATGGAACACGCAAAGAATTAATAGAAATGAAAGGAACAGTCCATGTTTGAATATTCATTAGGAAAAACCAAATCGCAACTCGTTTTGAAACACGCGAAAGTCATGAACGTTTTCTCAAACGAGTGGATCGAACAAGATATCGCCATTCAATACGGCACCATCGTCGGCGTCGGCGCGTATGAGGGCGAAACGGAAATCGACCTGACCGGAAAATATGTCGTGCCGGGCTTTATCGACGCGCATATGCACATCGAGTCGACGCTGGTCGCTCCCGAGGAGTTGTCGAAAGTGCTGCTCGCGCAAGGGACGACGACCATCCTTTCGGACCCGCACGAGCTCGTCAATGTCAAAGGAGCCGAAGCGCTCGACTACGTGCTTCAGGCCGGCCGCAACACGACGCTGGACATTTACACGATGCTCCCTTCCAGCGTGCCTTGCTTCGACAAGGACACCAACGGCGCCGGCGAGTTTACGGCGGCGCAAATGAGCGCCTATATCGACGATCCAAACGTGATCGGCCTGGGCGAGGTGATGCGCGTCAAGGACGTCGTTTTGGAAGAGGAAAAAATGGTGGAAAAGCTCGACTTGTTCAAAGACAAGCCCATCGACGGCCACGCGCCAAACGTGTCGGGAAAGGAGCTGGAGGCGTACCGGTTCGCGGATATTTTGACCGACCACGAAAGCTCGACGTACGAAGAGGCGCTCGACAAGCTGCGCTGCGGCTTTTACGTGCTCATCCGCGAAGGAAGCCAGGCGAAAAATCTCGAGCCAATCGTCAAAGGGTTTCTGGCGCACGGCATTCCGTTTACCCGCACCGCCTTTTGTACCGACGACCGGCATCTGGACGACATTTTGAACGAGGGACACATTTCGCACTGCATTCAAAAAGCGATCGCGCTGGGCGTCGACGAGTTTACCGCCTACAAAATGGCGACGCTACATCCGGCGACCATTTACGGACTGCGTCGCAAAGGCGCCGTGGCGGCGGGCTACCAGGCGGATCTGGTCGTTTTAAACGATCCCAAAACCGTGGCGATCGACTGCGTGTACAAAAACGGCCACAAAGCGACGCTCAAACATTTAAAGGCGATCGAGCCGAGCGAGGATTTGCTGCATACGGTTGTCATTCCGGAGGTATTGAAGGAAGACATTCAAATCAAGCGCCGGGATAAAAACCACGTGATCGAGGTGGAGAGCGACTCGCTGCTGACAAAGCATGTGGAGGAAGAGGTGCCCGGATACGTGTATTTTGAGCCGGAAGCCCCATACAACAAGGCGGTCGTCGTGGAGCGTCACGGCAAAAACGGCAACATCGCCACGGCAATCCTGAAGGGATTCAACTTGACGCAAGGCGCGATTGGCTCGACGATCGCCCATGATTCCCACAACATGATTCTCGTGGGGGACAACGACGACGACATCCTGCTGGCGACCAAGACGCTCGAGCACTTCCAGGGCGGCTACGTGCTCGTGCAAAACCACGAGGTCAAGCACATCATCCCGTGCCCGATCGCGGGATTGATCAGCACGCAAAAAGCCCAGGTCGTCTCCGGCTTGCTGAAGGAGCTAAAAGAAGACGCGCATAAGATGGGCGTGCCGGCTTCCCTGGATCCGTTTCAGGCGCTTTCGTTTTTGGCGCTGCCCGTCATCCCGGAGATCCGCCTTTTGGATGGCGGCTTGTACGATGTCGTGCAGGAACAATTTATCAAGCCTTAGTATTTCTTAGGAAAAGTCAAAAAAACTTGATCAAAAGATCAAGGTTTTTTTGTGTTTGCGTTATAATAATGACATGAAGGAAAAGAAGGATGACACAAGAGATCCTTTGTATAAAGAGATCTCCTTAAAAATTATTGACTTTATGATTGAGCAGTACTGGCAGGAAGGAGACAAGATCCCAAACGAATACGAACTGGCGCAAGTGTTTCATGTCGGCCGGGGCACCGTCCGAAAGGCGATCGCCGAACTTGTGCGGATCCACATTTTGGAAATCCGGCGCGGCAAAGGCACGTTTGTGTGCGAAAACCTGCATTTTCACGACGAGAAGATCCGGGAGGCGTACCACGCGATGGAATACGACCGGGGCTTTATTTGTTGCAGATTCGCGCGCTTATCGAGCCTTGGGCCGCGAAGGAAAACAAATTGTCCGCCCCGGTGCGAAGCGCGTGGCTCGCCTACGAAAAGGCGGACGGAGAACAACGAATGGAGCAGGACATCGCTTTTCACGAGGCCATTTTGGCTTCGACGGCCAACCCTTTGTTGCCGCAGCTCAACCGGTACGTTTCCGACTCGATCAAAGCCATCGACGACGCGCGGCCGGACGAGGCGTTTTTCCGGCGGGTCCAAAAAGAGCATCGGCAAATTTGTGAAGCGATCGAGGAAGGCGACCACGATTTGGCTTACGCGCTTGTCCTGGCCCATATCGAGCACGACAGCGAGTTTTTAAAGGAAGCCAAACACGCTATTTTATAAATGGAAAACTTTCTCTATATTCCTATTTTACGCGCCTCTTCAGGCGGGGAGGATGTCACAGGTTTAGCTTGTCTTCCAGCCGGTCGAGATTTTGACGCTTGGCGTCCATGGAAAGATGCACGTACGTGTCCCATGTGATTTGGCAGGAGGCGTGGCCTAAAATTTCGGACAACGCTTTGATTTCCACGCCGGCTTCCACGCAGCGGGTCGCGAACGTGTGGCGCAGCGTGTGGAAGTGGATGCCGTCCATGCCGCAGTCGCGCAAATACCGCTTGAAGTAGTTTTGCAGCGTTCTCGGTTCCATGTAGCGTTCGGCGCAGCCGGTCAAAACATACGCTTCGGGATCGTCCGGCCTGCACATCGCGCACAAAGATCGAAGCGGACGATTCAAAGGAATGATCCGGGTGGAGGCAGCGCTTTTGGGCGTGGAAATGACGACTTTTGTTTTTTTGCTTTCCTCGGGATGGCCGCGTAGCCGAATCATCGTGTTGGAAACGACAAGGAGAGAATCCGCCAGGGAGATATCTTTCCATTGGAGCGCGCAAATTTCTCCGATTCGCATCCCGGTCATGAGCGCGAGCAGCGTGCCGAATTTGCACGGATCGAGGTCGGCGCGCAAATACTCGATCAGGCGGGTTTGCTCCTCTTCGCTGAGCACCCGGGCAGGCGCTTTGTCGTCGCGGGGAAAGACGATTTGAATGCGGCGAAGACGGGGAAATCTTTTGGCCGCGTAGGCGAGGATCGAGTTTAAAATGGACAGGATGTCCCGGATGGTTTTGACGCGTAGCCCTTTGTCGAACAGCCCGGCGGTGAAGCGGTCAATGTGCTCGTCATCGAGTGCCTGAATGGAAACCGGTCCTAGATCGGCGCGGATATGGGCGTTGATCGAATACACGTATTTGTCGTAGGAAGCCGGCTTGACATGGAGCGCTTTGTGCCGCAGCCACTGATCGCACAGGTCGGCGACGGTTTTGGCGCGGATGGGTTTTGTTTCGATGCCCATCTCGATGAGTTCTTCCATTTCCCTTCGTTTTTTGAGCGCTTCCGCGTATGTTTTTCCATAGCAATAGCCGTACTGGATCTGGCCGTTGGCCCTGGTGCGGGGATAGCGCGCCTCCCATCGGCCGTCTTTGCGCTTGTAAATGTTGTTTCCTTTTTTCATATCGAAAAACCTCCTTGTGTCTGATTTCTTTGTAAACCAAAAGCTTCCGGAAGTTCATCTTTGTTTTCAGGAATTCGCCGTTTTTGCCGCGTGCGTCCAAACTGGTGTCAAAAAAAGACAAGGCGTTTTTTGCCTTGTCCGCTATGCCCTTTTATTTTCCCGAGCTGCCAAGTTTTCCGTCCTTGCGCTGCGATTCGATTTGATTGAGCGCCTCCATCGAGATTTCCTCGCTCTCGACTTGTGGCATCACAAGCATGACGCCTTGCGCCACCGCTTTCTCGTACGGATACACAACCACTTCCTTTGGCTGCTGCGCGATGGCGTTTTGTTTGACGATGCGCAGTGGTTTTGGATTGAGATTGGTTACCGGCGCCATGTACTCACCGCGATATCCGGAGTCAATCACGCCGCATCGCTGCGCGATGCCCCGCGTTCCTGTCGATCCGCGTTCTTTCAGGATCATCACATAGTTGCTGTCGAACGCCGAAGCGACGCCCAGGGGCACGAGCTTAGTTTCCCAGGGACCGATTTCCAAAAAGTCCTCGTCGAAACAAGGATACAAATCATATCCCGCGTCTTCGATTCGTTTTGTTGGAATGACCGCGTGCGGTCTTACTTTTGCCCAGTATAAGTGCATCATTGAATTCCCTTTCTGTTTTTTATTCGTTTTCAAGCGCTTCCTTGTAACGCGGCGCGAGCCGGTCCACACTTTCGTAGTCCAAATCCGCGCCGGATGGCGATGGCACATACTCGACCGGAATGTTTTCCATGAAGTTGGATTCGTTCAAAAGCCGTTGCGCGCCATGGGAAACGCAAATGATTTTTTGAATGGACGGATGCGCCTGCAAAAAGCCGTTGATATCGTTCAGCACGATATCGCGCATCGTGTCTTCCCGCGACATGTGACGCAGGCAGGACTTCACGACCGACCAGATCGCAATGCCATGCGTCTGGCAAATCGCCAGTTTTTCCTCGTCGGAGGCGTATGGCATGTTGTAAATGGCGCCCAGCACAGGCCAAAAATGGTTGGCCGGATCGCCAAAGTACATTTTGTGTTCCTCGCTCTTCACGCTCGGCATGGAAACGAGGAACAGCACTGTGCTGTTTTCGAACACGATTGGTTCCAAAGCGGTAAATTGTTGTAGTGACGTTGTATCGTACATGGCTTGCTCCTATAAAAGGTCAATGGCTTTTTGAACCACTTCGATCTTTTGGTTTGTCAAATCCAGCATCGTCTCGTCGCCGTCCTTCTGGTATTGCTCGCTTAACGCGTTCAATGCCTTCAGCTTCATTTCCAGGTCTTCTTTCGAAAACGTTTCCCCATCTGCGAACACTTCTTTCAATACCGCGTCGCCGGCTTCGCTGCCGCCGATGGCTGCTGTCAGCCGCGCCATGATTTCATTTTTTTTCATAGAAAGTCCTCCTTTGTTTCGCGTGGAAGACGATTACTCTTCGAACAATTCGCCCACCACATCGTATGCGGTCGCGCCCGTGATTTTCACGCGTGCGAAATCGCCGATTTCAAGCTGTTTCGAAGTTTGAATAATGACTTGTCCGTCGACTTCGTCCGGCGCGTCCGCTGCGCTTCGGCCCCGGTACTGGTTTTTCAAGCCTTCTTTTTCTTCGACCAGCACTTCGATCACTTTCCCTATCTTTTCCTCGTTCTTCTTTTTCGAAATCGCCTTCTGCGCCTCCATCAGCCGCGTCAGGCGCGCTTGCGCCACGTCCTCGTCCACCTCATCGGGCATGTCGTACGCGGGCGTGTCCTCCTCTTTCGAATACGTGAACGCCCCCATGCGGTCCCATTCGATTTCCTGAATGAACGCGAGAAGCTCCTCGAAATCCTCCTCTGTTTCGCCCGGGAAACCGACAATGGCGGTCGTGCGCAACGTCGCGTCCGGGAACATCGAACGGATCTTTCCAACCAGGTCGATCACGTCCTGTTTCGTGCCGCGCCGGTTCATTTTCTTTAACAGCCGGTCGTTGGCGTGCTGCATCGGAATATCAAAATACGGCAGAATCTTTTTCGACGACGCCATGACATCCAGCACCGCGTCCTCGATTTCATCCGGATACATGTACAGCACCCGGATCCAGTGAATGCCTTCGATTTCATCCACTTGTCGAAGCAGCTCGGCGAGCATCAGCCGGCCGTAATTGTCGAGTCCGTACTTCGTCGTGTCCTGTGCGATCAGCGTGACTTCCTTTACGCCGATTTTTGCCAAATGACGGACTTCCGCCAGTACTTCTTCTATTACTTTACTCTTTTGATCTCCTCGAATCAAAGGTATTGCGCAATACGTGCAATGGTTCGAACAACCGTCGCTGATTTTGACATAGGCGCTCCACGGATTGCCCGAAAGCGGGCGCTCGCTTTTCGCGAAGCTTCCCAGCCCGGCGTCGCCTAAAACGTCCTGCAGGATGCTGGCGATATGTCCGTAATCCTTGAGCGGGATGATGGCGTCGATTTCCGGGATTTGCTCGCGCAGCTCGTCTTCATAGCGCTGCGCCAGACAGCCGCACACGATTAGCTTGTCCGTGTATTTCGACATTTCAAAAATCGTCTGGATGGACTCCTCTTTCGCGGATTCGATAAATCCGCACGTGTTGACGACGATGGCGTCCGCTTGTTTGGGATCCGCGACGATTTGATGTCCGTTTTCCTGAAGCACGCCCATAATTTGCTCGGAATCCACAAGGTTTTTGCAGCATCCAAGCGAAACGAAACCTACTTTCATCGTTCTTCCTCCTTCCGATGATAAATCATCCGGTTGTCCAGCGCGAACATCCGCGGACCAAACGTTCCGGGCTGCGTCGCGTCGATGCTTTGCTTCATCATGACCATCCGTGAGTCCAGATTGTCCAGAAGCGTGAGCACTTCCGCTTCCGGAATCATCGGCAGCACCGGCGAGCCATACTCCATTTTTCCATGGTGGCTCAGCACCATGTGCTTCAGCAAAACGACCCGCTCGTCTCGTTCCAGATCCAGCGCCAAAGCGACGCGGTCGATCATGGCCGCCGCGATGCTGATGTGCCCAAGCAGGTTTCCTTCGCTCGTGTATTCCGCCAGCATTGGCGAGGACAGCTCTTCGACTTTTCCCAGGTCGTGCAGCAAAATGCCCGCGCACAGCAAATCCTCGTCCAGCCAGGGATACAGCGCCTTGACCGCTTTCGCCAGCCGCGCCATGCAAATCGTGTGGTAGGCCAGTCCTCCGACAAAATTGTGGTGGTTGCGCGTCGCGGCCGGATACGTGTAAAACTTCTCCTCGCTTGCCTGAATCACTTCTCTTGTCACGTCCCGGATGACGGGATCTTTCATCGCGTCCAGCATGCTGTCGACTTCCGCTTTCATTTCCGCTTTGGTCATTGGCGCCTCGCGCACGTAGTCGAACAAATCCGCGTCCTTGTCTTCTGTCAGTTTCCGCAGCCGAAGCTGGGCCGCGTTTTTATGAAAGATGATCTCGCCTTGCGCTTCGACAACCATGCCGACGTGGTACATCGCCACCATTTCATCGGTCAAATTCCAAAACTTGGCGTCCAGCACGCCGGTTCTGTCTTCGAGCGTCAGCGACAAATACGGGGTGTTTTTGTTCGTGCGTCCCCGGTCGCATTTTGTGATCAGCGCCTTCACGCTGACTTTTCCTTCTTCATGAATTTCTTTAATCTTCAAATTGGTCACTCATTTCCTCCAACTGCTCGTCGATCTGGCCGCTAGAAAATCCTTTGCGTAAACAGTACTGCCGAACCTTGAGCACTCTTTTTTCATCTTCCAACGCCGAATAGAGCCGCATCGCTTTTTTGAGCGCGTTGCGGCACGCCTGCTCGTCGTCTTGCTCCATGTCGATTTCGTCGATCGCGGTGTTCGCGATATCGACGGAATAGCCTTTCATCACTAGTTTATGGATGACGTTTTTGCGCTTCAAACGCGATGACTGCATTTTAAACGTGTGCTTGACGCGTTCGGCCAGCGCTTTCGCGTTCGCCAGCTCAATCGAATCGTCCAGGCCGACGAGCGCCTCGTCAATCAAGTCCGAGGCAATGCCTACTTTTTTCAACTTGGTGGTGATGCTCTTTTTCGAATTTCCCATCTCGTGCCAGTACGCGCTTTTCTCGAGCGCGTACTTTTTGTCGTCCACCCAGTGTTTTTCTTTCATTTCCTGCACAAGCTGCTCGATTTTGCCTTCTTCCAAATCGAAATGATGGCGCAAATACTGCCGCAGCTCGTACGCGGTCATATCTTTGGAAAGCACCTTGCGTTTTATGATCGTGTACGCGTGGTAAAACTCTTGCATTTCCAAATAACCGGTAATCAAATACGCGTCCAGCTTAGTGTGGAGCGCGATTTTCAACTCAAAAAAATCGTCCAGCGGCACCAAAAGCCGAATGGGTTCCGGATCGCTTTCCCGTTCCACGGTCAACTCGACAAAATCGTCTTTCATCCGGATTTTTTCCACATCGAACGTATGGCTGTAGTCGTCGATGGCTTGCTCGTATACCGCCAGGATCTTCCGTCCGAATATCTCTTTTGAGTATGGCTCGCTTTTCTCGATACACGCTGCGCTTTGCGCGTTTCGCTCCGCTTCGCCCATCGCGAAAAACGTGTCCATCTTTTTGACAAGCTCGGCTTCGTCGTCAAAATAATAGCCGGTCTTTCCTTCTTCCACGAGGTCGTACAGCACTTCGTCGCGGCGGCCGAACACGGGCAGACCGCTGGCGAGCGCCTCGATGTACGTGAGGCCTTGCGTTTCCGACAACGAGGCGGACACGAACCCGTCAAACGCGACATAGTAATACGGAATGTGATCCCGCGGAACTTTGCCGACAAAATGCACCCGGTCCTGGGCGTCGCACGATTTGGCGATGGACTGGAAATATTCTTCGTCCGTACCCGATCCGACCACGACAAGATGCAGCTTTTCGTCGCGCGAGGCGGCTACCGCCCGGATTGGCATCTCGAGCGCCTTTTCCTTGGCCAGCCGGCCGACAAAAACAAGAACGTGGTCGTCGGGCTTTAGGCCCAGGGAGGCGCGTAGCTGAAGGGCATCGTCCATTTCGATGTGTTCGGGCTTGAAGGCGTCCAGATCCAGACCGGTTGGTACGACATAAATGGGCGCGCGCACCCCGTAGCTTTCGAGCACGTCTTTGGTTTTCTGACTTGGCGCGATGACGGCCTGCACGTTGTTGCCCATAAGGCGGGTGAATTTTTTTACGACCCATTTTCCCGCTTTATCCACCCGGTCGAAATCAAACGGATTGATGTAGTGGGTGTAGTCGGCGTACATCGTATGATACGTGTACACTTGCGGGATGCCCAAATCGTGGGCGACTTGCCGTCCATAAAGCGAAACGCCAAACTCCTGCTGCGTGTGAATCACATCGAGGCGCATTTCCTCGATGTAGTCGTGGGCGAAGTTGATTGGACTGCTCATGGTGTATCCATAAAGCCGCTTCAGCTCCACGCCGGGCAGCCGCAAAATTTTTTCCTCGGCGTCCATCGTGATTTTCGCGCCCTGATGGTTAGAGATAATAAAGACGGTGTGGCCGAGCTGCTCGAGCGCCTTTCTCAACGTCACGACACTCGTCACCACACCGTTAATATCCGGAAGATATGAATCGGTAAATATTCCTATTCGCATGGTTTTTCACATTCCTTTCCTTCGATGGCGTCCCGCCGGTCGTAGTACGCTTTCGCGACCATGAAAATGACCCCACCGACCACCAATATAATATGATATGTGGACACTCTCCACAAAATCAGCACCGCGCTCGTTAACGATCCCATGATTGGTGAAAAAAGAATCGAAAACATCATTTCCGTTCCGCCGCTCGCGCCCGGAATCGGGATGAAGCTGTTGGCCATGGTCACAAAGGAGCTGAGCGCGATGACGTCGACCAGCTGGTCCATCGCCAGATGGATGCCAAGCAGCCGGGCAATGAGAAACGGCAGCGCGTACAGCATCGTCAGCCGGACTGTGTTGATCAGCATGCATTCGACGATGGCTTTTTTATCGCCCGCGAGCTTTTTGATTTCCGATGTGAAAGACGTCATCTGCAATGTCCACGATTCCAGCGTCTTTTCGGGATTTTTCAGGATTCGCAGCCGGCTGAGCACTTTCACGATCCATTGGGAAAGATGGATATAGATTTTGGGAAACAGCGCCATGGTGTACAATCCGAAGATCACGACAAAATTAACGACATAACCGGCCAGCACCAGCGTAAACCAGGCGGACTGATGGGAATAGTAAAAAAACTTCATACAAAAAAGAATCGTCACGTAGACCATCATCGTGGTTTGGTAAATGATGAAGTCGGCCCACAAAATGGAGGCGCCGTCGCTGTACGCGATTCCCTGTTTTTTTAAAATATAGGCTTGCCCGAATTGTCCGCCCGTGGCCGAAGGCGTGATGCCGGAAAAAAACGTACCGGTAAACGCAACGACGATCCCGTTGAGAACCGAGTAGTTTTTTTTGAATTTCCTTCCCAGCACGACGTACACCAGACCCCAGACGCAGGTATATAAAATCCCCCACACGAGGATGATCGTCAAGGAAAACCCGTTGAGTTTTCCGATCGCGTGGACGACCTCCTGATAGTTGTCTTTCAGGGCGAACCACAGCGCGACGATCGTGATGACGGCGATGAGAACGAAATTCCACAAGTAGCTTGTTTTTTTCATAATTATTCGTTCTTTCTATTTTCTTTTAAGTGCGCAGCTCTTTTTGTTTTTGGGCGTAAGCGTCCAAATAAAATTCCTTCCACATTTTCGCGACGTGCTCTTTGGAATAATAGTTGCTGATGAGGGCGCTCTCCTGCTCGTATTGAGCGTATAGCGCGCGATCCGCTTTGAGCGCTTCCAGCTTTTCTACAAACCCGTCGTTGTCGCTGGCGGCTAAATAATGCCCAAACAAAATATCCCGGTATAAGTCAAGATCCCGCAGCACGAGCGGAATATGCAAGTTGACGGCCTCTAAAATCGTCATCGGGAACAATTCGTTGTAGCTTGGCACGAACAGAACGTCCGCCATATTGTACACGTTGACCATTTCATTTCGTTCCACGATTCCGATAAAATGCACGTTCGCCGGCGGATTTTCCATTACTTTTTTTAATTCCTCATACCCGTCGGTAATGATGCCGAACGAAAAACCACCCGCCCATACAAATTCCATATCGGGACAGCGTTTGGCGACTTCGCAAAAATCCAGAACCCCTTTGCGGGTTTGTACCTGTCCGGCGCCTACGACGACAAACGCGTCTTCGGCGATTCCGTATTTTTTTCGTTCCGCCTTTCTGGCTTCCAGCCCAAGCGGATGAAACGTGTCTTTGGACACATAGTTCGGAATATAGTAAATCTTTTCCTCCGGGATGCCGTAGCGAACCAGATCGGGAATAAAGCTCGGGTTGACGACAACCAGACGATCCGCCAGTTTGTAAAAATTAATAATATAATGGGATGTGATTGGCTGCAAACCAGAAGGGATATTCAAACTGCCGTCGATTACCGTATCCGGCAGAAAATGACAATACGCGACTTTTACCGTTTTTTTATCCAGCATTGGAATCATGAACGCCGGATCAATCGTGTGAAAATGTTTGATGTCGGCTTTTTTGAACCAGTCGTTGATTGAGATCGTAAACAAATCGCTCGCTTCCTGGCGAAGCAGGTCCACCTGCTCCCGATAAGCCGAGCCGACCCCTTGCCCATCCACTTTATCGGCACTTGAATACATTGTGATCCGAAGTTTGTTTTGAATCATACGCCACCTCTGCTTCTTTCTATCTGTCATTATATCAGATTCTATAGTTAAAAAAACCTTACATGATTGAGTCATCCAATCAAACGCAAAAAAAAGAAAAAAGGCTCCCAACGGAGCCTTTTTCCAAGAAAGTTTTAAGAAAGGGAATTTGATTATGAAGTGAGCCTTATCTTTGGCTCGTCTATACTATATCGAAATCATCCCTCTACATTGTGTTTTAATTATGTGAAAATATGTTATTTTGCGTTACTCAAGTAAGATTTTTAATAAATTTTACCCAAGTAAACTCAATAAAAATCAAATAATCTTCATAACCAACTTTGTTTCCACGCTTGAAAAAAAGGCCCTCCAGCGAGAGCCTTTTTTTCAAGAAAGTTTTAAGAAAGGGAATTTGATTATGAAATGAGCCTTTTGCTTCAGCTCACTTGCAGTATACACCCTTCTTGCGATCGCTTTGCGGAACGACCATGTGAAATTATGTAAATACTGATATCACGACCGGCCTTGATAGCGGTCGATCTTTTTGAGCAAATTCTTTTTCCCGTTATGACGCGCCGTTACGCTAAAGACGACCATCACACCCGAAAGTACAGAACCAATCACGCCGATCCATCGAATCACTGTGCGCGTGGCCGGCGAAATATTCGGCAGGAACGCGTCGTTCATTCCCGTAAACCCCCAGACGCACAACAACAGGAACACGGCCAGCGCCACGATGCTGTTGCGCACGACATGGCCAACTCGTTTCAGCATATCGTTTTCCTGCGCAATCGCGTTTGCCAGCGCCTCCCGTTCTCGTTTGGATAGTTTCATACCAAATCCCCTTTCTAGATAAGAAAAGAAGTGAAGACAACTGCCTTCACTTCAAGCAGACAATAAATTATCCTAAAATTCCAGCAACCGATCCTACGAAAGCGATCAAAGCCATCAAAAGGAGCACCTTGATTGGCGACATACCCTTTTTAGCCTGCAACCACCAGCAGAATACGACAAACAGCATTGTAAGGATTTTCGGGAACGCGCCATCGAGGTTCGCTTGCAGCATAACCGGTTCGCCTTCCGAGTTCGTCGCGATCTGGAGCGGCGTTGTGATGTTGACCCAAGAAGCCGCCATCGCACCAACGATAACCTGACCCATAACGATTACGGATTCACGGAACGCAGTCGCTTTTTCACCAACCAGAAGCTCAACGGCCGAACCACCAAGCGAGTATCCTTTGTCGAATACGAATTTCTGGAACAAAGTCGAAGTGACATTCCATACAATGATATAGAAGATAGGACCAAGAACCGATCCGCCTTCAGCCAAACCAACCGCGATACCCAGCAAAATAGGAATGTATGTACCAACGATCAGCGAGTCACCGATACCAGCGAGAGGACCCATCAAACCGGCACGAATACCGTTGATCATTTCATCGTCGATACCTTCGGCGCCATTCGCACGAGCTTCTTCAAGACCAGCCGTAACGCCGACAACGATACAACCGATCTGTGGCTCTGTATTAAAGAACGCGTAGTACGTTTCCAGTTTTTGCGACTGTTCGTCATGCGTGTCGTACAATTCCTTCAAAATAGGAATCATCGCCCACATGTAGCCAAATGTCTGCATGTGCTCGTGAGAGAAGCACGTCAGGTTTCCATACCACCAGCGCCAGAAGGATGAATTTAATGTTTTCTTAGAAATCTTTTTCATAATTAAATATCCTCCTCTTCTTCAATCATGACAGCCGCGCCGCCTTTGCTGGCTTCGATTTTGATCATCGTCATCTGGTAGTTGATCAGGGCGAATACGCCACCGACAACTGTCGCAGCCAACAGTGTCAAATGCATTGCTGCCGCCAAAACGAAACCAAGCAGGAAGAAAATCAAATCGCTTGTTTTGTTGACAACGGATTTCAACAAGATCGCGATACCTACCGCAGGAAGAACGGAACCAACGCAAAGCAGGGCTTTGACGTACCATACCGAAACATCCAGCGATTCAAATACAGACGCAACCGCGCCGGAACCAAAGTAGCAAAGCAATGTAACCGGCAGGAAAGACAAGCAGAAGTGAGAGATTAAAGGGAACAACGTGTCGACTTTACCAACGATTTCGAAGTCGCCTTTATCCAGTCTTGCCCAACCAATGTGCTGCCAGATGAGGTTCATCATGGCCGTACCATAGAACAACGTGATACCAATCGTACCTGTCATCGCAGAAATCGAACTTGCTAGCTGGAATGCCTCGTCGCTTGCAGGGTCGATACCAGCAGCTTTGACACCTACATACGCCAGCGGAATACCGATATAAGAAACGGCACGCAAGTCGGAAGCAACAGTACCGCCTGGTGTAACCAGAGCGATCCACATCACCTGCATCGGAATACCGATCAAGATACATCCGGAAACATCCCCAAGAATGATTCCGACGATCATCGAGGCAACGAGTGGTCGGTTCAACGTATAGTTACCAACCGTCGTACCAAGACAAGCGATTGTGGAGGCAGCAGTACAAGATACCAAACCGATTAAAATAGCTTGAAATAAACTCATAAAACTCTTCTCCTTTTTTCAACTCTTGTTTTTATCTGAACACGGTTCTAAGCTCTCACCCTTAGTAACCGAATTTAGATCTGAATTTAGGCCATTCGCCAATCGAAGTTTCCTTCAACAACGCGAATTCAACCGTGTAGCCCGCGTTCGTGATGGCTTCCAGCGCATCCGCTTCCTCTTGCGTGATACTCTGGTTCTGTCCCAGTTTCGTCGCTCCCGGACGATCGTTGCAAGGACCGATAATCAAACGTTTCACATCGCTAGGCACAAATCCCATATCCACGAGAATCTCTTTCATGTCCACTGGATTTTTCGTAATCAGGAAGTAGCGTTTTGGAGAGTTCAGCACTTTCTCCTGTACTTCCTTGAAGTGGTCTTTCGTCCAGACGAACACTTTTTTATCCGTACTTGCCTTAAACGACTGCGCAAGCACCGGCGTCGTTGCCGCTTTGTCGTTAACGGCAATGATTCCATCGCAAGGATATTCCTTGGACCAACGAGTAATGATCTGACCGTGAATGATTCGGTCGTCAACACGCATAAAACTAATCATTTTTCTGTCCTCCTATAATGTTTTGTCTGTGTGTTTATTCAACGCTATGCGTCAAAATCGTTTTTAGAGGTCGTCCTCGTCGTCGTTTCCCTTTACGACAAACTCGGTCAAACCAGCTTTTCCTTCGCTAAGCAGCGTGTCTTTCAACAAGCTCAAATCGTCGAAGTTGTCCTTCATCAAAACCGCCGTAATCGCCAGCGGCATGTTCATGCCCGCGATAACCAGCGAATCCTCCAGCATTCCTTTTTCATCCAGAACGCTCAACGCGTTAGTGAATGGCGAACCGCTCAAAATGTCGGCAAGCAAAATCACCTGATCCTCGCCGGCTTTCAAATCTTTCACCAGTTCCCGGAAGTTTTCCGCGAACTCATCCGCGCTCATATCCGCTTTTAAACTGGTGGACAATACGTCATCGCGATCGCCGGTCATCATTTTTACAGCCGAATGAAGTCCCGGAGCAAACTCACCATGGCTAACCATCACAACATATTTCATAATCTGTTCCTCCCATAAAGTTTACTAAGGTCAGTATATAGGTATACCATTTAAGATGCAAGCGTTTTCTGGACATTTTATTGGTTTTTCTCCCATATTTCTCCATATTGTGAATCATTTTTCCAAAATAAAATGTTATAATATTGGTTTTTGAACACTTTTTTCTCCCAAAATTCACATCCCCGTTCAATCCGTTGCCATATATTTTGGTATATCATTTACCACTATATAAAAAGATGCCACATTCAATGTGGAATCTTTCAAGGCATTTTGGACGCGGATTCCCCTATACGACACTTCGCTTTCTTTACAAGCCCCAGTATTCCACAAGATCGCGCCAGTCACTAGTGATATTTGTCATCACTTTCTCTTTCGAACAAAAAAAGACGCCACAATCACTGCGGCATCTTGTAGTCGATCACATATCGTTCAAATCCATTCACGCAAAGGGTGTTTCCAATCCGGCATTCCCGCGCGTGGTCGCCATAGTTCAAATGCACATGCCCATACAAAAACAGTTTGGGCTGGTACTTTTCAATCAACTCGTTAAACACGCGAAATCCTTGATGGGCCCAGTCCTTGCCATCCTGGACGCCAAAAGCCGGCGAGTGCGTCACCAAAATGTCAAACCCCTTGTTTCGGAACAGCGGATACCAAAGCCGGCGCACCCGTTTTGTCATTTCCTTTTGCGTAAACTGCCAGCGGGTCCCGTTGTATTTGTGGCTGCCGCCCAGTCCCAAAATTCGCACGCCTTTGTACGTAAATATTTCATCCTCAATGCAAATGCAGCCTTCCGGAGGCTTTTGATCGTATTTTGCGTCGTGGTTGCCGTGGACATACAAGACCGGACCGCGAAACACCGTCGCGATGAACGTCAAGTAGTCTGCGGGAAGATCGCCGCACGAAATAATCAAGTCGATTCCCTTGAAGGTTTCCGGCCGGTAATATTCCCACAACAGTTTGCAAGGCTCATCGGAAAGGACGAGGATCCGCAGGCTAGTCATGGGACTGCTCCCGCAGCGAGTAAATGCCGTAGCGGCTAATCAGCTTGCGGGCGTCTTTGGAAAACGCGTCCAAATCCGGAATCGTTCCCACCACGTTGTCCAAAAGCCAATCCATGTCCGCGATATCATCAAGCGACATGTTGTGCGCGTCCTCGTTGCGAACCACGCCTTGCTGGTCAATCATTTCCGTCGAAAACAAGTTAAACTCGCCTTCCGCCATATGCTCTTTCATCACCTCCACCAGACGTTTCGTCTGTTTTGGCAACGTATCCGCCAAAACGAGGTCGATCATAAAATTGCTCAGCCCCCACCAGTAGCAAATGGACTCGCTGCCGTGGCGTTCCACTTGCTTAAACGACCCATTCAGCACGCTGGTCAGCAGCTGCTTGTAAAACTCCCCCCAGTAATACTGGCGTTTTGCCAGATGCATATACGATTGCGACTTCACATCGTATAAGCCATACGTCTTCGCCGAGTGGATGAGCGGATTGATTTCCTGGCTCGTAATGTACATCAAGTCCGCGTTTCCCATCTCTTCGCCTTCCAGCATCGCGTGATTTGTCGTCGACCAGTCCAAGTACACCTTCGCCTGCGGATCCACCATCCGGGCCCCGAGCGCGAACGCGTTGATGTTGGAAATCATGCCGTAAAACGGATAGTCGGCGATATAGCCAATCGAGTGGGTGTCCGACAAAATTCCCGCGATCATTCCATTTAAAAACTGCAGTTCATACAACCGGGCGTAGTATGTTCGCAAATGCCCGGTCCGCGTATTTAAAGAACAATTCAAAATCTTGAGTTTCGGGTATTTGGCCGCCATCATGATGCTGCTGCGCAGCATCGTCGGACTCGTCGTGAAAATCACTTCCGCGCCCCAGGCGATCGCTTCCTTGATCCGTTCCAGTTCCTGATCGAGATCATCCGCCTCGAAATACCCTTTCGTTTCGATTTCATACGGCATCAAATCCTGCACATACACCTGGCCGTCGTGATGCATCTTCGTCCAAAACGAGTCTTCTGGCGAACGGGAGTAAATGAACGCCGCCTTCAACGGCTGCCGCCGGCCCAAAAGCCGCCGCTTCAGCTGCTGGTCCAGCGACGCGGTTTCCAGCCTTGTTTCCAGCTTGTTTGGATAGGCGCGCAAGTCGTCCTCGATTTGGCGCAGTTCCCCCAGCAGCTCCGATCCGCTTTTTTCCAAAAAGTTTTCCACATCGTAAATTTCCAAATACAGCAAAAACGCGTCCCCGACATCCAAATGCATGTCCTCCGTCTTTACCTCGTGGAAAGCGCGCTCAAACAAGGCGTATTCGCTTTTGAGCTGCTTTTCCTGTTCGGCATCGAGCTTGTAGTCTTTGGGCAGCCCTAAAAGCTGGGCCAGCCGCGCATAGCCGCCCGCCTCGTTCAAGTGGATAAAATCAATGTTGTGCGTATGGGCGAAATCCAAGTACGCGTAATACTGTTTGGATTTTTCCGACTCGTCCCTTGGAGGCAAGATCCGCGTAATCGAAGCGAGAATCGTTTTCCCTCCTAAATATTTCATGACGGAAACCCGCTTGTTTCCTTCCTCCACATAATATTGATGCATATATTCGTACACCTGGATGGGATCGCGCAGCCCTTCCTCGATTTGCGCGTCGTACAAACGCATCCATTTGTTCGCGAATTCGCTGTCGGGTTTGAGTAGCGGCAAAAAATCTTTTCCAAACGCGCTGACCCTTCCTTCATTTTTCATTCCGACAATTTGATCAAGCGGAATTTCTTTTTGTCCGACCCGTTCTTGCGCGTAAGGAACGGATGGATCCAGTATTTCATCCAGGACCGGCGGCGTATCGCCTTCCCTGGTTTCTCTTTTCGCAAGTTTTCGCGCTTTTTCGTACGCGTCCGCAGCTTCCACTGACATAAAACGCCTCCTTTTGTGTTTTATTGATTCCATTGTACCCGTTTTGAGCTCGTTTCGCCTCCTCCACTGCCCGCGCGCAAAAAAAAAGACACCGAAGTGTCTTAGACGTGAAAATAATGCTGAATGAGTAAAACGAGCACCAGCAAGACGATAGGAATGATCACGAACATGGAATACCCTTTGACAAACTTGACCTCCAAAGCCTTGTATCCAAGATCGTCATAGTAGTATCGTTCGTCACTCGTCTGCCCGACGACGCCTTCCTCGACCAGATTGGCAATCGTGTACGCCAACGTTTTCGTATGGAGCGGCAAATCTTTGAACGCCGCCACCGGCACTGCCGTTTTGTCATCCAGCGCGTTGCGCTTTTTTAACGTTTCAAGAACCATCGAGGCGGCAGTCGCCCGCGGTCCCGCTTTTCTTTTTCTAGACATCGTTTCCCCTTCTTTCCTGCTCCAGCGCTTCCCGGACGCTTTGGATTCGATAAGCCGCCTGCGCCTGAACCGACGGGTGCGCGTGCACCATCACGTATGTCCGCTCCAAGACCCGGAAAAGCGGCACGTCGTTTTCCCCGTCGCCCGCGAACGCGATCGTATGCGGTTCGATGGCGAATCGCTCCATGAGCTGATGGAGCGCGGCCGCCTTGTCGCACCCTTGCTGTGTGATTTCGACATAGTCCACCGACGTTTTCATCACGCTGAGCGGCGCGAACCGCTCTTTTAACCGCGCCAGCACACAATCGGTCTGCCGGATATCAGGCACATACACGCTGATTTTTGGCACCTCGTGTCCGGCTGCCAGCAAATCAAAGACGTCCGTTTCGGAAAAATGCGCCAGATGCGCCTGTTTTTGTTTGGCTATCGGCAAGTCAGCCGCCCGAAAGTAATGCTTTCCGTTTTCCAGCGTCACAAACGCGATCAAATCCCGCTCCTTCGCGAGCGACTTCATCACGGAAGCCGCTTCTATGGACGACAAAACGGAAACCGCTACGGTTTGGCCCTGGCAAAACAACGTGGCCCCGTTGCTGGCGATCAAACAGTCCGGCACGATGCCAAACGCGCCCAGCAAATTTTTGCAATATGTTAAATCCCGTCCGGTCACCAAGCCAAACTGGTGTCCATCCGCCTGCCAGCGACGAATCGCCTCGATATCTCTTTCATCCATTCGACGGTCGTATGTGATCAGCGTCCCGTCCACGTCCGATAAAAAAAGCATCAGTGCTTTCTCCTTTTTTCCTTTCTTTCTTTTTTCTTTGCCTTGTACTCGTTGAAACGAACCCGGATTTCCTCCCCGATTCGCTGCGACACTTCGATCACATCACCATTCTGAAACAAGACTTTGATGTTCTTCACGATCCCTTTCCGCTTTTCAAGCGTGACAATCATCCGGTACCGGTAGTATTGGGTGCCGATAAAAAATCCATCTTCGCTGAAAATGATCGTTCGATGCATCCACATTTCCAAAGTCAAGCCGGCGAACACGATCGCGATACACAAATACGCCACCCGATACAACAAGATTTGCGCCATATCGTCCGTAAAATGCTGCGCCAGCAGCGCCATCGCGATACAAGCGACGGTCATGACGACCAGAAGCGCGCACTGCCACTTCCCGTACCGGCATTCCACCGCGTCTTTGTGCGTTTCAAGAAACGCCTTGGAATTTTTTTTATACAGCGAATATTCCTTTCCGCTTTTTACGAGGCTGTACCCTACGTAAAGCACCAGCGCGATCGAGACGATCCACTGCAATGCGTTATTCATTTGAAACATACTGGATTTTCCCTTCTTTTCAAAACATTATACCAAAAACAAGCCGACATGCCACTCCCCATTTGGGAATTTTACAAGGCGCAAAACGCCGATTTCCCTCCTTCCAAAAGCCGAGCGCGCCAAAAGTAAAAAAGGGCGCCGGCCAAAAGCCATTCACCCTTTTCGTTATTGTTTTTGTATTGTGTTTTTGCGTTTCAATCCACGTTTAATGACTTGGAAAAACGTCAACGATTTCAACATTCGATCCGCGGGAACATAATTTTTTATCGCTTTCAAAACTTTCAACGGTTCTTTCGAAGCGAATGTGTACATTCCGTTGTGCTTCGTGGAAATCGCGAACCGCGGGATCCATTTTCCTTTTCTATAGACAGAAGCGGCGACATAATCCACTTCCTCCCACGGAATTTGAATAAAATCCTTTGGATTGCGGTCATTGTAGTATTCGAACGCTTGGTCGCCAACCATGATCTTTCCATAGGAACCCAGTCCTAGAAAAGACGTCGCCTTCTCGACCAAATCGACTTTTGTATTTTTCGATTGAACACCGACACTCATCGTTCCACCTCGCCATGCTGAATTCGTGCGAATCCGTTTTTACAGTAAGCCAATCACGTGTCCCAAAATACCGATAATGAACAATCCGATGATGATCACGATCGGTGAAACGTTCTTCTTCAACAGCCACATGCAGAACAATGTCAGCAGCAGCGGAACCAGTCCCGGAATCAGCGAGTTCAAGTTGTCCTGAAGCGTGGTGACTTTGAACGGATCCAAAGCCAGACCCTGGCCTTGCTGCGTCAAAGCTTCACGAATGCCATCTACGCCCGGATCAAGCGTTGCCCAGTCGATGAACGCGCCATCCGAAAGCTGAACCGTCGAAATAACCGGTTTGAAGTTGATCGTTACCCAGCGCTCAACGAGCGATCCGAGGACGAACATACCCAGGATGGAAGCGCCTTTTGTGACTTTCTGAAGCAAACCGCCCGACAAGTCGTCGGTAATCTTCATACCAGCCTGATAGCCGAATTCCTGCGTGTACCACATGAACGCCCAGCGGATAATGTTCCATGCCACGAAGAAGATGATTGGTCCAAGCACGTTGCCGGACATCGCCAGCGAAGCGCCCAGCGCGCCAAGCATTGGACGAACCGTGAACCAGAATACCGGGTCACCGACACCGGCCAAAGGACCCATCATGCCGACTTTCACACCGTTGATCGTCTGGTTGTCGACATCGCTTCCGTTCGCGCGGTCTTCCTCAAGCGCCAGCGTAACACCGATGATCGGGCTCGCCACGTAAGGGTGCGTGTTGAAGAACTCGAGGTGGCGCTTCAAAGCGGCCGCCTGGTCCTCTTTATTTGAATACAGTTTGCGGATCGCCGGGATCATCGAGAAACAGAACCCGCCGTTCTGCATCCGCTCATAGTTCCAGGAACCTTGAAGGAAAGTGGAACGCCATGCCACGGACAACCGATCTTTTTTGGTCAATACGATTTTATCTGCCATGTTTCGTTCCTCCTATTCGTAATCGTTCAAAATGTCGCCCAGCGGATCGCCAGTCGCGCCGGCACCCGATGCCGCCGCAGCCGAACCACGGTCATACAACGTCAAGTAAATCAGGGCGAATGCCACGCCGATCGCACCAAGAGCCATCAGCGTCAATTCGGAAATCGCCGCCAAGCAGAAACCGATCGCGAAGAAAGGCCAAACCTCGCGCGTCGCCATCATGTTGATAACCATCGCGTAACCAACCGCAACGACCATACCGCCGCCAATCGACATACCGTCTGTCAGCCAGTCCGGCATCGACTGAAGGAAGTTTTGCACGACTTCAGCCGGAATAACCAGAAGGAACGCAGCCGGAATCGCGATACGAAGACCTTGCATACAAATCGCGATAACCTGCCAAACTTCGATTTTTTTGAAGTCCGCCGTTTCCGCCGCGTGATCCATCACGTGAACGATTGGAACGGCCAGCGTACGGGCAAGCATCGTCAGGAACAAGCCGGCAACAGCCAAAGGGATCGCAACCGCGATCGCCGTGTCGACACCGCCGACACCTTGTCCGCCCAACACGAGAATGATCGCACTGGCAACAGAAGCCAGCGCCGCATCCGGCGCGACCGCCGCACCGATATTCGCCCAGCCAAGGGCAATCATTTGAAGCGTTCCGCCCAGGATGACGCCCGCTTCGAGTTGTCCGCTTACCAACCCGATCAATGTGCACGCAACCAGCGGCTGATGGAACTGGAACTCATCCAGGATACCACCCATACCCGCGAGGAACGCGACGATGATGATCAGGATCATTGTCAGGATATTCATTCAATGTTTCCTCCTATGTTATT
Source organism: uncultured Dubosiella sp. (assembly GCF_964018005.1). Taxonomy (NCBI): domain Bacteria; kingdom Bacillati; phylum Bacillota; class Erysipelotrichia; order Erysipelotrichales; family Erysipelotrichaceae; genus Dubosiella; species uncultured Dubosiella sp. The sequence goes on from NZ_CAXHOA010000017.1 coordinate 24,217, forward strand.
TCGTTTTCAATTCTTCTTTTGCTTTCTTCAGCAAGTGGTCAATGTTTTCCGGCGAATCGGAAGGCACTTTGCGGACATCGAAGTCCACGCCGAGCTTACGCAGTTTCTCGATCGTTTCCACGTCTTTCTTATCCATGGCGATCGCTTTATTGACAACGACTTTTCCTTCCGAGTGCGCCATCGAGCCAAGGTTCAGCGTTTTGATATCCACGCCACCCTCGATCGCGCGCAGCGCGTCTTCCGGCGTTTCAAACAAAATCATCGCTTTCGTATCCCCGAAGCGAGGATCCTTCACGACTTCGCACATTTTCTTAATTGGCACGACATTGGCGATAACCCCCGGAGGCGCCGCCTGTTCGATCATTTTCTTCCGCAGCTTGTCATGGGCAACAGCGTCCGAAACGACGATGATTCGGTTCGGCTGCGTCGTTTTTGTCCATGTCGTCGCGACTTGTCCGTGAAGCAGACGCGTGTCGATTCGGGCCAAAACGAATTTGATATGTCCGTCTCCCAAAACGGTTCCTTCCGGAATGGCGCCGCCTTTCACGCCCGCTGCCGGCGCGGCTGCCGCCGCTTTTTCCTCTTTCGGTGCCAGGCTTTCCGGCTTGATCATCACGCCGTCTTTTGCCGCCTGCATAACGTGCGTCGCAATTTCCTGCGCGCTTTCCATGCTCATGCGCGCCGCATACGACTCGATGAGCATTGGCAGGCTCAGCCCGGTTACGATCGCCCAAGTCTTTTCGTGTCCTTCGAACAGTCCATTGGCCTGGTTGAACGGTGTTCCTCCCCAAAGATCAATCAGAAACAATACTTGTTCCGGATCTTCGAAGGATGCGATCGCGTCTTCCATCTTTTTACGAATATCGTCCGGTCCTTCGTGCGGCATCAAGGTGCAGGCAACGACGTTCGGCTGTTCGCCGAAGATCATCGAGCCGGATTGTTTGATCCCGTTCGCGAATTCTCCATGGCTCGCAATAATGATTCCGACCATAATTCTTTCTTCCTCCTGTGTTTCGGCCTTTCTGTAACGCGTATTCAGAAAAGCCACTTTTATAAATCAACGTTGTAAAATGAGGAAATCCCTTACATTTCGAGGGGATTATATCATTTACATATTTTTGCGTCAATTCTTTTGACCGGCACACAATTATCAAGAAATGTGTTAGCGCTTTCATTTTTTATGCCATTTTTTAGGCTTTCCAAGCTTTTTTTTCGAAAAACCAAGAAATCAAGCTTGCTTTTTTTCCATGTTCCCCATTTCTTTTTCTGGATTAAAATAAAATATTTTTTTCAAAAATTTTTCGTTTTTCCCCTAATTTCCTTCTTTCGAGTATAATAAAAACTATGAACGACAAAAGAGAAACGATGCGCGAAGACGAAAAAAACGCGCTGATCCAGCGATTGAACTCCTCCAGCCAGTACTTGCAAAGCAACGACATGAAAGTCGTGGACATCGACCGCGGCTTCGCCCGCGTCGAAATGATCATCGACGAGCACATCCTCAACATCCACGGATTCGTCCACGGCGGCGCCCTGTTCTCGCTCGCCGACACCGTCGCCGGCGCGGCGAGTTTTGCCACCGGCCGCGACAGCGTGACCTTGACAGGCTCCATCAACTACATCAAACCCGGCAAAGGCGGCAAGCTCATTGGCGTCGCCACCGAAATCAGCGCCGGACGCACAACCGGCGTCTACGAAGTGTTCATCTACAACGACGAGCAGGTGCTTCTTTGCCGCGCGACATTTACGATGTTCTTTCTGGACGGGGAGCGCTACCGCGCCCAAAACAAAAACGAATCTGGCGAAAGCATTTGATTTCCCTTTTCGTCCCCAATCGGAAATCATAAGACCAAGGAGGAAAAAACGATGCTTAAACGAGTCAAAACGCTTCTTCATCGCTACGATCACACCCTTGTCTTCGCCCTGGCGCGCCGCTACGTCGAAGACGATCTCGGCAGCAAAGCCGCCTCGCTGGCCTACTACTTTTTATTCTCGGTTTTTCCGCTCTTGATTTTGGCCGCCTCGCTGATTGGCGGGCTCCAAATCGAACCCGACGCCCTCGCCAAAGCGTGCGCCGGCTTTTTGCCTGCCAGCATCATTGAAATGATGACGACGTATTTAGCCTACATCAAGCAATCCTACAACACGACGATCCTGATTTTCTCGCTCGTCTTTTCCGTCTACTTTCCTTTCCGCGCCATCAAGGAGCTCATGCAGGACGTGCGCGCCAGCTTCCGCCAGCCGGACCGGACCCGTCCGAAAACCTACATCCTGCGCCAGCTCCTTTGCACCGTGCTCATGCCCGCCACCTTGTTTTTCTCCCTGCTTCTCATCGTGCTGGGACAAAATGTCATCGAGTACTTTTTACACTGGTTCCTGCCCGACACGATCCACTTGTCCCGGTTTCTGCTTTCCTTGTGGCAATACGCGCGCTTTGTTGCCGCCGCGGGGCTCATGGCCCTCTCTCTGGGCGTCCTGTACGCCTTCTCGCTAGATCGCGTCGCGCCCATCCGAACGATCGCGCCCGGCATCGTGTTCGCCATCCTGCTTTGGATCGCGTCGAGCGTCTGCTTCTCGTTTTACGTCGAAAACTACGCCAACTACTCCTTGATTTACGGCACGCTTGGCGCCTTGATCGTCCTGCTGCTCTGGCTGTACCTTACAAGCCTCATCTTGATTTTAGGCAGCGAGCTCAACGCCATCCGGGCGCAAAAAAAAGAGAGCCGAAATCAGTGATCCAAGCTCTCTTCCTCCTCTTGCGCCAGCGCGACCGGGAGCGCTTGCGGCACGACCCGGATCGAAACCGTTTCATGCGTGCCGCCATATTCGCCATCCAGCGTCCACGCGACCGGCTCGCCTTCGAAGCGAAACCACGGCGATTGCACCTGAATGATCAGCGGATTGTCCTCAAACGACTTCTTCGCCATGCTGGCCAAAATCGAATTCAGCTCCGGCAGGCAAGTCGGCCGCCGGATAAACACGCCTTCCAGCCGGCCGTCTTTCCAGTCGAACAACCCCCTCGTAAACGAATCCAGCCCCGCCACGTAGCGGGAATTGGATACCATGCCATAGAGAAAGTCCCCGCTCGCCTCGCCATCCTCCCATTCGATCTTTGTCGTCACGCAGTTGTTTTCCCAGTGCGCGAAATCCACGACATCCATCGCCTGCAGCACATACGCCAGCGTGCCAAGAACACGCTTTTTTTCATGCGGCGTGTCGTAGGCGATCGACGTCGCCAGGCCAAACGCGGCTACATAGGAAAAGTAATCGTCGTTGAATCCGCCAACGTCGATCCATTCGCGGCGTCCGTGGACCGCGATTTGCGCCGCTTGCAGCACGTCTTTTGGCAAACGGTGCGTATTCGCGAAGTCGTTGACCGTGCCCGAGGGGATGTATCCGAGAACGGCGTCCGTTTGCGCCCGGAACCAGCCATTGACACCTTCGTGCAGCATGCCGTCCCCGCCGCAAACGACGATTCGCTCAAACCCGGCGCCCCGCGCGGCGATCCGTTCCATCCCGTCCATGGGAGCCTGGGTCGGGTAAACGATCGTTTCATAGCCTTGCGCGGTAAAATACTCGCACAAATCCGGCAAATGCGCCCGAATGTGTCCGTCGCCGGATTTGGGATTGTACACCAAAAATAACGTCTTCATAGTCTCATTATACTTCTTTTTCTTTCCGTTTAAACCCGCAAGCAAAAAAGGCCCGCCCGGACCTTTTTCCTCTTATTGTGCCGCGACTTCCTTCGTCGCGATGATATCCGCGCCGCTGTTCGCCACGTTGGCTACCAAAACGTCGCCAATATGGATCGGCGCTTTGACACGCACATCGCCCAGGGCGCGCATGACGTCAAAAATCTGTTCTTTGCCAATCGGCTGCGACGTCTTGCAGGACACCATCAGCAAAGCCCCGTCGTCCACCGGCAGCACGCTGGTAACCATGCGGACCGGATGCGTCACTTCGCTGCGCCCATACGCCACGCCGCGCGGACACGTATTGCCCGTGACCGAAACGACTTCTCCGGTTTCCCCCACTTCGACGCGCAGCGCGCATCCAAGCGGACAGTTGATACACGTGAGTTCCTTGATCATACTACGCCTCCTCGCTTTCCACGACGATTTCCTTCGTTTCCGGCGTGAACCACTCTTTTTTCAGCACGACGGACTCCATTTCCCCCGGCGCCATGATCAGCCGTTTTTTATGCACTTTGCGCTCGCCGTCCACCAGCACGTTGATAAAACCGCCTTTCAGCACCGAGCCAACGCGGAAACGAACGGTTTGCTCGTTGTCCATCCGCGCCGGATCAATCGTGCCCGGCACCGTGTAGCGGACGATGCCACGAACCGTGATCGGAATTTCATGCCCGCTCTTTTCCAGTCCGTGCAGCACGTATTCCGCCGCTTTGGCCCCCGCGGTGGCCGCCTCCTGCGAAACGAAATCGACCAGGTCGTGCACATGCAGCACGTTGCCGCACGCGAACACGCCTTCCACGCTCGTTTCCAGCGATTCGTTGACTTTCGGGCCGTTTGTCACCCGGTTCATCTCGATGCCCGCCTGATTCGACAACTCGTTTTCCGGAATCAGCCCGCAGCTCAGCAGCAGCGTGTCGCACGGATACTCGATTTCCGTTCCCGCGATCGGCTTGCGATCCGGTCCCACCTGCGCGATAGTCACCGATTCGACCCGGTCCTTGCCTTTGATGTCGACAACGGTATGCGACAGCTTCAGCGGAATGCCGTAATCGTCCAGACACTGCACGATGTTTCGCTTCAACCCGCCGGAAAACGGCATCAGCTCCGCCACGACATGGACTTTGGCGCCTTCCAGCGTCATCCGCCGCGCCATGATCAAGCCGATATCGCCCGATCCAAGAATCACGACATCCTTGCCCGGCATAAACCCGTCGATGTTTACGAGCTTTTGCGCCGTTCCCGCCGAGTAAATGCCCGCCGGCCGATACCCCGGAATGTTCAGCGCGCCACGTGGCCGCTCGCGGCATCCCATCGCCAAAACGATCGCGTCCGCCTGTACGGTGCGCAAGCCGTCGTTGTGGTTGATGTACGTCACGTTTTTGTTGTCGTCGATTTCAAGCACCATCGTATCCAGCAAGTACGGGATGTCCAGCGCCTTGGCCTGGTCGATGAAGCGCTGCGCGTATTCCGGTCCTGTCAGCTCTTCCTTGAATGTATGCAATCCAAATCCGTTGTGGATGCATTGATTCAAAATGCCACCCAGACGCTCGTCGCGTTCCAAAATCAAAATGTCGTCCAGACCCGCTTTTTTCGCCGCGATGGCCGCCGCCAGACCGGCAGGCCCGCCGCCGATGACCACCAGTTGTTTCTTATCGTTCATATGTCGCACCTTCTTTGTCTTTTCCCGTGATGATCCGGCTGTTTTGGTTGGCCTTCTGGATCGAGTCAAACGGAATGTTTTCTTCTCTGGCGATGATTTCCATGACTTTCGGAGAGCAGAACCCGCCTTGGCACCGGCCCATGCCGGCCCGGACGCGGCGCTTGACGCCATCCAGGCTGCGCGCCGGGATGGAACGCGAGCATGCGTCCACGATTTCGCCTTCCGTCACGGTTTCGCAACGGCAAATGATCGTGCCATAGCGCGGATCTTGCGCGATGAGCGCGCTCCATGCCTCGCGGTCGAGATCTTTCGGACGGACAAATCCTTTTCGCTCTTCAACGTAGCGCTCGTTTTTGCCCGGCTTCAGCTCGTCGACGATCATTTCCGCCACCATTTCGCCAATCGCCGGCGCCGAAGACAGTCCCGGCGACTCGATGCCCGCCACGTCGATAAAGCCGGGCGCGGTTTCCTCGATGACGAAGTCGCCGTGTTCCGGTGTGGCGCGCAAGCCGGCAAACGAGGTAATCACCTGATAATACGGAATTTCTTTCATCGTGATGGCCGCGCTGTTTCGAATGTGGTCGTAGCCGTCGCTTGTCGTGTTCGTTCCGTCTTTTTCCTCGATATCGGTCGCGGTCGGACCGACCAGGATGTTTCCATGCGTGGTTGGCGCGATCAGGACGCCTTTTCCTAAAACGGTTGGCAGTTGGAACAAGGTGTGTGAGCAAATCGACGCGGCGCCATGGTCAAGGAGAAAATACTCGCCTTTGCGGGCGGTGATTTTCATCGTCTCATCGCTTACGAGGTTGTGCATGTCGTCGGCGAAAACCCCGGCCGCATTGACAACCATTTTGGTTTTGTACTCGCCGTTGACAAGCCAGCCGTCCCCATCCCGCTCGATGGACGTCACCGGCGTGTCAAACACGAATTCGACTCCGTTGTCGGCGGCGTTTTCGGCCATGGCGATATTCATGCCAAACGGGCAGACGATGCCGGCCGTCGGCGCGTACAGCGCGCAAACGATCGAATCGTTAATGGAAGGCTCCATAGCCAGGATTTCCTCTTTTTCCAAAATCCGAAGTCCGGGCACGCCGTTTTTTTGTCCGCGCTCGTACAATTCCTCAATCGTGGCCCGGCCCGCTTCCTCGAAGCACAGCACGAGCGATCCGTTGTTTTCGTATTCAAAATGTAGCGTCTTGGCCAGTTCGGGAATCATTTGGCTGCCGCGCACATTCAGCTTCGCTTTCAGCGTTCCCGGCTTGGCGTCGTAGCCGGCATGCACAATGCCGGAGTTCGCTTTCGATGTGCCTTCGCACACATCTTCCTCTTTTTCCAGCACAATCGTTTTCAGATTGGTTTTGGAAAGTTCGCGGGCAATGGCGCTTCCCGACACGCCCGCGCCTATGATCAACACATCATATTCCATGACTGTTCGTTCCTCTTTTCTTTGTTTAATGTATCTTTTTTAAATATCCAGCGGTTTGAACGCCTTGCACGTGTCGACGGCGCGATGCCAGTTTTCGAAACGGGCTTCCATCTCGGCCTCGTCGCACTGGGCCTGGAAAGTCCGCTCCACTTCAATGTTCAAATCGTCTTCGCTCCAGAAACCGATTGCCAGACCGGCCAGGAATGCGGCGCCAAGCGCGGTCAGCTCGTTGACCTGGAACCGCTCTACCGGAATCTGGCACAAATCCGACTGGAACTGGAGAAGGAAATCGTTGGCCGCCGCGCCGCCATCGACTTTCAGACGGGTGATTTTCACGCCCGAATCCCGTTCCATGGCGTCCAGAACGTCTTTTGCCTGGTACGCCATCGACTCCAGCGCCGCCCGAACGAGCTGGTCGTGGTTCGTGCCCAGCGACAGCCCGACAATGGCCGCCTTGGCTCGATCGTCCCAGTATGGCGCGCCAAGACCGACGAAGGCCGGAATGATGTAGACGCCGGCTGTCGTTTGCGCCCGTTCCGCCATCTTGGCCGTTTCACCCACGTTTTCAAACAGCTCCAGCTCGTCGCGCATCCATTTCATCACGGAACCGGACACGAAGATCGAGCCTTCCAGCGCGTAAGTGACTTTGTCGCCGATTTGCCATGCGATGGTCGACAACAAGCCGTTTTGCGAACGGACGATGTCGTTTCCTGTGTTCATCAGCAGGAAGCCGCCGGTTCCGTACGTGTTTTTCGCCATGCCTTTTTCAACGCAAAGCTGTCCAAACAGCGCGGCCTGCTGGTCGCCGACCATAGAGCAAATCGGAACGCGAGTACCGAAGAAATGATAAGGCGCCGTGGTGCCATAGTTGCTTGACGTTGGCACGATGTCCGGAAGAATGCTGCGCGGAATGTTAAACGCCTTCAGCAGCTCATCGTCCCATTTCAAATTTTCGATATCGCAAAGCAGCGTCCGGGAGGCGTTGGTGGCGTCGGTGATGTGGCGTTCCTGTCCGGTCAGCTTCCAAACGATCCAGGAGTCCATCGTACCAAACATCAGCTCGCCGTTTTCCGCTTTCTCGCGGGCGCCAGGCACATGCTCCAGCATCCAGGCGATTTTCGAAGCCGAGAAGTACGGGTCGATGCGCAATCCGGTTTTTTCGCGAACCATGTCTTCCAGCCCTTGTTTTTTCCACTCATCGCAAATGTCCGCGGTTTGCCGGGACTGCCAGACGATGGCTTTGTAAATGGGAAGCCCGGTTTTTTTATCCCAGAGCACACTTGTTTCGCGCTGGTTTGAAATGCCGATGGCGGCTACCTGATCCGGGTCGATGCCGGCTTTGTTCAGCACGCCGGCCATGACTGCCAGCGTGTCCAGCCAGATGGATACGGCGTCCTGCTCCACCCAGCCCGGATGCGGATAGTCCACGCCGCCCTCTTTTTGGGCGATGCCGGCGATGCGGCAGTCGTGGTCAAACAAAATCGCGCGCGTTGAAGTCGTTCCATGGTCGATCGCCATGATGTATTGTTTTTTGTTGTTCATGATAAGAACGGTCCTTTCTTTTGGATTCATCCAATATGTATTATGGTTTTTATTATGATCAATTCGAAATTTACGATTATTTGCGGGTTTCGCTTTTTAAGTTTACCAAGGCAGAACGGCGAACAAAGCCACCGCGCTCAGCGCGCCAAGGATCGGGCCGAAAATCGGAACGAGCAGTCCGTATTTCCAGTTGGAGTCGCGTTTTCCTTTGATTGGCAGCACCGCATGCGCCAGACGTGGGCCCAGGTCGCGGGCCGGGTTGATGGCGTAGCCTGTCAAACCGCCAAGCGACATACCGATAGCCACGATGATGCCAAATACGAACAGCTTGTCCAGTCCGGCTGGAATACCGCTCACGTTGCCGATGCCTTTGATGGCGAACACAAGAATGAACGTTCCGACAAACTCGCTAAAGAAGTTCAGCCAAAGGTTGCTGACGGACGGTCCCGTCGCGAACACGCCAAGCTTCGTGTCCGGATCCGGCGTGGCGTCGAAGTGCTTTTTAAAAAGCAAATACACGATACAGCCGCCTACGAACGCGCCAGCGACTTGCGCCGCGATATAGCCAGCCACCTGGCTCCACGGGAAGCTTCCGTCAAAAGCAAGCGCCAGTGTCAGTGCGGGGTTGAAGGAGGCACCCGAGGCTTCCCCGAAAATGAAGGCCGGAATCAAAACGGCCAGACCCCATGCAATCGTAATTTGGATCGACCCGGCCCCTTTCATGCCTGAGCGTTCCAGATTCACGTTTGCCACGACACCACATCCTAAAATGATCAGCAGCATCGTGCCGATAAATTCTGCAAGGTATGGTAGCATAGTTTTTAATTCTCCTGATTCTTTTTCTAGCCGTCCGTTCGAAATTGCCGGCATGAACGGAGCGGCAGATGCATCAACGGGTTCTTTTTGTGTAAGCGTTTACAACCCGTTTCCGGAACCCCATAATAACAAACACTTTTTGTGTCGTCAACGCATTTGTTCTACCATTTTCATGTTTTTTACAATGATTTTTACAGCATGTAACCAATTTCAGGGTGTAGTGCTTTATATAAAGTGATTTACTCTTATTTTTATCCAAAAATAAACAAAATCAAACATTTTTCTTCCATTATTCTTTCATATAAAAAACACTTACGAAATAAATTCAAACAAATTCAATCATTTTTTTGGCAAAGAAAAAGACGGATGCAGGTTTTTACACCCTTCTCCGTCGATTGGTTTACTTATTGTCTTTTTCGCCGTCAAACGCGTCCTTGAGCTTGTCGAAAACCGACGCGTGCTTCCCGCTTCGGATCTGCTCGTAAAGCTCTCTTTCCTTCTTGGAGACTTTCTTCGGGATCTCGACTTTGACTTCCACAAATTCGTCCCCTTGTCCCTTTTTGGATTTGACGCCTTTTCCTTTGAGCCGGAACCGCTGTCCTGGCTGCGTGCCTTCCGGCACTTTGAGCTCCACTTTGCCGTGGACGGTCGGCACTTCGATCGTCGTTCCAATCGTCGCGTCCACCGCACTGATCGGAACAGTCACATGAATATCATTTCCCTGACGCTGGAAGAGCGGATCCGGTTTGACGATGATTTCAATGTACAAATCGCCATTCGGACCGCCGTGCTCGCCGGCGCCCCCTTTTCCCGGAATACGGATCTGCTGACCGGTGGAGATTCCTTCCGGAATCTTGATATCCAGTTTCACTTTGCGATGCTCGTATCCGCTTCCGTGGCACTCGTGGCACTTGACTTTGATCTTCTCGCCCTCGCCCCGGCACTCATCGCACACCACTTGCTGCTGAATCGTGCCAAACGGCGTTTGCACCTGTTCCATGATCGTTCCCGTTCCGTGGCACTTCGCGCACACTTCCACGTCGTCTGGCGACTCGGCTCCGGTCCCGTGGCAGTGCCGGCATGTTTCATCGACATCCAGCGTGATCGTTTCCGTTTTTCCAAATACCGCGTCCATGAAGTTGATTCGCATCTCCATGTAGTGATCCGCGCCCTGGCGAGGCCGGCGGCTCTGTCTTCTGGACTGCTGGCTGAATCCGCCAAAGCCGGATCCGCCGCCAAAGAACGAGCCGAAAATGTCGCCAAGATCCTCAAAGCCGCCAAAGCCCGACTGGCTGAATCCGCCAAAGCCGGATCCGCCGCCAAAGCTCGGGTCGACGCCCGCGAAGCCGAACCGGTCGTAGTTGGCGCGCTTTTGCTCGTCGCTAAGCACCTCGTACGCCTCGTTGATTTCCTTGAACTTGTCCTCGGCTCCCGGTTCCTTGTTGACGTCAGGATGGTATTTCATGGCCATTTTACGATACGCTTTTTTAATCCGGTCCGCGCTGGCCCCTTTTTCGACGCCTAGCACTTCATAATAATCTCGTTTGTTTTCTGCCATGCTATCCCTCCATATGCGAATAGAAGAAGTCCTTTCGGACTTCTTTCTATTCTTGTTCTTTCATTTTTTTAATTCTATTGAATTTCAATCATTTGTCAATGACTTATTTTTCCGTGAATTCCGCGTCAACGACGTCGTCGTTTTTGTTGTTTTTGCCGTCGTCGATGTCTTCCTCATTCGAAGGCTGCGAATACATCGCCTGGCTTGCCGCCTGGGCCGCTTTTTCCAACGCGTCCATCTTCGCTTTCACTTCGTCCATGTTGTTTTCGTCCAAAGCTTTCTGCAAGTCGTCGCGCAGTTTCTTCACTTCTTCTTTTTCTTTGTCGCCGATCTTGTCGCCGTTGTCCTCGAGCATCGCGTCGATCTGGGCTACGAAGCTTTCCGCCTTGTTGCGCTCTTCGATCGTCGCTTTTCGCTTCTCGTCTTCCGCCTTGTTGGCTTCCGCCTCGGCAACCATCCGGTTGATTTCGTCCTCGCTCAAACCATTCGAGTTCTGGATCGTGATCGACTGTTCTTTTCCGGTCGCTTTGTCTTTGGCCGAAACGTTGACGATACCGTTGGCGTCAATATCGAACGTAACCTCGATTTGAGGCTGTCCACGACGGGCTGGAGCGATTCCAGTCAGCTGGAAGTTTCCAAGTTCCTTGTTGTCGTTGGCCATTGGACGCTCGCCTTGCAAAACGCGGATGTCAACGGCTGGCTGGTTGTCCTGTGCCGTCGAGAACACTTGCGACTTCTTCGTTGGAATCGTCGTGTTCCGCTCGATCAGCGGTGTCATGACGCCGCCCATCGTCTCGATACCCAAAGTCAATGGCGTTACATCCAGCAGGAGGACGTCTTTGACGTCGCCGGCCAAAACGCCACCCTGAATGGCTGCACCAAGCGCAACGGCCTCATCCGGGTTGACGGATTTGTTTGGTTCTTTGCCTGTGGCTTTCTTCACGGCTTCCTGAACGGCAGGAATACGAGTCGATCCACCAACGAGCAATACCTGGTCGATGTCTTTTACAGTCAAGTCCGCATCGCGCAATGCTTTTTCGATTGGGATGATCGTGCGCTCAACGAGGTCTTTTGTCATTTCGTTGAATTTTGCGCGCGTCAAAGTCGTATCAAAGTGCAGAGGTCCGTTGGCGCCAGCCGAAATGAATGGCAGGGAAATTTGCGTCTGCATCGTCGCGGACAAGTCTTTCTTCGCTTTTTCGGCCGCTTCCTTGATTCGCTGCATCGCCATTTTGTCGTTGCGCAAGTCAATGCCGTTTTCTTTCTTGAACTGCTCTACGATCCAGTCGACGATCTTGTTGTCGAAGTCGTCGCCGCCCAGGTGCGTATCACCGTTTGTCGACAACACTTCGAACGTACCATCCGCCAAGTCGAGGATGCTGACATCGAACGTACCGCCGCCCAAGTCGTATACGAGCACTTTTTGCTCTTTATCCGTTTTGTCAATACCATAAGCCAGCGCTGCCGCGGTCGGCTCGTTGATGATCCGGGCCACCTTCATGCCGGCAATCGTTCCGGCGTCTTTTGTCGCCTGACGTTGCGCGTCGTTGAAGTAGGCAGGAACCGTGATAACCGCTTCCGTTACCGGCTCGCCAAGATATTCTTCGGCGTATGTACGCAAGTAGGAAAGAATCATCGCGGAAATTTCCTGTGGCGTGTACTGCTTTCCGTCAATGTCCACTTTTTCGTTGGAACCCATCTTCCGCTTGATCGAAGCGATCGTGTTCGGGTTCGTTACGGCCTGCCGTTTCGCGGCGTCACCAATGATTCGTTCCTCGTCTTTGAAGGCGACAACGCTTGGGGTCGTGCGGTTTCCTTCCGGATTTGGGATAACTTTTGGTTCTCCGCCTTCCATGACGGCCACGCAGCTGTTTGTTGTACCTAAGTCGATACCAATAATTTTACTCATGATTTTTCATCCTCCTCTATTCACTGACCTTAACTAAGGCCGGGCGCAAGATACGATCTTTTAACATGTATCCTTTTTGAAGCACTTCCACGACTATGCCTGAATCGACACCATCCACTTTTTCCTGCATCAATGCCTGCATCGTGTTGTGATCAAAAGGCTTGTCCTGTGCATCTATTTCCTTCACACCCTCGTTGAGCAGTGCGCTCTCGAGCTGTGTCCGGATCATTTCAAACCCTTTGGCGAAGCCTTTCGCCTCTTCGCTTTCCGGGACTTGCGTCAACGCCAGATTCATCGAATCCAGAATTGGCAAAAATTCAAGGGCCGCCGACTGGAAGCGATACTTTTTCGCCATGTCGGTTTCCTTTTGCAGACGCTTGCGCATGTTGTCCGTGTCGGCATACGCGCGCGCCATATCGTTTTTCGCTTTGTTCAACTCTTCTTTCAACGCCGCGATCTCGTTTTCTTTTTGTTCAAGCGGGTCGATCACGACTTCCACTTCCTCCTCCACGGCTGGAAGCTCGTCGTCCTCGACGGTTTCAATCGGTTCGTTTTCCTTGATTTCCTCGTTACGATTCTTTTTCTGTTTGCTCATCGCTCTTCTCTCCTCCTTCGTGCAATCCAAATACACCCTCGATCACGCTGGACATGTAATCCATGAGCGCGATCACTTTGGAATACTGCATCCGGTTCGGTCCAATGACCATCAACTGCCCTTCCTCGCTATCGCTGTAATGAAACTTCGCGCTGATTACCGAGCAGTCCCCGATCTGGATCAGTTCGTTGCGTTCCCCGACCGGGATCGCGATGTTGTTTTCCTGCTCTGTCCATTGCTTGAACAAATCGCTGTCCTCGAGAATCTTCATCAGCCGCTGCAGCTTGTTGACGTCGCTAAACTCAGGCTGGTACAACATATGGCATCGGCCGGCCACGGCGACTTTCTCGCTGGCGAAGCGCATGAATGTCTGCGCGAACGCCTCGAACAGCACTTCGTGGCGCACCAGTTTGGCGGCCATGAGCGGCTCGATTTCCTTGAGCCGGTCGATCACGTGGTCGATCGGCGTGCCGGTGAGCTGGTCGTTCATCAGCTCCGTGCAGCTGCGCAAGTCTTCCATCGACACATCCTCGTCGAAGTGGAACACTTTCGTTTCGGTGTGGCCCGTATCGGTGATGATGAGCGCGACCGCGCTCTTGGCATCAATCGGCACGAGCTGGACGTGCACGAGCACCTGGTGCCGGCTGTCGGGGCCGAGCACGATGCTGGTCAAGTTCGTCATCTCGCTCAAAATGCTGCAGCTCTTCTCCACGACTTCGTCCAGCGAGTAGTGCCGCTGCGAAAACAAAGCCTGTAAAGAATGCTTGATCGGATCCTCCAGGGAAGTTTCCATCAAATTTTCCACATAATACCGATATCCAAACCGGCTTGGCACCCGTCCGCTGGACGTGTGCGTCTTTTCGAGCAGCCCCGCTTTTTCCAGCACGGCCATCTCGTTGCGAATCGTCGCGGACGAAATGGGAAAATCCAGAAGCTGCATCAGCGCTTTCGAGCCGACCGGCTCGGCGCAATATGTAAATTGTTCCACAACTTTCTTGAAAATAATCCGTTGCCGCTGGGTCAATTCCATATTGTCAGCTCCTCTCTAGCACTCATTCGGTCTATCTGCTAACATGATACCACGCTTTTTAGCAGTGTCAACTCTCGTGTGCTATTTCGGACAAATTTATCTTGTCATATTCCACCTCAATTTACGACTTATATGCTTGGATCCCCGCACTTTTTTCCAGATTGGCGTGCTACAATGAAACCATGAAGAAAAAAAGCGAATCGTTCCGCACGATCGGCCACATTAGCTGGCAGGGGATCCCGATCGAAATGCAGATGACAAAAAAAGGCGAGCTGCGCTTTCTGGAGCGCGGCAAGGAAATCAAGGATCCCGCCCGGTTCGAGCAAATCGTCGCCTATCTCAAAGAAGCGAATCAATGAAAGGACATAAAAAACGATGAAACAAATCCAATGGATCGACACGACGGTGTATGGCGCCGTCACGCTCAAAGACCAAAGCGCCCCGGAGCAAAACAACATGGCGCTCCACGTTTGCCAGGACCCAAAGGCGGTGCTGAAAAACCGGATCGCCCTTTGCGAAACGACAGGAATCCCTTTAAAGAACTGGGCCCTGTCGTGGCAAAAGCACACGGCCAACCGCGCCGAAGTCAAACGGGAGCACAAGGGGCGGGGCGCCACGAAAAAAGAAACGAGCCTCATGGATGTGGACGCGCTTTTCACCCACGAGCCCAACGTTTTGATTGGCGTCTTTACCGCGGATTGTGTCGGAATCTTGCTGTGCGACGAGCAAACCCCGTGCGTTTGCGCCATCCATTCGGGCTGGAAGGGGACGGCCCAGGCCATCACGTATCATACCGTCAAGGCGCTGGCCGAAAACGGCGACCTCGTCCCGGCGCGAACGAAAGCGTTTTTCTCCCCGTCGATTTTGTTCGATTCCCTGGAGGTCGGCATGGAGGTGGTCGAGCAAATCGAGGCGATGGGACGCGAGATTGATCTGGATGTCGAGCCCTTCATACGGCGCGTAAACGGCGGCAAGGCGTATATCGACAACCAGGGACTGAACATCGAAATGCTTCGCCGGCTTGGCGTGCGGGATATCGTCCCGACCGGGCTGGACACAAAAAAAGAGCCCGCCGACTGCTTCTCGTATCGCAACGACAAGCAATGCGGCGAACACTTTACGTATGGATTCATCAAAAAGGAAGAGAACTAAGCGCTTTTTCTTCCGGGACAGAAAAAATTCACACAGACAGGCTGGAAGCGAAAGCGCCCGACCGGCTTTTTCATGAATCCTGTATCAACACCAAGAGAAAGGCGTGCGATTCGTACGCTTTTTTCTTGTCTTTAGTATGGCGCACCCGCCAAACCGGTGCCATCGTTTTTCGCTCCTTTTCAAAAACCAAAAAAAATTCTTTTCGTAAACCGGCTAAAAACGCTTCTATTTCTTTTGTTTCAAAAAATGCGCGGATATTGCTTCTTTTTCCTGGTATATATGAATTAGCCCATTTAACTGAGCCATTCTATATACCTTTTCCTTTCTACCTGATTTTGTATTCATCATGGATTTTACTTGTCTGTTAGAATTGAAATTGCGAATGTGTACTCGAAATTTCTCCTTGGGGCTTTGACTTCATAGGAAAGAATCTTGCCACTTCTTCGTATTCAGAATTGCGATCAGTTGGGTGGGCCTTTGAGTTCTTGTACCAGGATCAGTCGAATACTTTGTAAGTGGAGATTCCATTCGCTCATTTTAGAAAGGACGGTGCTCTTATGCGCTATTTGATCGGCATCGATGTCAGTAAATTCAAACATACAGCTTCTGTCATTGATAATGATGGTGTCGTTTACGTTGAACCTTTTGACTTCAATAACGATATCATTGGTTTCCAATTGTTTTTATCTACCGTTTCCTCTTTCACCAATGATGATTACATTATCGGTATGGAAGATACTGGCCATTATGGCGATAATCTTCAACGTTTTCTTTTATCCAAAGAATTGAAAGTGGCCATGCTTAATCCTTTAGCTACCAATCATATTCGCTTGGCTTTTGGTAAAGCCAAGAACGACAAACTAGACTCGGTTACGATTGGTTCTGCCTTGGCAATGCCTAGACTTTATCGAATCATCAAAGATGATCATTTCTCTTATCATGAGATTCGCGAGCTTACTCGCTATCGTCTGCACCTGACCAAATCCAGTAATATCTACAAAAATCGATTGAAGAAGTTGATCGATATCACTTTTCCGGAATTTGATTCTTTGTTCTCTACCGCTTATTCAAATACCTATTTAAAGGTTCTCCATGACTTTCAGAGTGCCGAAAACATTGCTTCTACAGACATACGAACTCTTCGGAAAGCTTTGATCGTAGATAGAGGACGCTGCGTTTCTATCACTGCGGAAGAGCTCAAATCTGCAGCCAAACAATCGATCGGTCATTCTAATTTCGCAATGGAAATAGAAATCCGGCAGACTGTGGAGATGATCGAAAAGATCAATTCAAACCTAGAGGCTGTTGAGAAAAAAATAGAAGAGTTCAGCCGACAACTAAACTCTCCCATTCTTGCCATCCCTGGTATCTCACACATATCAGCGATGTCTATCCTGGCAGAGATCGGCGATTTCTCCAAATATGAAAGTGCCAAACAAATCATCAAACTGTCAGGAACCAATCCATTTGTATATGAATCGGGTACCTATAGTATGGCACGAACAAGGTTAGAAAAGAAAGGGTCAAAGTATCTAAGAGCAACACTTTATAAAACGATTCAGGCAGTAATCCTCTTCAATCCGGTATTCAATCAATACTATGCAAAGAAGCGAGCAGAAGGTAAGTCCCACCTTTGTGCTCAAGGCCACTGCGTGCGTAAACTGCTTCGAATAATCTATCATATTTTGACGACCGGCAAAGAATTTGATCCAGCCCTTTTACGATAATAAATAAGTCAAAGTCATCTTTAAAAAAGCTATTTCCCCATAGTTCTTTTTAGTGTACACATTTTTACAATTTCAAAGATCAAATCGACAACAAATCAAGCAATAATATTTCAAACTATTTCATAATTTTATACTTGACTTCCTATATAGTTGTCTTTCCTCTTTTATAATAATAAAAACCAAGGCACGCTGTCCGGAAAGGAGTCGTCATGTCACAAAAAAGAGAAGAACGCCACCATCATTTGCGGGAGATCCTGCTGCGCCAGGGCCGGACGAAGATCAAAGACCTCGCTCAGCAGCTTTCGGTCACGCCCGAAACGCTGCGCGCTGATTTAAACGTCATGGAAAAAGCCGGTCTGGTCATTAAGGAGCACGGATTCGCGCGTCTGAAAATGGGAATGGTCGAGTCCCCGGTCGCGATGCGCAACCAGGAAAACCAGGACGAGAAGCGGCGGGCGATGTCGTTCGCGCTCACGCTCGTGCACGATGGCGACGTCGTGTTCATCGACTCGGGCAGCACGACGCTGCCCGGCCTGCCAGCGCTGGTTGGCAAAAAGGACTTGATTGTCGTCACCAATTCGCTGCTGATTGCCAACGAGTGTGTCAAGCTGGATTTGAAAATCGTCATGATTGGCGGTTTCGTTTTCAACAACGGCATGCGCACGTACGGCAACTTCGCGACCGAGCTGATCGACCACCTGCAAATCGACATCGCCTTTTTAGGCACGGATGGGTTCAAGGACAGTTTGGGCTTTACGACGTGCAACGAAAACGAAATGGGGCTGAAGCGCCACTTGATCAACCGCAGCAAAAAGCTTGTCGTCGTGTGCGACGAGTCCAAGTTTGAAACGAAGGCGCCTTTCTCGTTTTGCCGTTTTTCGGAAATCGACGTTCTGGTCACGAACAAGCTTTCGCCCGAGCAAAGAAAAACGGTTGGCGCGGTGCCAACCGTGTATGAAATCGACTAAACGCCGATAGGATGGTCGATTTCGATAAAGAGCCTGACTTCGTCTCCCACGCCGGATTTGGCGCGGATCGCCTTCGCCAGCTCTTCTTCGCCGCGCGTTTCCGCGTACGGCACCACCAAGTCGAAAAACACGTCGACGTGGTCTTTGTGGGGGTCGACCCGGAAATCGTGGATATCCCAGTCGCGGCCGCCCAGCGCGAACACGGCTTGATCGAATACCGTGTGGTATTGGCGCGTCATCTTGTCATCCAGCAAAACCGGATCGACATGGATGGAAACGTTCACGCCGGTTTCTTCTTTGATTTGGCGCTCCACCTGGTCGATGGCGCTGTGCACGTCGAGCAGCGACTGCCGGGCGTCCACTTCGGCGTGGGCGGTCGCGTAGTTTTGATTCGGCCCGTATGAGTGGATGAGCACATCGTGGACGGCGATCACGACAGGGCATTCCAAAATCTGGTTGGACAGCGCATAAATCAGATTCGGGTCCGGCGCCTTGCCAAGCAGCGCGCTCATGACGTCTTTGAGCAAATCGTAGGCGCTGTAAAAAATGATGCCCGACACGATCAGGCCCATGTAGCCGTCCAGCTGGAAATGGATCACGGGCGAAAGCAGCGTCGAAATCAAAACGCCCAGCGTTCCGATGGTGTCGCTTTTGGAGTCCATGGCGTTGGCCAGCAGCAAAGACGAGTTGTATCGCTTTCCAAACCGGGTGTTGTACAGATACATCCAGAATTTCACTAAAATCGACAAGACGAGGACGGCGACCGCGCTCCATTGAAAGTCGATGGCTTCAGGATGGAAAATGCGGTGCACGCTGTCTTTGGCCGTTTCAAAGCCAAGGATGGCGATGGCGATGCCGACGAACATCGACGTGATGAGCTCTGTGCGTTCATGTCCATATGGATGGTCCTGGTCGGCGGGCTTTTCCGCGAGCCGGAACGAAATGATCGACACGATGTTGCTGCCGGCGTCGGTCAGGTTGTTGATGGCGTCGGCCTGAATCGAGATCGAGTTGACCAGCACGCCGATCAAGTATTTGGCTACGAACAGCAGCGTGTTCAATACGATGCCCACGTAGCCGAGCACTTTGCCGACTTTGGCGCGCACGGCCAGTGACCGGGTGTCGCCGCTGTTTTTTACTAGTTTTTTTATTAAGAATCCAATCATGATTTTCTTGCTTCCATTTCTACTGGTTTTGCGAGATCGGCCAGCGTGAACCGGGCCAAATAGTCCGAGATGACGGTGTCGAGTCCTTCCCAAAGCGAGAGCGTGCGGCACTGCTGGCGGCGCTCGCAAGGCAGGCTGCCTTTTTCAAGACAGGCGACGGGCGTCAGCGAGCCTTCCATGCATTCGAGAATCGTCTTGACCGGATACGCGTCGGCCGCTTTGGCCAGCCGGTATCCGCCGCCTTTCCCCCGCAAGGCGACGATCATCTTTTGTTTTCCAAGCGCCTTCACGATCGCTTCCAAATACTTTTCGGAAATTTGCTGGCGGGCCGCGATGTCTTTAAGCCGGACATAGCCGTCTTGTTCGTGCTCGGCCAGGTCGATCATAAATCGCAAAGCGTATCTTCCTTTGGTTGAAATGAGCATAGTCCCTCCTATCTCTCCCATCTTATCATGATTTGCGGCGGGCGCAACTGTTCGCCCCGGAAACGAGCAATCGTCTTTTTCATTTCTTTCAAAAAATTTCAATTTCTTTCAATCACCAATTTACATAGTAGGTTAATAGGAGTATAGTGGGACTATCTCACAGGAAGGAGACATCTCTATGACAAACCCTCGTTTTGAAACGTTGCAGCTGCATGTCGGGCAGGAAGCGCCCGATCCGGCGACCGGCGCCAGAGCGGTTCCGATTTACCAAACCACCTCGTACGTCTTTGATGACAGCGCCCACGCAGCCAGCCGCTTCGCCCTGGGCGATCCGGGCAATATTTACGGCCGGCTGACGAACTCCACGCAGGAGGTGCTGGAGAAGCGGGTCGCGGCTCTGGAGGGCGGCACGGCGGCTTTGGCGCTCGCTTCGGGCGCGGCCGCGATCGCCTACACGTTGCAGGCGCTGGCGCAGGATGGCGGCCATATCGTCGCGCAAAAGACGATTTATGGCGGATCCTACAACTTGATGGCGCATGACTTGCCGCATTTTGGCATTTCGACAACGTTCGTGGACGCGCACGATTTGCAGGCGGTAGAAGACGCGATACGGCCCGACACGAAGGCGATCTTTTTGGAGACGCTGGGCAACCCGAACAGCGACATTCCGGATATGGACTCGATTGCCCAAATCGCCAGACGGCACGACATTCCGCTGGTGGTGGACAACACGTTTGGCACCCCGTACTTGATTCGTCCGTTCGAGCATGGCGCCAACATCGTCGTCCATTCGGCGACAAAGTTTCTGGGCGGCCATGGCACGTCGCTGGGCGGTTTGATCGTGGAAAACAATTCCTTTCGATGGAACAACAGCAAGTTTCCGGCGTTGAGCGCGCCCAACCCGAGCTACCACGGCGTCTCGTTTGTAGACGCGGCGCCAAACGCGCCGTTCGTGACGTATGTCCGGGCGATCCTGCTGCGGGATCTGGGCGCGACGATTTCCCCATTCAACGCGTTTTTGATTTTGCAGGGCATCGAGACGTTGTCGCTGCGGGTGGAGCGGCACGTGGAAAACGCGTTGCGGGTCGTGGAGTTTCTGGAAAACCATCCGCTTGTCGAGCGGGTCAACCACCCGGCGCTGCCTTCGCATCCCGACCACGATTTGTACACGCGCCTGTTTCCAAACGGTGCCGGGTCCATTTTCACGTTTGACATTCGTGGCGGTCAGGCAGAGGCGCACGCGTTGATCGACGCGCTGTCGTTGTTTTCGCTGCTGGCCAACGTGGCGGACGCGAAAAGCCTCGTGATCCATCCGGCGACCACAACGCACGCCCAGCTCACAGAAGAGGAGCTGGCGGCCCAGCACATCGGCCCGAACACGATTCGGCTGTCGATCGGGCTCGAGCATATCGACGACATTCTCGCGGACCTCGAACGAGGGTTCGAGGCCGTGTCCCAAAGAAAGAAGGAGGAGTGACTTATGTCCCGTTTTTACACTTCGGCGGATCAGCTGATCGGCCATACCCCGCTGTTGCGCCTGACGCGCATTGAGGAAAGCGAACAACTTCCCGCCAGCGTTTTCGCGAAGGTGGAATACTTCAACCCGACTGGTTCGGTGAAGGACCGCATCGCGAAGGCGATGATCGACGACGCCGAGGCGCAAGGCGTGTTAAAGCCAGGCGCGACGATCATCGAGCCGACTTCGGGCAATACAGGCATCGGTCTGGCGGCGGTGGGCGCCGCGCGTGGATACCGGGTGTTAATCGTGATGCCGGATACGATGAGTGTCGAGCGGCGCAAGCTCATGAAAGCTTATGGCGCCGAACTTGTTTTGACAGAGGGTTCCAAAGGAATGAAGGGCGCGATCGCCAAAGCGGAAGAGCTGGCGAAGTCCATTCCGAACAGCTGGATCCCGAGCCAGTTTTCGAACTCGGCCAACCCGGCGATCCACAAAAAGACGACCGGTCCGGAAATCTGGGACGATTTGGACGGAAAAGTCGATGTCTTTGTGGCGGGTGTCGGCACGGGTGGCACGTTGAGCGGCGTCGGCTCGTATTTGAAAGAAAAGGATCCAACGATTCGCGTCGTGGCGGTGGAGCCGGAAGACTCCCCGATTTTAAGCGAGGGCCATGCCGGTCCGCATAAGATCCAGGGCATTGGCGCCGGATTCGTTCCGGATACGCTGAATACGCGCATCTATGACGAAGTCATCACGGTATCGAACGAAAAAGCCTTTGACCTCGCCCGCCGTGTGGGTAAAAAGGAAGGCATTCTTGTGGGCATTTCGAGCGGCGCCGCGCTCGCGGCCGCTATCGAAGTGGCGAAACGCGAGGAAAACAAAGGAAAGAACATCGTCGTTCTGTTCCCGGACACGGGCGACCGCTATATGTCCACGCCGCTTTTTGAAGAGTAGGCCTCCTTTTCAAGATCATAAAACCTCATTTTTCAAAATCAGCACCAGAAAAAGCGATCGTCCCACGCGATCGCTTTTAATCATGGAGGCACTTATTGTTTTCATTTCTTCTATCGTAGCAGATGTTCTTTGCCACCTCATCTGCAAGTGGCTTGATCAGAAGATGGACGAAAAAAGCACAAAACCAAAAAACATGTCGGCTTATTGCTTTCGTGCCTATTCATACTTTATCATTCTCTATTTCAATATCAAATGGACGAATGCATTTTCCATCTCATCACAAAAGAAAAAACTCCCTTCCGGGAGTTGATTTTCAAAATGGCGCTTCGCTTTTCCTTTTAAAACGAACTTTATATATTTTATCTAGATGATTTTATTATAACATTTGTGCTACAAATAACAATATTTATATTTTGTAAAAATATGGGTTTTAACAAAAAATCGAAAAGAAGATCGAAAAGAGATTGATTCTATTTAGGTTCTATGCTATTATTCTTTTGTAAATATATGGCGAACTTTATTGCTATATTTTAACTAGGTCTTAAAAAGGAGTCGGTCGCGACTCCTTTTTAAGTTATTTTTTCTTTGACCTTTTTGGAACTTTAATTCGTGTATCTCTAAATATCACCTTAATGACTTCCCCACCCTTATAAATCGACCCAGGAATCACCTGGACTTCTTCGACAACCTCTTCAAAGATTTTCTTCTTCAATTTCGCCGGAAGCTTTTTAAAATCCAAAGATTTCTTTTTCTGAACATCCTCAATTTCCTTTTTCAATTTTGAAATTTCTTTTTTTAAACTTCTTGCCTCCTCGATGTACTCTTTTTCGTCAATAACACCGTCGTCATAAAACTGATCGAGCAATTCATTCCTTCTTTTTTTCGCCTTCATTTTAAGTTTCATCTTGCTGATTTCCTGAGGATTCAACATTTTTCTTTCAAAAGTAGGATATCGCCAAATGATTTCCTCCATAATATAGGTTTGATTCAACCGCTGCTTACAGTGTTTGCATTGATAGTATTGATACAAAATAGATTTCCCTCTTCTAGTCTTCTTATAACAGGATGCTAGGCTCATCCACTCACCGCAAAGAATGCATTTCACTTTTCCTTTCAGTGGATAAGTATGATATTCTTTTTTCTTTTTATAATGAATCGCGTCCTGCGTCTTTTGAAAAAGCTCTTTTGAAATGAGCGGGACAGTATGCACATCTTCGCTATACCACCCAGATCGGTCACACTGCAAATTCGGATCTTCGGAGTCAAACCACCTTGTTTTTAGTCGGCCATAATAGATCGGATTATCTATAATCTTATGCAGCATTTTTACATTCCATACTCTTCCCACCGCTTTATTGAATCGCAAATACTCCACTACTTGTACAATCGTATACCGGTTTAACGCTAAAACCTCAAAAAGTTGGATTACAAAATCTTTTGTCTGCTCGTCGATCACAAGTTTTCTACTACGGCCTACCTTCTCTCTTTTGTATCCTAGTGGCGGATAGCCTCCAATCGGATAGCAGCCATTTTTGGCAATTTTGATATAGGAGGAAATAACACGAGGGCTAACCCGCGCTCGTTCATTCTCATCAAATATCATTTCAATGTCAGTTTCCAATCCGCCATCAATCGGCGTACCCTGCCATCGGCCATTCATACAAACAACTTCAACGTTGTACTTTTTAAATAGACATTGTAAGGCTCTCTTTTTCGAGATGTCGCGGATGAGTCGATTTTGATACCGGATCAGAAGTACGAAACGATAATCGTAACCGCCATTCACCAGGGTATTTTCAGAAACCCTTTTTAACAACCTTTGGAAGCCTGGCCTTTTAAATCCACCAGCGGAATACCCATCATCAGTATAAAATTCGTCAATCGAAATACCATGATTCCTGGCATACTCCATATGCTCGTCCTTCTGGGCTTCAATGCTCATCCCATACTGGGCCTGCTCTCGAGATGAAACTCGCGAGTAACTCAAATAAATTGTTTTCATTCTTATGTACCTCCACTTTCTGGCCGGTCAAAAAAAACCGATCTGTCAAGTGAGCAACGCACTTGATTGACCGGCTTTTTTTGGCACCATAAGCACAATACATTTTGAATATCTATAAAAACCACTTTTAAGCATATTTTTTTTATTTATGATAGACTAGTATAAACAAATGAAAGGAGACGAATTATGGATAAGAAATATGACCCAAAAAACTATTCAAAGGTTTTACGATGCTCAATGGAAACCGTATACGAAGCAGCAAGAATCTGGGAAAAAGAGAGAACGCTGATTTCATTGGGAAATTTAAAAAATGAGCTTGGCCCCTTATTAACTGATTTAAAAATCGCAGCCTTTTCCCACCAAATCACGGAAACCCAAAGAGACGAAATGAAAGATTACTTTTTATCCTTGACCGCAGGAGAATGGAAATGAATACAATCGACCTTAATCAGGGAAAAGAAGTCATGAATATATACGGCGGATCCGAAAGGAAAAAGCGGTTTCTAATCGACGGAAAATACTATCTGGTAAAATTTCCGGATCCAGTACGCGAAGTTAGACGTGAGCTGTCTTATATGAATAATCAATTTTCGGAGTATATTGGTTGTCATGTTTTTGAATCAATAGGCATCCCTGTTCAAAAAACGTACCTTGGCGAATATGAATGGAAAGGAAAAAAACTTGTCGTCGTTGCTTGTGAAGACTTTCAAAATCTTGGCCTTTCACTCAACCCGATTGCGCGGATTGAATTGAGCGACTTAGATTCAAATCTTTCTGGTAAATCGAGAACGATTTCCTCCTTATATGAAACGATCAAATCTCTACCAAGCCCAGAACTGCGATTCGATGTCCGAAAAAGATTTTGGGAAATATTTGTTGTAGATTCGCTGATTGGCAATTACGATCGGCATATGGAAAACTGGGGACTGGCTGAAACGCAAGACGGAACGATTATACCCGCGCCCGTTTACGATTGTGGCTCTTGCCTTCATCCGCTTTATACCGTTCAGGAAATGAGCGATTATTTATTGCATACGGGTCAACTAAGAAATATTGCCTACAATATGCGCTCTCAATTTTCGGAAGAGAAAACCGGAAGAACACTACGCTTTATCGACGTATATGAAAACGCCGATCGGTTTCTTAAACAGGCAATTCTTGATGTTTTTCCAAGAATCGACCTTACAAAAATCTATAAGATTATTCAAGCCACCCCTTTTCTCGATGAACCGAAATCTAAACAGTTTATGTTTGAAACATTGAAAATCCGGTACAACCAAATCCTTTTAAAAGAGTATGTAAAGTTAAAATATCGAGATCTCACTCCGGACCAGCAGAAAGCCATGGAAAAGAGAATAAAGAGCAACAACAACATCTCGCTAAAGCGTGCCGGATACATTCCACTAGCCCAAAGCGTGAAAGAACCAGAACAAGATTTAGAGCATTAAAAAAGCGTCCACTACGGGCGCTTTATTATTTATTGCGATATTTACGGAGCAAATTATAAAAGGTGGCTTCTTTTAACCCAAGAAGCTCCCGGGCCTGGCCGCCTGTGATTTCATGGCTTTCATATCGCAATATTAATTCTGACCAATTTTCAGGGTAGGTAATCCCTGGACGTCCCAGATGCTTCCCCGCCTTTTTGGCAGCTGCGATTCCCTCCTGCTGCCGCTTATGAATGTTCTCTCTTTCGATTTGAGCGATATACGAAAGCAAATCAAAAACGATTTTTACAACCAACGCATTGATTGTATCCTGGCCGGGCTTGGTGTCCAGAATCGGCATATCCAATACTTGCATATAAACACCTCGATCCGTCAGCTCTTTCCACTCCTTTTCCATTTCCGACGCGTTTCTTCCGAGACGATCCAGGCTGCAAATAATGAGCGTGTCCCCTGGTCTTAAAAAATCTTTCATCTTTCGATACTCTGCTCGATCAAAAGTTTTTCCGGATTTCTTGTCGACATACAAGTACCGCCTATCTGTAATCAATGGCTCTAATTGCTGAATTTGACGATCAACGTTTTGATCCTTTGATGATACCCTTGCGTATCCCACTTTTATTCCTTTTTCCGTCTGCATATTCCCATTATACTATAAAAAGGTATAGAAAGATTATATAGTCTATAAAAATGTCAAAAAGAACCTTTTTATAGTTGATATATCTCTCCTTTTAAACCTATAAAAAGGTGTACCTTCTTGTAGGCCTAAAATATAAAATATTATCCCACTTTCCTACTCGGATATGATATTATAGTGACGGGAAGAAAATTACTCCCAGGAGGGATCTTAATCCTTTCTTTTATCTCCTCTATTATCAAGGATGTCATTCGCTACTTTATTTGCGAGTGGATTAAATCCGAGATAAAAAAATGGAGCAATAAAAAAAAGCGATAGGGTGATATTCCTATCGCTTTTAATCATGTCGGCCTATAACTCTTGTGCCTAATCACATTTTATCATTAACGATTTTATCGTCAAGAAGGTCGATTTCTTAATTGTGTGATTTAATCACATAATTAGTAGCAATGTTGCTACCGAATTTCCGCTTCCCTTTTTGGCCAGAATCACCGTGATCTATCCGGCTCTCTCATTCTGCTTTTTTCGTTTTTTTTTGATAGCTCGATTTCTCCCGCTTTCATCGCTTTTAGAGTATCGTTCCAATCATTGGCTTTTTGCGGAAGCAGAACTTTGGCCGGCGTACCTTGCTCGAGCAGCTTTTCCGCTACCAATTCCGCCGCCTGCTTTCCAGGATTTCTTCCGCTCTTCTTTTCTTCTTCTAGGTCGTTGTTATACATCATCACAACTTCTTTAGGCTTATATAGACGCACTGTTTCAAAAACGGCCTTCGTCTTTGTCACGGATCCAGTGGCCAAATAAGCGAATCCTTTCCATTTATACCCTCCAGCTTTTAAAATCGACATATAAGACATCACTTCAATGACCGATTCGAAACAAAGTAAAATTTTCTTCTTCGGCGCACGTGGCTTTTCGTCATACGCGCGCTGCTGCAAATCATACGTGGGATCAAAATACCAGCCCCTGTTGTAATCGCAGCCTTCAAAATCTCCCATGAAACGTACACTTGAACTTGTGCCGCGAAATGAAATAGCGCTAATCAATCCTTTTTCATTGCGGCCGACGAAAGCACATTGGGCATGTCCTTTTTGACCAGAAATTTGAAAGAGGGCTTTTTGATTCACAAAAGCCTGTACGATTTCCGGATCAATCTTTCGGGTCTTCGTCAAATACGCGAATACCTGGCGCATCGACGCATTATCCGCGTTTCGATTTAACGCCGCAGACAATTCGCCCGCCAGCTGCCGATGCCTTTTTTCCGGCGTCAGCGTCTCTTCTTCCAGCCGCGGCGCGGACTCGACAACAGCCACACCTTTTTCAATTTGCGATTCCAAGTCATGCAAAGCTTCAAAGTACTTTTTTCCAGCAAAGTGCATGTAAAAATCCAGCGGGCCGCCGCCGACTACTTTTCCATTTTCATTAAGCTGGGAGTACCTGGCAAAATCATTTTTTCCTACATTGATAATACAGGAGTCATGATCGACCAGTCGAACTTTTCCGCGGCCGTGTTTCTCATATTTCAAGCCCAGCTGGTCCGCTATCGTTAATATATCCAGCTGGGTATTGATTGCTTCTTTGAGCCGTGCTGCCGCTACTGGCGGGCGCCAGTAATTCGTATTTTTCCGGCCAGTCATCAGAGAGAAATTCCCTTATCTTTTTCTTTCATCGGCAACTTCTTTTCCTGTGTGATTTCCTGCTTCTTCGCTTGTTCTAGGGCCTTATCAATTCCGCCGACTTTTCGCACGTATTCCTCGATTTTCTCGGCCCCTTTGATTGCTTTATCCAGCTCTTCCGGATCTTTCTTTAAAACAGCCACCCAATCTTGTACGTACGCTTTGTGCCGATCCATGTGCTGTTGACTCGGCTCGATCTGCAAAGCAGCCATCAAAAAAGAGCTGCCAATTTCCGCACGCAGCTCTTCTTTCGCATATTCTTCTGATCCAAATGTTCCAGTCATGTCCCGATTAAGTCGTGATTTATGACCAGTCGCATGACAAAGCTCATGCAACAACGTCGATGCGTAAACATATTCATCTTTAAATTGTCCTTTTTCCGGCAATCGTACGGAATCACGGATTGGATTATAATAAGCCTTATCCCCTCCGTAAGTTAAGGTGACACCCATTTTTTCAGGAATCTGCTCGATGACTTCATTTCCTTTAATCGGAATCAACTTCTTATCTAGAGGAGGAACCCCATTTATTTGTTCCGCGTTGAACACATAAAAGGGGCGTGACCGCCATTGATATTGAGCAGAATCAAAATCTGGACTATTTTTTCGTATGTTATATTCGTCCAATGAAATCGGTTCTTTGGCTTTTTTATCGAATAAATACTTGCGCTCTAGTCGCACTCCCTTGTTTCCTTTATCCATACTAAAACCCATCTGCTTCATTTGGTTAAACGTTAGCCACCGCGGATCTTTATATCCGGCTTCCGCGGATTCCAGCTGCAAGATCAGCCGGTTGTATCCAGTATACGCTCGACCACTCGACATATTGTGAATCGGAGCCGTCACACTCCATCCGCGATACCAAGGAATCGTCCCTTTCTCCAAACACTTTATATACGCTTCCACCAATCTTTCTTTGACACTCTTTGGCGCTTTTTTCTTTTCCATTTCATTTTTTCCTTTCTCTTTTTGAATTTCATTAAATAAAAATAAACGCTCTTTCAAACGCTTATAATTGACACAAATCTTCCTCATAAAAGGATAACGTGAAGAATTTTCCAAAACAAAACTAGCCTTATCAAGAACTTCTTGTTTATTGCGTGTTAAAAATCGGATTTCGTTACGTAAATAGTCCTGCTCCATTCTATTTTTCGGTTTCCATTTTCTTACCCTATCTAACGAAACAGGAATCATGTTGTTATATAAAACTGCTGCTATTTGATGTCCAGACTTGTCTTCAATAATAGTTGTAATCAACTCATTTCTTAGTCGTCCTGATTTTGGAACTACCTGGGAAGTTAATGGAATACAATAATGAACGCCCTCCATATTTACAAGAACGCCGACAAAAGGCCTATGCTTTTTTATACTTACTCTTTTATCAGCCTTTTGTAAAAAAGAAATGTATTCATAGTCTATTTCATAAATCTTCAATTCATCATTTAATATTTTCATTTTCATTCACTCATCTATAAAATAAAAAAAAGCGATTCGCTTAATAGCAAATCGCTCCCCTTCTTTCTCGTATAACGACGAATGGAGAGGGAAATCCTCATTTGTCACCTACCCTACTTTTCTGAAACCAGATGGCGGGGAATCACCTTACTTGCATAAATATTATACCATAGGTTTCTTTCCTTTTCACTATTTCTTACACTAAAAAAGCGATTTGCATATTTGCAAATCGCTCCCCTTCTTTCTCGTATAAAGACGAATGGAGAGAGATCCCTAATTTGTAAACTATCCCCTTCCTACCAATAGGTCGCAGATAATTTACCGCCTTAGCTTTTCTAGAATTTCATGTTTTTATTCATTTTCATCTAAATTCTCCACGATATAATCCATGATTTCGGAGTAGTCGCCGTCATAGAAAAACTTTGGAAAAAGAACTTTTCGTTCGATGATTTCAACGACATTTCCATCTTCATCCAATTTGTAATCCTCATGCTCTTCCCCAGGATCTTCTTCGTTTGGATTAAAATCCGGGTCTATAT
>NZ_CAXHOA010000018.1:0-53944 GCF_964018005.1 uncultured Dubosiella sp.
AAAAAAAGAAGCTGAATCGCTTCAGCTTCTAGTCGATTTCCAAATACTGCTTCAGCGCCGGAATGATTTTCCGGCCATCGTGATAGCCTAAATAATACAACCGTCCCAGCTTCTCCATGTCTTTTTCCAGCCGGGAAACCGGAATGTATTCGCTTGGCGCGATCGCGAACAGGTTTTTCCGACGATGCTGACGCGCGATCTCGTCACATTGCTCGTTGTACAAATCGTTGGATTTCGCAAACACGTCGCAAAACTGCGGATGGTTGCGAAACACGGTATTGAACGCTTTCTTTTCCTTTTCGCTCATCGGCGGCTTGCGATAGTCGTCCGGCTGGGTCTTGACAACCACGATTTTCTTAAACCCCTGATCCAGCGCCCATTGAAAGGCGATCTTATCCGCGCAACCGCCATCCAGGTAGTACTGCCCGTCGATTTCCACTGCCCGGGAGAAAATCGGCATCGACGCGGACGCCTGGATCGCCTTCAAAATGTTGTCGACCTTTCCCTTTTCCATATATTCCGCTTTTCCCGTCGCGATATTGGTCACGACCGCGATAAAGCGGCGACGCGGATCCATGAACCGCTCCATATCAAACGGATTGTCTTCCAAATCCTGCTGCAACGCGAAATCAAAACCAACCACGCCCCCGTTGTGTATGAGCGCCTGCCGGCCCACGTACCGGGAATCGTGACGATACTCCAAATTGATTCGGGCCGACCGTCCAATTTGTCCCGACACATAATTCATGCCATTCAATGCGCCTGCCGACGTTCCAATCGTCGTCTGCATATTGATGCCCGCTTCCATCAAAGCGTCCAAAACGCCTTCGCCATACACGCCGCGAAAAGCGCCGCCCTCCAATACGATGCAGCCCTCAATCACTGTATCGTCCGCCCGGCCTTTTGGTAAATAAACAAGACCGGAAAACACTTTTTCATTGTTTACTGCCATTTGCGGTACCTCTCATATTCAAACTCCATTATAGTGTGTTTTTTCCGCTTGACCTGGCTTGACGCACAAGCAAGCTTCCCCATGGTACCACACCACCCTATGGCTGGCAAATTTTTAAGGTAGCTCGTCAAACAGTCCGATCAGCGCCGCTCTTTCGGCCGTCGACAAAAAGGATCCGGTCTTGGTGATGGTGGACTCCTGGGAAATCGGCCACGCCTGATCCATATCCTCAAACGTCCGGGCCACGACATGCTTCATCCGCTGAAGCGCACCCTGCGCGTCCACCGCGATCTCATATTCATCCCGCTCTATTTTGATGGCCACAAGATCGTCGCCTTCCCGATTCAGCGCTTCCTCCTCCGCTCGCGCCCGATCCGCCAAGCGCGCCCGAATCACGGTTCCATCCTGCTCAAACGTGTAATCCGGATTGACGCCACGCATGCTTCCATCCTGCACATCCAAAAGCGGTTCAAGCGCCGATACCGCCATCCCGGCCTTTTGGGTGTTTTCTTCCACCCAAAACGACTCCATCAAAAAATCATCTTCCGTACGCGTGCCCCGGATTGTCAAACATGTGTTTTCCTGTTGCCGGAAAAGGGTAAATCCCGCGTCCTCCTCCGGCAAATCCTTGTGCGCGTACTCTATGTACTCGTAAGTGGCGCCGCCTTCTTCCCACATCATTTCCCGCTGCCAGTTTCCCGTATCCATTTGCGCGTCCAGAGAAGCCGTTTCCATCCGGTACGCGCTTTCTTTCGCGTCCTTCGCCTGCCGATACGCCGTTTCCAGCGTATGCACAACGCTCTCCTTTGCGACCGGCTGACTCATCGGGGCGCACCCCGCCATACCGGCCAGCAGCGCCACCATCAAACCCGCTTTCCATCGTTTCATTGGATTCCACCTCCTTGCACATCGAATCCGTTTGCTTTCACCTCAACGAGCACCGAATACGTATCCGGGTCCAGTTCCAGTTTTCGCGTGCCAAAATCATGCCATTCGCCTTCCTTTTTCGCCCGCACGCCAATCGTCACCGGACCATCCTCCAGCGGCACTTTCGACTGTCCTGCCGACGTGGTTCCAAATCGTTTCCGCAGTTCATCTCCGTTCCACAAACGAAGTTCCACCATTTCGATGGCTGGATCGTCCCACGCATACGCAATCGTCCGGTTCGCCTGCCCGCTTTGCAGCGCCTGCTGCAAGACGAGTGGATGGTCGTACGCCTCCTTGAGCTTGTCCCCTTCCAAAAAATCCGAACAACGATAGGAAACGCGGTCGTTCCAGCGCACGGTATGCGCCACCTGGACCAAGGCAAGCAGCCGCTGCGACGCCGCTTTCATCGCGGTCGCGTCGACGTCTTCCGGCGTTTCGATGGACACCGTTCCGGCCTCGAACGCCACATCGAAGTCCTGGATCGCGCCATCGAACGCCACGATCTGGCGGATCTTTTCCAAATCGTCGCCACCCGGGGTTCGCAAGTCGTAAAGCCGGCTCGTCGACTGCTCGATTTTTTCCCCGTTTTCCCAGGCGACGCGCCCGTTGACGACAACCGTTTCGACAGGCGCGCTTGGCGAATACTGCGAGTGAAACGTCGAAGACGCGTCGGTTCGCTTCGGAACCGTGCGAATCGTGGCAACCAACGTCGATCCGTCCTGCTTCCACTGGACGCCTTTGACGGTTTCCGATTCGTTCAACATCGACCCGTCGATGACGACGCACGGTTCGCTCACATACAGAAAATACCGAAGCGACCGGGTCGGCGCCATCTTGCCGATTCCGTAAGTCCAAAAGCCAAAACTTCCAAAAACCAGCACGATAGCCAGCAGCGCCGCGCCCGCGACTTTCCACCGGCCGCGCCGCCGGATCTTCTTCAAATAGTCGATTTCATGCGCGTGTTCGGGCGGGCTGTCCATTTCGTGCGCCATGCGCGCATACGTTTGGGCGCACGACGGGCACGCGTTCAAATGCGCCTGGACGAGCGCGTCCGTTTCCGGGTGGTTCAAATGCTCGATATAACCCGGCAGCAAGTCGAGCACCACCTCATGCGGTAAATTCGTTTTCATTGTTTTCCATCTCCTTTCGCAGCTTTTCCTTGGCTCGATAAAAATTGATTCGCGCCCAAGTCTCGTTTTTTTCAAGCACGTCGCCGATTTGCGCGAAGCTCAAATTGCCATACATCCGCAAATACACGATATCCCGCTGCGGGGCCGGCAACGTCTGCATCGCCCGGAGCAATTCGACTTTTCCGCGCTCGTTTTCGCTCGAGGCGGCCAGCCAACGGTCGTCAAGTTCCTCCATGGCCGGATGCTTGCGACGGTAGGCACGAAGCTGGTTTTTCGCGATCGCGCAAAGCCACGTCGATAAACGGCATGTCCCGTCGTACTGCTTTAAAGAGCGAAACGCCTGGTAAAACGTTTCCTGGCAAAGCTCCTCCGCGACAAATTCGTCATGGCATTGAGAAAGAAGATAGCGGTAAACGAGTCGGGCGTGCTCCTGATACACTTGTTCAAAATTTTCCATGCTTTTCTCCTTTCATCTATTCATGCGCAAAAGAATGGATTTGTTACAGGGGGAAGAGAAAAAAATTATTGCGCTCCTTGGATTGTATTATATATTTTGTTACAATATAAGAACAAAGCGGAAAGATCCGGTGGAATCGACCGGTCTTTCGGCATAAATGGTTCATTGTTCAAAAAAAACAAAGATCTTTTTTGTTTTAGGATATAATGAAACCAGATACAAAAGAAGGGGACTTTTGTCTGGCACCCTAATTTCCCATTTTCTTTTGAAACCGGTTCGATGATTGTATTTTAGAATCGGAATAGAGAGTAATAGGAGTTCATGGAACAAAACATTTTCTTTTTTTTAAAAAACAAAAAAAACACCCATTATTTATATGGGAACCTGAGTTTCGGTGAAGGCCTCCGCATTTTTAGGGAAAGCGGATTCACCGCGACTCCGGTCATCGACTATCAAGGCCACTATTTAGGATCTGTAACCGAAGGGGATTTCTTGTACTACATCACAGATCACCCGCACATCACGCACGAGCAAATTTCCACGGTGGAAATCAGCGAGCTCGTCCGCGATGGATTCATGCCTGCCGTGCCGTTCAACATCTCAATGAGTGAGTTGTTCAATCGTTCGCTTGAGCAAAACTACGTGCCAGTCGTTGACGACCGCAACATTTTTATCGGGATCGTGACCCGAAAGACGATCATCTCGTACTTGATGACGCATCATTCGGCCGACCTTTCCCCCTACCAAAATGCCTTGCAGAAAAAAGATGCCGGTCCGCAGAAACTGAATCCTATATTTACACTTCGTTGATGAAAGCCTGACAGCCAAAAGCCCGTTTGACGCGGGCTTTTTTACGTGCGCGCAAAAAAAGACGCCCGGAGGCATCTTAAATCCGTTTCGTTTTTCGTCCGCGCTTTGGCACGGCTTTTTCCAGTTCCTTTTTCATCCGCGTGTAGTCCTTTTCCAAAATGTACACCGACGCGCAGCCCGGGCGGCACGTGACGCGAATCGTTCCCTGCGCGTCAAACGTTTCGACGTGCGAAGG
This sequence comes from uncultured Dubosiella sp., assembly GCF_964018005.1. NCBI lineage: Bacteria > Bacillati > Bacillota > Erysipelotrichia > Erysipelotrichales > Erysipelotrichaceae > Dubosiella > uncultured Dubosiella sp. The sequence goes on from NZ_CAXHOA010000018.1 coordinate 4,512, forward strand.
CTCCATCACATCCACCATCCGGTATCCCGCGTAGTTTGGCTCGGTGAACACTTTTTCCTTCCAGTCCGCGATTGTGTAAATCACGACAACCGGATGGGGACCATACGCCATCCAGCACGCCTTCTGCCGGTCCTCGTCAAACAAATCCAACATGTTGTCGCTCAGCAGATGGCTGCGGATCCAAACCATTTCCCGCAAATTGTGCACCGGCTCCCGTCCCGAGGAAGGCAAGCCGTAATAATCGCCATAAAAAACGCACGGACATTCGCATCTATACAACAGGATCGACGCGTACGCCGCCGTTTTGAACCAGTCCAGCACCCAGCTTTCCAGCGACTGTCCCGGTTGCGTGTCGTGGTTGTCGACAAACGCGCACGCGTGATGTGGATCGGTGCGCGAGAGGGTGTTCAAAAACAAATGCCGGATATCGTACGTTCCGTTCGACATCGAAGCGCGCTGCAACTCGTAATGAAGCGGCACGTCCATGAGGCGCATGCAGTAGTCGCAATCCTTTAAATATTGTTTAAGCTCCCAAAGGTCGCCCGTCCAAAACTCCCCAACCGCGAAGTCCGGATGGTTGCCGGTTCGATGCATTTCCTCCAGCCAGCATTTAAAAAAGGAAGAGTCGATGTTTTTGACCGCGTCCAGCCGGAATCCGTTGATGCCCGTGAGTTGGGTGTACCAGCGGCCCCACGTGTACAATTCCGAAAGAACGTCCGGATTCGTGAAATCGACATCGCAGCCCATAATAAAATCGTAATTGCCGTTTTCATGGCTGACGCGGTCGTTCCACCGCTTGTTCTCAAACAGCAAAATATCGTTTTGACCCGTCGCGGCGTTGTAGTCGGTGCCCGTGAAATGGCGCCATGTCCATTGAAACGAGGAATATGTGTTGTTTCTTTCCGCGAACGTGAAGCCCGTCCACGTTTTGACAGGATGCGTGCCTTCCTGCACTTCGTTGCGATCGTAGCGAATCACGGTGCTGGCGATCGCGTCCTCAAGCGTGTCGCCGCCCATTTTATGATTGAGCACCACGTCCGCGATGACGTCGATTTGCTTGTGCTGGAGCGCGCCAATCGCGCGCAAGTACTGCGCCTTCGTTCCGTATTTTGTACTCCGGCTGCCTTTTTGGTTGAATTCGCCTAAATCGTACAAATCGTACGCGCCGTATCCAACGTCGAAGACTCCGCCCGCCCCTTTGGTGGCTGGCGGCATCCACACCATATTAAAGCCGGTCCGGGCCAGGGAGGAAGCTTCGTTTGTCAGTTTTTTATACAAAGTGCGATCGGCCGGCAAATCCCACTCAAAGTACTGGATCATCGTTTTTTTCATATGCTTAACTCTACCACACCTGCCAGTCAAAAAGCGAAAGACATGCGCCGCCTTTCGTAAACGGTTTCATTTTTGGCGGCTGCGACGCACCCGGCCTGGCGCCACATTGAAAACGTCTTTTAAATTGTGTATGATTGTACTGTTCAAGAAAAGAAAGGAAGCAAACAAATTTATGAAATCAGACGATAGTTGGCCCAAGCCCAAAACCCATCCGGAAGGAGCAGCCTTATGGAGCCGTTGACCTTGAGCATCCTGTGCGTGGCTCTTTACGGATTTTTCACTTTCGGGCAAACCGCTATTGCCGACGACCCGGACCAGGTCTTTAAGCAAACAAGCAAGACGATTCTTTGGCTGAAACTGCTCGCGCTGTGCGCCGGCTTGTTTTTCTGCCTTCGCTCCCGCGTCGTCAATCCTTATATAGAGCTGGCGCTCTATTTATATATCGTATTTATTTTTGGCGAGCTGCTGCCGTGCCGCTGGGCTTCCACACACGAAGCGCTTTGCGAACGGTCGCTCCCGCTCTTTCGTTCCATCGCCCGCGTGTTCGCCTTATTCACTTTCCTGATTCCCATAGATCCAAAACCGGTGAAGGAAAAAATTTCCGAAGAGGACATTCGGGAAATGATCAACGCGGCCAGCGAAAGCGAAAACATCGACGAGCCACAAAAAGACATTATCGAAAACGTGTTCGAGCTGGACGATACCTCGATCGAGGAAATTTGCACGCATCGCTCGCAAGTCGTCTCGCTCTCGCTGGATGAAAACGACCAGACCTGGAAGCGGATCATTCACGACAACCGGCACACGTTTTATCCTGTGACGGGGAAGGACGACGACGACATCGTCGGAATTCTGGATACCCGCGACTATTTCCGGCTCGAGGACACATGTCAAGCCAACGTCCTCAAGCACGCTGTCGACCAGCCGCTTTTTGTCAGCGAAAACGTCAAAGTCGACCATCTTTTTTTCGAGATGAAAAACCACCGGACATATTTTGCGGTGGTGCTCGACGAGTATGGCGGAATGACCGGCATCGTCACGCTCCACGACATCATTGAAACGATTTTGGGCGAGATGCACGAAGTCGACGACGAAATCGAACCGGAGGAAATCGACCCCATCAACGAAAACCAGTGGCGGATCTATGGTCTGGCCGATTTGGACGAAGTGCAAAAAAAGCTAGGCGTCCCGCTGCCGGTCGAAGAATACGACACGTTTAGCGGCTACGTTTTGGGCAGCTACGGCCACATTCCGCAAGATGGCACCAAATTCGACATTGTACTTGGACCGCTTGACATCCATGTGAAGGAAATCAAAAACCATCGAATCGGGCAAACCATTGTCACCAAACTGGAAAAAGGAGTCTTATTGGATGAATCCACTGAAAAAGAAAATTGAGCAGTGCGGCGTCCTGCTGGGCGGCGACGTGCTCAAAGTCGATTCGTTTCTCAATCATCAGCTTGACATTCCGCTCATTGAAACGATTGGCGAATGTTTGGCGAATCATTTTAAAAACGCCGGCATCACCAAAGTCGTGACGATTGAAACGGGCGGGATCGCGCCGGCTTACGCCACGGCGAGAAGACTGGGTGTTCCTGTTATCTTTTTGAAAAAAAGCGAGCCACGGACGATGCGGCAGCCGCTTTGCGTTCAGGTGTTTTCTTTTACTAAGCAGAAATCATACAACGTTTGCATGGAAAGTGGCTTGATCGAGCCAGACGAACGCGTTTTGTTTATTGACGACTTTTTAGCCAACGGCGAAGCGTTCAAAGGCGCGGAGTCGCTGATCCATCAAGCCGGTGCGCACATCGCTGGCGTCGGCATTTGCATCGAGAAACGCTTTCAAGCCGGCCATCAATACGTTGTCGGGCGCGGCTACGACTTCTGCGCCGTCGCATCCATCGCGGCCATTGAAAACGGGACGATCCACTGGGCACAATGAGTGCCCTTTTTTTGTAAAAAAAGCGCCTAGCGAACTAGACGTTTTCCATCATTTCCTTGAGCCGCCGCGCGCGCCGTAAGACGATTTCCCTGGTTTTGTCTTGCGAATACAACACGTCGAAGCCATGAAACAATCCTTTGTTCAAATACGTGCGCACAGGCACGCCCGCCTCAAACAAGCGGCGGCCGTATTCTAAATCCTCGTCACGCAAGCAATCGAATTGCTGCGCCTCGATGTACGTCGAAGGCAAGCCGGAAAAATCCGTTTCCCTCATCGGGGACACGTATTGCGGATAGCCAAAATCGCCGTTTTGCGTGTAGTTTTCCCACATCGCCCGATTGGCGCGGGCGTTCCACAACGGCGTGTCGGTATACTCCTGCATCGACACGCTCGTCATCTCGCGATCGAGCACAGGATAAATCAGCATTTGGGCCTGCAGCGGCATGCCATGATCACGCGCCCAAAGACTGAGCGCGGCCGCAAGGCAGCCACCCGCGCTGTCGCCCGCCACGCCGACTGGCTTTCCGGTCGTTTCATAGACGGCTTTCAAAACCTGGATCGCGTCGGCGAGCGGCGCGGGATACGCCTCCGGACGATAGTGGACGAATACAATCGTGCACCCGCTCGCGTTGGCGTAGTCGGCCATCATTTCATGGTAGTGGGGCCCGGCTTCGTAGACGAACGCGCCGCCATGGAAATACAGCACGACGGGCGCCTCCTCGTTGGTGGCGCTGTAAATCGTCACGGGAACGCCATTCAACGTTTCCTCGCTCACGAACGCGTCCACGTCTTTTCTTGGCAACCGGCTAAGCAATTCGTTGGCCGCTTTGACGACGGGTTTCTCCAGCGCCCAAGGCGGTGTCGTGACCATCGACAGCGGCCGGTACGCGGATGGCACGTCGAACTTTTTTCGTCGTTCCTGATAGTAGTAGGCGCCGAGCACGGAAACCGCGCCCAGCAAAAACAGCAGTTTCTTTTTCATTTCAACCTCTTTTTCACTTCAAATAAAGAAATTCCCATTTCCTTGGCGAATTTCGCCAAATCCTCGTACTCGTATTTCTCTTTCAAAATCCCGTAGCCGGACGCGCCCTTTTTTCGAATGGTTCCAAAACGGGTTTCCTCTTGTTCGATGTGGCGTTTGAGCACGTAGCGCGAACACCGGCTTTCCCGAATGCCAAGCGTGGTCGTGTGCCGGAAGATGGCGCGGACCATCGCCTCTTTTTCCGCAGTCGCGCAAATCACGCTCAACAACACGCCGGGACGGGATTTTTCATGGTTAGCGGAATCAAAAACACGTCGCGGGCCCCGCTTTCAAACAGGCGGTCCATCGCGAAGCCAAGCTCTTCGCCGCTCATGTCGTCAATGTTGCAGCGCAGCTCGTACACTTCGTCACTCGCCTCCTCGTCCTCGGCCCAAAAGACGCGAAGACAGTTGGCTCGTTCAAACGTTTTCGTTCCCATGCCATAGCCGATTTTGCGCGTGCGCAGCACAGGCATTTCGCAAAACCGGTCGACGAAATGCTTGAGGAGCGCGGCGCCGGTCGGCGTGCAAAGCTCGGTCTGGATCGTACCGGCATACGCCGGAATGCCTTCGAGCAAGTAGGCGGTCGCCGGCGCGGGGACGGGCAAAATCCCGTGGGCGCAGCGCACCGTTCCACTTCCCGTGCAAACCGGAGAGCATACAATTTGATCGAAGGCGAGATGTTCGAGAAGCATGCACACGTACACGATGTCGGCGATGGCGTCCAGCGTGCCGACTTCGTGAAAATGAATGTTCGTAATCGGCATGTCGTGGGCTTTCGCTTCCGCTTGCGCGATCAGCCGGTACACGGCGACCGCGTTTTCCTTGACCGTTTCCGAAACGTTGAGCTTGTGGATGATGCGGTGGACATCGCTTAACGTGTGGTGGGAATGCGCGTGCTCGTGTCCATGCCCGGCATGCGGGTGGTCGTGGTCATGCGCATGCTCGTGTTCGCCTTCCTCGTGGCCGTGAACGTGGACTTGGGCGTGCAAGCCCTGGATCCCGCATTGCTGGACGGGATGGATATGGACGTGAACGCCTTCCAGACCGATGGCGTTCATTCGCGCCAGCATCGTTTCCTTCTCTTCGACCAAATCGAACAAGGCGGCGGTCAGCATGTCGCCGGCGGCGCCCATGCCGCATTCGATGAATAAAGTTTTCATAATGAAATCAACCTCTTCTTTTCTTCCAAAATCTTTGCGTTCATTATACCATTTACCGGCGATTGTGCACATCATCAAGACCCGTTTCGGAAAATTGCACTTTCCCGTTCCTTTTCGTTATAATATGGTCAAGAAATGAAAAGGATGAAAACATGATGAAAAGAAAAATTGCTCTTTTGCTGGCGCTCGCGCTTGGTTTAAGCGCCTGTTCGGCCGCTCCGTCCCAGCCCGACGAGCCACCGGCTAGCGCCTCGAAAAACGAATCGTTTACCGAATACTTGAACGACTATGTCGTCAAAGTCGCCGAAAACGACTACACGACGCTGCATCACTATTTTGAACACCCGGAAAAATACGGGATCGACATGAAAGATGTCACAATCACGCTTGGTTCCATCGAGCCGGATGAAAAGACGCTCGCCCTTGAGGACGAGCTGGACAAACAGCTCGACACGTTTGACCGGTCCAGTCTGGATTCCCGGCAGCAGCGCATTTACGATCAGCTGCAATACGAGTTTGAGCAAAGCGACAAGGAGGAAGAAGAAAAATTCCGCTATTTGGGCAACGTGTGGAGCACGATGAACGGATTGCCGCAGTCGCTGATTTCCTTCTTTAGCGAATACGAGCTGCGCGAGGAGGCGGATATCGCCCCGCTGATCACCTTGATTCAAGATGTGCCGCGATACACGAAAGACGCTTTGGATTATTCGCGAAAGCAGGCGGAGCGCGACACGCTCATGCTCGATTACGACGAAACGATCCAGACGTGTCAAAACACCCTGGACACCCAGGCCGACAGCGCGGTGCGGGCGGAACTGATGGTGGAAGTCGAACAGCTCGGGCTGGACAAGGATGCGACGGACAAATACAAGCAGCAAATCAACATGGCGCTGGACGAGGCGTTTTTCCCCTCGTACCAGACGATGATCGACGGTTTGAACGCTTTGAAGCCGGATATCCAGCCGCTGGCCGGCCTTTCCTCTTTGGAAAACGGTAAGGAATACTACGAGCTGCTCGTCCAGGAGGCGACGGGCACCGACGACAGCGTTCCGGAAATCAAGAAAAACATCGAGGAGGAGCTGAGTGGAATCAGCGCGCAAATGTCGCTTTTGATTGACGAGGATATGAACAACTTGATTGACTTTATGTCTTTGCATACCGATTTTTCCAGCGTGGACGACATTTTGATTTATTTGAACAGCCATTACTCGAAGCAGTTCCCGCAGCTGGAGGCGATGGAATACGACTTGCAGCCACTGGCGGACGATCAGTCGCAGGAAGGCATCGTGGCGTACTTTATGCTGCCGGCGGTCGATTCCACCAGCAAGTACCGCATTCGTTACAACCGCCGCGATTATGGCGACGATCCGACCGCGATCTCGCTTTATCAAACGCTGGCGCACGAGGGCATTCCCGGCCATATGTACCAGGCGCAATACAATAAACAAAACTTTGTGTACACGATTGAATACTTTTTGTCGAATCCGGGCTTTAGCGAAGGCTACGCGACGTACGTTGAAAACCAGGCGCTCAAGTTCCTTGATCTCGACCCGGATCTTGTCGATATGTACGTGTACAACGACTTAATGTCGAACTACTACGTTTTGCTTATGGACATCGCCGTTCATTATGAAAACATGGATCTGGACACGTTCAAATCCGAATTCGACATGTTCGACGCGGCGGCGCTGGAAGACATTTACGCCCAGCTGGCGGACAATCCGGGTGTGTTCATGTCGTACTACTATGGTTTTTACAAAATCAACCAGCTTCGCCAGGACGCGAAGGAACAGCTGAAAGACCGCTTTGACGAAGTCGACTTCAACAACGCGCTGCTTAGCGCGGGAAGCGTCAATTTTGACTTGATCAAACAAAATATCGACCAGTATATTCAGGAACAAAAATAAAATATGTCACAGGATTTTTTCTCAAACGTCTTGCGTCGCCAGCTTGGATGGATGGACCTGCGCCGTCTAATCGGGCAGACTTTAACCGACGGCAATGAAAAGAAAGCGGATGGCGAGTCCGCTTTGGAGCCAGACGATTCCGACGTAGAAGACTAGCAAAAGAAAAAGCGCCGGTTTCCGCATTTTACGGATGCTGGCGCTTTTTATTTACGCTTCGGTTTTTTCTGTTTTTTCTTCCAGACGTTCAAGCGGATAGCGTTTAAACAACTTGGTTAAATGAAGAAGCTCGTCTTGCACTTCTTCGTTCAGCTGGCCTGGCAGCAGGCGCCATGCCCAGTTGCCCCCCAGCTTGCTTGGCACGTTCATGCGGGCGTCGCTGTCCAGTCCAAGCAAATCCTGCGCGGTGACGATCGCGTAATCGGATGGCGATTTCAGCAATTCGCGAATCATCGTCCAATGATAGTTTTTCGGATCGTCGGCCTGAAGGTAGTCGATGGCCAGCGCCACGTCGTCCTTGTCGGCGTTTTTAAACCATCCCTGGATCGTGTCGTTGTCGTGTGTTCCCGTGTACGCGACCGAGTTGGCCGGGTAGTTGAACGGATAGTAGTCCATCGCCGCCGCGTCGCGGGAATCGAAGGCGAATTGAAGAATCTTCATGCCCGGATACGCCGTGTCGGCCAGCAGCTGTTTCACGGATGGCGTCAGGAAGCCAAGGTCTTCGGCGATGATGCGCTGTTTTCCCATTTTTTCTTCCAGCGTTTTGAACAAGCTGATTCCCGGGCCTTCCAGCCATTTTCCGTTTTTCGCCGTCTTGTCCCCGTACGGAATCGCGTAGTAGGAATCGAATCCGCGGAAATGGTCGATGCGAAGCACGTCGTACATATTCAACAAGTACGCGATGCGGCGAATCCACCAGTCGTATCCGGTCTTTTTATGATAGTCCCAGTTGTACAATGGATTTCCCCAGAGCTGTCCGTCGGCCGAAAAGCCGTCTGGCGGGCAGCCGGCAACGCGTTCCGGATTCAAATCCGCATCCAAGGCGAACAGTTCCGGATGCGACCAGACGTCCACCGAATCCCGCGCGACGTAAATTGGCAAGTCGCCAATGATTTCCACGCCGTTTTCGTTGGCGTATTTTTTCATCGCGTTCCATTGCTTGCGGAAGAAAAATTGCAGCGCTTTGTAGAAATCCACGTCTTCCTTGAACGTTTCGCGCCATTCCTCGGCTTTTTTCGGATCGTAGAACTTGTATTCCTCGTCCCATTCATACCAGGGCTTTCCGTCAAAATGTTTTTTGAGGGCCATAAACAAAGCGTAGTCTTCGACCCAGTCCTTGTTTTCCTCTAAAAATTCAGCGTATTTTGGATCCGGATTTTCCAGAAAGCGGTTCGTCGCCTGCCGCAGCACATTGAAGCGGTTATTATAAAGAATTCCAAAATCCACTTCGTCTTTTTTATTCTCCCAGTCGATCCAGTTGTACTCTTCAGGAATCAACAGCCCGTCTTGCGCGAGCATGTCGAAGTCGATAAAGTACGGATTGCCCGCGAATGTCGAATACGACGCGTATGGCGAATCGCCAAAGCTTGTCGGATGAATTGGCAGGATCTGCCAGTACGATTGTCCGCTTTCCTTGAGGAAGTCTACAAATTCGTACGCTTCCTTGCCCATCGTTCCGACGCCATATGGACTAGGAAGGCTTGTGATGTGTAACAATACTCCACTTTTTCTCATAAGATTCATATCTCTCTTTCACTTGGCTTTATTATACATGCAAAAAGCCCAATCGTGCATTGAGCTTTTGCGATTTCTTTTATTTTTTAGCCTTTGACGGCTCCAGCCGCCACGCCTTTGATAATATATTTTTGTCCAAAAATGTACACCACGATAACCGGAATGACCGTCAGCATGATGGACGCCATCATCGGCCCCATCTCGACACGGCCGTAGCTTCCGCGGAAATACTGGATGAGCATCGGAATCGTCTTGTATTTGGTGATATCCAATACCAGTGTTGGCAACAAGTAGTCGTTCCATACCCACATCGCTTCCAAAATCGCGACGGAAACCATGGTTGGCTTCAAAATCGGCACAACGACTTTGAAGAAAATCTGCAACGGCGTGCAGCCGTCGATCATGGCCGCTTCCTCGATTTCAACCGGGATCGACTTCACGAAACCGGCAAACATGAAGACCGCCAGTCCGGCGCCGAATCCCAAATAGATGATCCACAAGTTGAACGGGTTGTTCAGCTTCAGCATATCCGCCGTCTGCGACAGCGTGAACATGACCATTTGAAACGGAACGACCATCGAGAATACGAACAAATAGTATAAGAAGTTGCTAAACTTCGTATGCACCCGCGTAATGTACCACGCGCACATCGAGCAAAGGATAATGATAGCCGCCACGGATGTGATCGTAATCAAAACCGAGTAACCCAGCGAAGCGAGAAATCCGAAGGAATTGATCGCTTTTACGTAGTTTTCCAGTCCGCCCAGCGTGGAAGCGTTGACAAGATCGAAAGCCGAGCTTGTCGTGATGGCCGATTCCAGTTTGAGCGAGTTGTTCAAAATCATGAAAATCGGATAAATCCAGGCCAGCGCGAGCGGAATCAAAATGACGAGCAGGATGACATTGATCACTTTCTTTTTCTTTGTCATTATTGTTGTACCTCCTTGGAGCGGGTTGCCCGTAATTGCCAGAAGCTGACAAGAACGACAACGATCGAGAAGAGAACGGCCTTCGCCTGTCCGATTCCTTTCCACATCTTACCAGCGCGCGCATAGAACGTCTGATAAATGTTGAGGGCGAGCATATCGGTCATGTGGTTCGGGTCACCAGCCGTCAAAGCCAAGTTTTGATCGAACAATTTGAAGCTGTTCGTCAAAGTCAGGAATACGCAAATCGTAATGGATGGCATCATCATCGGCACCTTGATTTTCCACAAAATCTGCCAGTCGGTCGCGCCGTCGATTTTCGCGGCTTCGATCAAATCATCCGGCACATTTTGAAGTCCGGCGATATAAATGATCATCATATATCCAATTTGCTGCCAGCACATCAAGATGATAATGCCCCAGTACCCCGCCGTCGCGTTCAAACGCAGCAGCGGTTCCCCAACGATGGACAGCACGCAGTTGAGCAAGATCTGCCAGATGTAGCCCAATACGATACCGCCAATCAAGTTTGGCATAAAGAACACGGTACGGAACAAATTCGTTCCTTTCAATTTTTGCGTCAAAGCCATCGCCAGCGCAAACGCGAGAATATTGATCGCCAGCACGTTCACAATCGCGACGAGGATCGTGAATCCCGCCGACTGGATGAACGATGAGTCCGTCAAAGCGGAAACATAGTTTTCAAATCCGATAAAAGTCGCATTCCCTACTGTCGTGAACTGACAAAACGACAAGTACAAACCTTCTACGAACGGAATGATAAATCCAATCGTAAACGCGGCAAGTGTCGGAAGCACGAACAGCCAACCATATTTTTTTAATGTTCGTTCCATAGAACCTCCTTCATATACAAATGAAACAGGCAGACATTTCTATCTGCCTGTCATTCATTTTTGTTTAAACTTTAGACAGCTGTCTATTTTTCGTTTGTCAGATCGTATTCCGTCTTCCATCCGTCGACGAATGCGGTCTTGACTTTATCCCAGTTTGCGTCCGTTGGATCGGCTGCGTAAGCAGTCAACGCGGAACCAACACCGTTTTTCCATTCTTCGCTTGGAATCGTCGTGAATGCCCAGATGATTGGCGTTTTGCCTTCTTCGGTCATTTTCTGATTCTTCGCTACGAATACGTTGTCGCTCTTCTTCGCGTCTTTGAACGGAATGACAAATCCCATGTCATCAGCCATCGCTGTCGTTCCTTCATCGGACGTTACGCACCATTCCATGAAATCAAGCGTCGCCTGAATGTCTTCTTCGGAAGCTTCGTTGTTTACAACCCAGTAGTTTTCCGTACCGGTGCAAAGACCCTGGTTTTCCTCTTCGCCAACACCGAAGTAAATTGGAATCATCGTGAGTTCTTCCGGATTCATGCCGGCGTCTTTCAAGTTCGTGTATTCCCAGGAACCGTTTTGATAGAATACGGCTTCGCCTTTTTCAAATTCGTTCCGGCTGTCGTCGCCCGTCTTGGCTGCCAGATCTTTTCCCGGAACCGTCGAATCCGTAATGTACAAATCGAAAATCTTGCGGTACTCGTCGAGATATTTGCCTTCGATTGCTTCGGAAGAGTTGATTCCCTTGTCCGTGTATTCGAAGTAGATCGGCATGTTCGCCAGGTGCGTTTTGTAACGCCAGTCGCTCGATCCATCCATACCGGCGGATGTGAAAGCCGTGAATCCAAGCTCGTCTTTACGTTTCGCGATATCGTCGGAAACCTTCTTCAAATCGTCGAACGATTTGATGTCGTCTACCGTGTAGCCCGCTTCTTTCAGCAGTTTCTCGTTTACGATCAAACCGTACGATTCGATACAGTAAGCGATTGCCGGAACATCGTCGTCGCCGTTGTACAACGCGTAAGCGTCGCTCGTCAACTGATCAAAAACCGGTGTGCCTTTCAAATTGTACGCGTAGTCTTCCCAGTTTTTCAAACCGATTGGCCCGTTGACCTGGAACAAAGTCGGTGCGCCGCTTTTTCCCATTTCAGACATCAATGTCGTTTCATACTGTCCGGAAGCCGCTGTCACAACTTTTACGTCCACGCCTTTTTCTTCTGTATACTTTTTGGCCAGGTTCTGCCATGCCTCGTCTTGTTCAGGTTTGAAGTTCAAGTAGTAAACCGAACCTTTCGATCCGTCTGTCTTGCCCCCCTCAGAGCTTCCGCCATCAGAGCTTCCGCATCCTGCAAGTAACATCGTTGCCGCCATACCTGCGGACAACATCGTTTGCCATTTCTTCATGATTGTAAAACTTCCTCCTTTGTTTTCTAAGAAACAGTCATTTGCGCCACGATTGTAAGCGCTTGTACTATGACACAGCATAAAGCATGGTTCGTATTATTTCGAACACCTTGCACGATACTACCAACTTTTCCACTTTTAATACCAACTAGGACACATTGGGCGTTTCTCTTGTGATAAAAAGAAAAAAGCCTACAAAATATATATCAATTCTTGGGAAAATTGTGGAAAAATTGACGTTTTTTGTGTATTATAGGGAATGAAACGCAAAAAAAGCATTAGAAATATGAGGTAATCGGTTATGTTGATTTTTTCGCAGTTCTTCGCGATCTGCTGCTCCATTTTGATTCCGCTTGCGTTGGTCATCTATTTAGGACTCCATTATGAGGGAAAATGGAAACTGCTTCTATTTGGCGCGCTCACATACATACTCTTTCAAATCGCGCTGTTTCTTCCTGTCGTCTCCTTGATCGCCAACGAGCCATCCGTGAAAGCGTGGATCTCGGGCCATTACGCCCTCTATATTATTCTTCTTTCTCTGGCCGGCGCCGCGCTGGGAGAGCTTTTCCGCTATTTGATCATCAAAGTCTTTTTGGCGCACGACACGTCCAACATGGACGCGGTCGCGTTTGGCTTGGGCTATGGAGGTTTTGAAACGGCGCTGACGGTCGGGATGAACGTCATCATCAGCCTTCTCGCTTCCGCGTACATCGTAAAGGCGGGAGCCTCGATGGCGATGCTGGCCGAAGGTGTCGGGCAGTTGTGCCTGCTCGTCATGCAAATCGGCTGGTCGCTGCTCATCATGCAGGCGCTGCGGACAAAAAAGAAAAAGTTCCTGTGGATTTGCATCGGGCTGGAATCGTTTGTCAACTGTATTTCCAGACTCGGTCAAAATGTCTGGCACTGGAACTTGTGGATCTTGCTGATAGTCATGATCGCGTTCGGCCTGCTTATGGCGATGTACATCGCGCAAGTGTTCAAAATGGATCAAAAAGAAAACAAATAGAAAAACTTCGGGCATTTCACTTGAAGTTTTTTTTATATTCATGAAATAATATCCGAAATGAAACCGCTTTTATGTTGCTAAAAACAGAAAGTATGACAAGATAAGGAGAAAAATGCTCAAATGGCTGATTTAAATTTAAAGCACATCAATAAGACATATCCAAACGGATTTGTCGCCGTAAAAGATTTTAACCTGGATATTCAGGACGGGGAATTTGTGATCTTCGTAGGCCCTTCCGGCTGTGGAAAATCGACGACCCTGCGCATGATTGCAGGACTGGAAGACATTACCGGTGGCGATCTGGTCATCGACGGCAAGCGCGTCAACGACGAGGAGCCAAAAGACCGCGACATCGCGATGGTGTTCCAAAGCTACGCTCTGTATCCGCACATGACGATTCGCGAAAACATGGAATTCCCGTTAAAGATTGCCAAACTGCCGAAAAACGAAATCGACGCCCGCGTCGACGAGGCGGCAAAAACGCTGGGGCTTGAAAGCCTGCTTGACCGCAAGCCGAAGGCGCTTTCCGGAGGACAAAGACAACGTGTCGCGATGGGACGCGCCATCGTTCGTCATCCAAAGGTTTTGCTCATGGACGAGCCTTTGTCCAACCTGGACGCGAAGCTGCGTGGCCAGATGCGTGTGGAAATTTCCAGACTGCACGAAAAGCTCGGCTCGACCATCGTGTACGTAACGCACGACCAGACCGAAGCTATGACGCTGGGCGACCGGATCGTCGTGATGAGCGATGGCGAAGTGCAGCAGATCGACACGCCGCAAAATCTGTATGACTCGCCAGTCAATAAATTCGTGGCGGGCTTTATCGGCGCGCCGCAAATGAACTTCATCGAAGCGACATTGAAAGAAAAAGGCGAGGACGTCTTCGTGACGATTGCCAACCACGATGTGAAACTTTCCGCGGACAAAGCGGCCCGTTTAAAGAAAAAAGGATACAAAGACGGTCAGGAAGTCACAGTCGGCATCCGTCCGGAAGACCTGGGTGACGCGCCGGAAATGCTCGCGAAATTCGCGGACTCCACCGTGGAAGGCCATGTCGACGTGTATGAAATGCTCGGTTCGACTTCCAACTTGTATGTCAACGTCAACGGGCAGCAAATCACAGCGACTGTGGAGCCGGATACGCCAGTGCGTGTTGGCGACACGATCAAGCTCGCTTTCGACAACAACAAGATCCACATCTTCGACAAAGACAGCCAGGAAAACGTCCTTGTGGACATCGACCCGGCAACCGGAGAACTGGCTCACTAATTCAAATGAACGGGACAGCGAAAAAGCTGTCCTTTTTTTGTTGGTTTGACACGCGCAAAAAAAAGAAGGCAATCGCCTTCCTTCGTTACGCTTGCGGTTTTCGTACATACGCCCGAATGACGCCAATCGTCGAATCGGTCGGATTGACGATCTTGTAGTTTTTCACCGATGCCGGCACGATGAACGTTTCCGCGTAATGCACTTCAAATGGTTCAAACGATCCGTCCACGCTTTCGATTCGCGCCATTTGGCCCTCAATCAAGTTCAGCATGTTGACATTGTCCTCGTTTTCCACCAGCGCCTCGTCCTCGATCCACAACCGGCGCGTTTCAATGTATTCCAGCTCGTGCAATCCGGTATGTTCCTCTTTGACATGTTCGTCCTCGCGAACGGTATAAACCGCGTTGACAAGATTGTCCTCGACCCATTTTGTCGTCCGGTCCCATTGAATGTTTTGCTTTCCGTGGTCGATATGAACCGGTCTAGGCAGTCCGTCCAGCCCGACACGCGCCCAGTCCCACAATTTAAACGTGAAACAGTACGGCGTCGCGCTAATTTCCAGCACCATCGCGTCCGCGCCCGAGCAATGGCAAGTCCCTGCCGGAATGAGGAAGTGGTCGTGCTTCTTCGCCGGAAACTTGTTGATGTATTTTTCGGCGTCGAACAAGATCTCGCCCCGGTTAGCCGCGTACAAATCCGCGATCATTTGTTCTTTGTCGACGCCTTCTTTCAAGCCCAAATACACCGTCGCCCCGTCTTTGGCGTCCAAAATATAATAGCTTTCATCTTGCGTGTACGCCATGCCGAACGTGCGGTGGATGTATTCGGTGAGCGGGTGAACTTGCAGCGACAGGTTTTGCCCGCCAATCGTGTCCAAAAAGTCGAAACGAATCGGGAATTCCGCGCCAAACCGGGAATAGACGGACGCGCCCAACAGCGGTTTTGGCTCGTAAAGAACGAGATCCATGGCCGGCAGCTCGATGTACCCGTTGCCAAAATCCAAATAAATCGAGTTTTCTTCCGGGACGCCGTCAAAGCTCCACGCGTAGTTTTCCTTGTCCGGATCCAAATTGCACACGTCTTTCATCCACTGGCCGCCCCAGACACCCGGATCAAAATACGGCACGAGCCGGAACGGCCGGTGCGCCATTTGCGCCAGACCGGCACGCACCGCTTCACCGGCTACCATTTTCACATGATCCATGTCGTTCGTGTCGAGAAAATAGTCGATGGAATCAAACAGCGATCGTTTATGCTTGTCGGCCACCCGCCATTCGGTAAAGAATCCGCGTTTGATTTTCCGCAAAGCGTCCTCGTCGAAATTGTCTTCCTGAAAATTCGCCATTCCATTGCGATAGCGCAGCGTGATTTCCCAACGCGCCATATCCAAATACACGAGGGTCCCGGTTGCTATCAGGCTGGCGCCATACCCGTACACGATGACACGCTGTCCCGCCTCGGCCGCTTCTTTGGCGCGCGCTTGCAGCGCGGCCCGCTTTTCCGGTACGATAAAGTTGTCGATTTCCCCATAGTACATCCGTCCGAAAATGCGGTCGTCCGTGATATGGTATCGAAGCTGTTCGCGAATCGTTTCCTTGGCTTTGAACATGTCGATCGCGTCGATCCATACGTCGTGCGGTATTTGTTTGAGTTCGGTCTTCACTTTCTCGTCGTATACGCCCGGATACGTGTCGAACACGAGCGTCGGTCCTTGAGGTTGCAACGTCGCGCGAATCGCGTCCCATCCGTCGATGAGCGCGTCGGGATATCCGTTGATTTTTGTTTTTGGATGCGGATCATATAAGCTTTTCATTGGTTTCTCCTTCATTCTTCCCATTCGATTTTTCCATCGCGTTTGAATACGCGGACCGGAAACGGCATCGCCTCCACGCGCGCGTAGTCGTGTCCGGCATCGTTGTTCCATACGCAAATGACTTCGAGCGCCTCGTCGCCCGTATTGATGAGGCGATGCGCGTAGTGCCCGTCGATTTTATGTAACGTGCCCGGCTCCATCGCTTCGCACCAGCACGTGCCCGTTTCATCCATCAGCATCAGCAATCCGCTTCCTTTAGCGCACCAGTAATATTCCTGGCAATCCAGGTTCGAATGAAAATGGCCGCGCGTCATATTGCATTCGCCATCCACCGTGACAGGTTCCAGTTTTGAAATCCCCCAGTTCAAATGGCCGCCCACAATATCCGGGTCCGTCAGACACTGCACCGAATACATGATCGTGTCGGGATCGAGCGTTTCATCCACGCTTTTATAAAATGTTTTCGCGTCCCGATACCGCTTGATGGAGGTTTCCATCTGCTCCGATTTTAACCCCGCCTCCCAGTCATGGAAAAACGGGGAACGTTTGATTTCCATAGTCCTCTCCTCTCCCTTAAAAGGTATATCATTATTATAAGTTGCAAAAAAGCGACCGTCAACACGAAAAATAATCTTTCCCGACAAAAAAAAGGAAGACGATTGGTCTTCCCATTCTTTATTGTACGGTCAAAACATAAACGTTTCCATCTTTACTTAAGGTTCCAGTCAATGTTACTTCTTGCCCACCGTTTCCTGTATATCCTTTAAGGACAATATATTGCGTCTGATCTGCATTCCATAATACCATGGACATATTTCCGTTCGCATCTTCTTTCAAAGCCTGCGGTACGTTTCCAGTTACCCATGTTTCCTGATTGGGAACCAAATATTGATCTACATTCTCTAACACCCAGTCAACACTTGCCGGCCCGTTGTGTGGTGTGCCATCGCCGCCAACAACAACTTGTTCCTCGTCGGCGTTCCAGTTTGGATTGTTGTGCGGATAGCCGTTGTAGCCTACCGCGCTTTCCGCCGCCTTTTCGTCGGAAACGGTTTCGGTTTCCGGCTGTTTTGCGGACTGGTCTTCTTTTTCCGGCTGTTCTTCCTCCACCACTTTGATTTTCAAAACGTTGCTGTCGATGGCGTCCTGTTTGGCCTGCACGGCGTAGTCGCCGGCTTTGGACGCTTTAAAGACATACTTTTTGTCTTTCATCGTAATGTTCGCCCCATTCATGGCCGCGAACGACTCCGTTTGGATCGTAAAGTTCTTTGGTGTGGCGTTCACCGTGATTTCCAGTTCCTCATCCACATCGACTTCCGTTTTCGCGGCCGTCAATTCGATCTTTTCCAGTTTCTTTTCCGCTTCTTTCTTTGGTTCCTCTTTTGGCGCGCTTGCGCATCCGACCGTCAACGCGAGGCCAAGGCAGAGCGCCAATGCTTTTGTGATTGTTTTCATATATCATTCCCCCTGTAATCGCTTTCATTATACATGTAACGATTGCCTATTTCAACAAAAATTAAACAATATTTTTATTTGATAGATAAGTTATTTTGTTTTATCATTTATTTGACAGCTGCTTTGCTTTTTCTTTTAAAAAAACGGCCATTCTTATCGTATTTTTTATGCTCGCTTTTTTATAAAAGACAAGTCATGCCTTTATTACCTTTTTCATAAGATAATTCTATCTGTTCTTTTTTACATTTTATAGACTATCATTGTTGTTTTCAATGGGAGCGGAATAAGATGCCGTTTTTATGGATAAGTTACACATTTTTATTTTTTATCCAGTCGTAATCTAATTCAATACTGTTATCTTTCTTCCGTTTTCGGACGCCTTTTCTATGAAAACACTTGAACCCTATCCAGAGTGCTCCTATAATCCAAGGCATGAAATTCACCCACTGTTTTTACGATTTATAACCGGAGGTCATCATGAACATTTACATTGCGATTTTCGATCAGGACATCGTACGCGCAGAAAACACCAAACACTTTGTCGCCCAGCTTTTCCATCAGCTTCATTTTCCTTGCGAGATTCATATTCTTTTGGACCGCGCTTCCCTTATGGCCGTGCGTCACCAAGTCCAGCTGTTGTTTCTCGATATCGACCACGATCCAAAAGCGATTGAAACTGGCATGCAAATCAAGCACACCAACAAAGACTGTCTGATCGTCCTGAATTCAAAAAACGGTGCCAAGCTCCGGCAGGGATACTTGACACAAGCCACTTACTATATGATCGACTCCACCTCTTTTTCGCAATTTGAAAAGGCTTTGAAACCCGCCTTGATCCACTCGTTTCAAAACCATCTTTCTTTTTACGATCCGTCCGTTTCAAGCACGCGCATCGCGCTGCATGACATTTTATATTTTGAATTTCAACGGAAAACGACATACATGATTCTTTGCTCCGGTCAAAAAATTAAAACGCCTTACCCGCTTCATGTTTGGATGAAGAAACTGAGAAATACCGGATTCGCCCAATGCTTTAAATCCATCTACGTTCGACTGGATGCGATTTTAAAAATTGAAAAAAACGAAATCACCTTACTAAACAAGCAAACCCTTCCACTGTCAAGAAAATACAAGCCTGAATTTTTAGAAGCGTGGAAAGACCATACCCAAGTTGAGTAAATAGGCACGACCCTTTGAATTTCCCGCAAAACATCTTATGATTATTAAAAGAAACAATGGAGGATAGTATGAAAAAAATCATTGGACTCTTTCTGGCGGGCGGACTTGTCCTCTGCGCCGGATGCGGAAATAAAAAAGAGCTGACCAGCATTCAGCTCAATCCAGAAGCGAACAAAGTTCTTGTGGATACCAATACGGATATCGCGATCGTCACCGATCCTGAAAACGTGCAGCTCACCGATTCGGATTTTTCAACCCTTGGCGGCAACGTGGAAGTCAACAAAGACAACGCGGAATTCTCCGCTTCCAAACCGGGAACCTACACTATTACAGCGAAAAAAGACGGTATCACAAGCAACACCATTAAAATTACCGTGGTCGAGCAGCAAACAGAACTCGCCAAAGTCAAAGTGCCGGATACAAAACCAAAGACCGACACAAGCGCAAACAGCGAAGCGAATGTTTCCCAATCCGAAACGGACATCAACGTCAACGTTTCCGACAACACAAGCAGCTCGTCCCAGACAGAAAGCAGCAGCTCGACAACAACAACGCCAAGCTCCAGCACAACCAGCTCGTCTTCGAGCAATGCGGGCATAAGCCAGTCCCAGTCGACAAGCGACAGCCAGGATGACGACCAGCCTTACATTCCACCAAAGGCCGACGCCGACGCACTCAGCGCATCCGACCTCACAAAAGATCCCGACAAATACGCCGGACAGGACGTGACCGTTGTCGGAACGTTGAACGACAAAGGCACTTCACTGGATGGCATGAAGCTTATTGGCTATCCAGTCGGAATCCATTCCGTTCCAGCGCAGCTGACAGGAACACTGGAAAAGCAAGACGATGGCTCTTACGCGCTGGATGTCACCAGCTACGCCCAAGTTCAATAAACTTTCTTCGACTTTGCTTACGCAAAGTCTTTTTTTCGCACAGGCAACACTTATATTTTGTATTATGTTGGTCATATTTCTTTGCGCTTTTTCCAAAATGAATTATATTGAAGATAACATTGGAGGCATTTTATGAAAAAAATAATTAGCTTTTTCGCGGTATGCTCGCTCATCCTTTTGGCAGGCTGTTCAGCAACCAGCAAAAAAACCGAAACTTTAAAAACCATTCAGCTGGATCCGGAAGCCGACAAAGTTCTTGTCGACACCGACACCGATATCCATATCAAAACCGATCCGGCAACTATTCAATTAACCGATAAAGACTTCACTTGTTCTGGAGGAAATGTCAAAGTGACAAAAGACAATGCCGAATTTTCCGCCTCCGACGCGGGAACCTACACGATTTCCGCCAAACAGGGCAACGTAACAAGCAACACGATCACCATCACTGTCGTTGCTGAAGAAAGCGAACTGGTTGCAGCAGCCGATACCGACCAGACAACAAGCAGCGCGCCGGCAACGGACGATTCCCAGACGACCAGCAACGATGCGACGACGAGCACAGACAATACTGCCTCTTCCTCCTCAAACGCGGGCAGCTCTGCTTCCACACAAACACAAACGCAAAACCCTGGCGAAGCCTCGCCAGACGCGATTGACGTCGCCACGATCTTAAGCGATCCGGACGATTATGTCGGCCAGTCGATCACGATCATTGGCGCGTTGCCACAAACCGCCGCTTACGACGCCAACAACAACCCATACGAAATCATTTACCCGACAAGCGGCGGTAGCGATATCAACGATCCAAGCGACCGGCTTCGTCTTGAAGGGGCCAATGTCACGATTGGCGGATGTATCGCCGAACTAACCGGCACGCTTGAAAAGCAGAAAATCGGCAACGATCAATACGTGTTCAACGTAACCAGCTTCGAGGAAGTATCGGACGAATCCGCACATAGTTAACCATCGAATTTTTGTGAAAATGACGAAGGGGGTTCGTCATTCCGTTTCTCTCCAGCCCGCTGTTTAGCGGGCTTCTTTCTATTTATACGAAAAAAGAGCGTTTCCGCTCTATTGTTCCGTTGTATTGCGCGCCGCGCCATCCAAAACCATCCGCGCTTCCACCACATACAATTCATACGTGCCATCCTCTCGCTGTTCCAAAACGCCATCCAGCTCCGCCAAGCATCCACCAAACGAAAGCGGCTCGCCCGACAAGCGCAACAATCCATGCTCCTCGTTTCCATCCGCAGGCAAAGCCACCGCATATGGCTGTCCGTTTTCATCCCGCATCACGACTTGCGGCAAAGAAGCCAAAACAGTAATTTGCCGGTCGACATAAGCCGCCGGGTCCGCCAGCACCCAGCCCGCATCCAGCGTTTTTGGACGCTCCTCATCCGGCACCGGCTCCAATTCGTACTCCTCCGGCTTTGGATCATGATAGCCGACATCGACAATGAGTGCGTTGCTTACTATCTGATTTTGTCGTGCGACAATCGAATAAACACCATTTTCGAACGCCTCAAAGTAAAACCGTCCATTCTGCTCCACGATTTGCGCATCTTCGATGGGTTCAAACGCGTCCGCCGATAACGATCGCGAACTGCTCACCACGATTTCCAAAGGCTCCTTGACTTGAATTTTCTCTTTTTCTGCCGATAAAGAAATTGAATCCGGCTTCGCCACACATCCGCTCAAAGCAAGGCATAAAACCGTCGCAATCATTCCCTTTCTCATTCTTATTCTCCTTCTTCCACAACAACGGGCAAAGAAAGATCCCGCTTCTTTACCCGCTCCTGCACGATTTTCCCATTCTCAACTAAACTATATGTCGCATCGTCCCGCTTCAAATAGTAGCGAGACCATTCTTTTTCGCGATCCATCCCCTGTAAACATGAGAAAGCGGCTGCCATCACAAAAACAAGACAGCCAATTCCGCCAAGCACAAGAGGCGAGCTTCGCCGATGCTGCTCCCCTTCTAAATAAAAATAAAGGCGATTGACAAACAACTGCGACTCAAACGTCGTAAAGCCGAGAAAAAATCCCGGCTTTTCCTGATTCCACATCCACCAAAACACAATCGAACGAAGCATGCGAAACGAAAACCAGCTCTTTCTTTTGAGCAAGTCCATATTCTTTTTCTCCGCTTCCGGCCATAAATCCCGATAGCGAAGCACCACGACCCGCCGATACCAGTAAATGCCCAAACGAATCAACTGCGCAACGCATCCCACGATCCAAATCCCGGCAACCATCCAGAAAACAGAAATCATCGCTTTGCTTTTAAGCGAGCCTGAATCATTCCTTCCAGTTTTTCTAGCTCCTCCACATCTTCTGTTTTTTCAATCAGATGCGACGCCATGGAAAATCCGCTCTTTTTCCCCAGCATCGACTGCACGTATTCCTCGTTCGTGATGACCGGCACAAATTCGCGCGCCGGCACTTTCGTATGAATCGAAACGCCGCCAATCTGGATCCATCCTTCTTTTAGCAGCGTCCGCAAAACGGCTTGCACCGTGCTTTGCTTAAATTCAATCGGAGCGGCCATGATAATATCTGTCGAGGACATCGGTCCCTCGCCTTCCCACAACACACTCATCACTTCAAACTCCATTTTCGTCAAGATCCTTCTCATTCTCATCCACCTCTTTCTCTCTCCCAAACGACAGGCAAATCGCTTTCCTGCTCGAAAAACCGTTCCGCCGGTTTTCTTTCTTTGACTTTTCCATTTTCAATCAACCACATTGTGCCATCGGCTCGCGCCACCCAATACGCGTCAAAAGCGGGAGATTCCAATCCTTGAAATCCAAAAGCCAGTGTCAGCACCAGCGCCAGCGATCCAGCCGTCAGCACGCGTTTTAACCTTTGCTCCATGCGAAGTCCCCACAAATACGATGACATTTGCTGCGCTTTTCCTCGCGCACTACTCTTACGAAGCTTCTTTTCCATCCCCAGAAGAACTTGGGCGTAAATCAAATACTCGTCCGGCGCTAGGCTGGATGCCACCTTTTGATCCACACGGGTTTCTAAAAAAAACTCCAGCTGTGCGCCTAGACGCCCCATCCACGGACACCACCAGTACACGATACGCAATCCGTTTCCAAATCGCAACCACCACAAATCCCGATGATCCAGGTGCGCGCTTTCATGAAGTAAAACGCAGCGAAGCTCCATAGGCTCCCAGTGCAAGTCCGGCAAATAAATCGTTTTTTCCCATCCCATAACGCCTGGCTCTTCGATTCGCTCGCCCATCCGTACCGGATAGGGACACCCCGCAATCCTTTGAAGCGGATACAACGTTCGCAGATGCCGAAGCCATGCCCTTTGCTGAATCGAAACGATCGCGTATCGAACGCCTTGCACCATCATTCCCGCCAGCCATATCCAACCGACCAGACTTTGACAAGCAGGAGAAAAAAATTCCCGTCCATCCCAAAAGGTCCAAGGCAGCCAAAGCCGAAGGAAAATCACAACAAGAAATCCTTGAATCAGGCCGCCGCGAACATACCGATAATGTTCCTTTCGACTAAGAAGCACAGCGAGCAAGCCGATCAAAATCGCAGCTTCCAGTCCCGCGATTCCCATGGAAAACCAGGATAGTTCCATGTCAATCCCCTCTCTATTGCCCACAGTATATCAGAATTTTGATTATATTGCACATTTTTACAGCTCACAACAGGAATTTGTACAAAAAATAAAAAAACGGGTCCCTCACAACAAGGCCCGAACTCCTTTGATTTTCCGCAAACTCCAAGTCAAAACAAAAGAAAGCGCGAAAACGACGACCGAAACCGACGGCACCATCCAGATCCCGGCGACCGCCTGCAAATCCATTTGCGAAGCCAGGATCCGCAGCACGAGAATGTGCGTCAAATAAATGCCCAGCGTGCATTGGGATAGGACATGGATCCACGCCTTCATCCGCGCCGAAACCGAAGGCGCGAAATCTTTGAAAAACACAAATACCGCGACCGCCTCCAGCGCTGTGAAAATCGTGAAATTGTTGTAGAGGTCCGCATACGCCTCACCGTTTTGCCGGGAAACGAGCGCTGTCAATAAAGCGCACACCACCGGACAAAGCGCGCCCGCCCCATAAAGAATTCGCTTTTGGGTTTTGGAAAACGAGCAGCGCGTCAAAAACCACCCGAGCAAAAAGTAGCTGGAATACAACAGCACGAGCTCCGTCGGAATTTGGTCGGCCAGCAAAACAATCGTTTGCGCGCCCGGCAAAAACGGGCACGCCTTCAGCGTCTTGACGATGGCCGCCACCAAAAACACGACGATTCCATACCGAATCAAATCCCGATCGGCGCGCTCGGTTATCTTTTTAAGCAGCGGGGAAATCACATACAAGCCAATCAGCATCGGAATGTACCACAAATGCTTCGGTCCCGCGATCCACGCCTGCAACACATACAGCGGCTGGCACGCCACGGCCCCCGTCCACACGTCATAAACCGTATACACCGCCGACCAAACCACATACGCCAGCGCGATCCGGCCAATGGATTTTCGATACAGCTTTCGCAGCGAAATTCGCCGCTCCGGCGCGAGGAAAAACACGCCGCTCAGCATCACAAACAGCGGGACCGCCGAACGAACGAGCGCGTCGTAGGCGTTGTACGCCATCCAGTTTTCCGCTTCCACCGGCGTCGTGTCAAAAAAGCGCGAAGCCGCGTGCAGCACCACCACCATAAAGCACGCCAAAATCCGCAGCAAATCAAAATGGATTTGCCGTTCCGGCTTCTTTTCCGTTGTTTTCATCGCGTCACTCCTGTCCTTCGTATCCCACGAACAATCGCGCCCATTATATCGAGGATCCCCCGCCATTTCAAGAAACCAAAGCGCAAAAAAGGCTTCGCTTTTACTCGAAGCCTTCCTCGTCGCTCACCATGCTGCCATTCATGTATCCGCAGGAAAAACCATCCTGAAAGCTTTGATCGACGATTTTTTGCATCCGTTCTTCCAGCTGGGCCTTGAGCGCGTCCTTCGCGTTCAAATCCAGCTTCGCGATATTCGGATCCGCCAAAATCGCCTCGATCGCGCTTTGAAGAGCCGCGTCATCCTTCTTCTTCACATCGTCCGGACTCATTTCCTCGTCCATCTCGTTCATGGCTTTTTTAAAATCCTCGCCAAGCGTCTTAAAAAAATGTGCCATACGCCCGCCTCCTTTTTTCTTATTGTACGGCACGAAAGTTTTCAAAGAAATCAATGTGCCTGCAAGACTTCGTCCACCCGCGCTTCGATATCCGCCACCGTGCGCGCCGTTGGCTCGTATTCAAATGGCGCGAACCCGTATCCCGCCAGCACGAAGGGCACACCCGCCTGCCTGGCCGAAAGAAAATCGTTGGCAATGTCGCCCACGTACACGGCCTGCTCAATGCCGTTTTCCACCATCACATCCCGAATGTTTTCCGCCTTTTCCTTGCGGAAGTCGCCAAACGACCGCGTCCAATCCACGACATCTTGCAACCCGTAATGCTCCAGAAACGCCTCGATATAGCCGGCCTGGCAATTCGATACGATCCCGATTCCGTATTGATCATGAAGC
The DNA here is from genome assembly GCF_964018005.1 of uncultured Dubosiella sp. Taxonomy (NCBI): domain Bacteria; kingdom Bacillati; phylum Bacillota; class Erysipelotrichia; order Erysipelotrichales; family Erysipelotrichaceae; genus Dubosiella; species uncultured Dubosiella sp. Next base: position 29,959 of record NZ_CAXHOA010000018.1, read on the forward strand.
TTTTCCAGCAAAGGCCGCACCCCGTCGAACAGCACGCCGCCATGCTGGCGGATATACTCGTTTTCATGCAGCTCGCAAGCGCGCAGGATGGCCTCGCGACGCGCCTCTGGCAAATACGGAAACAACTTGTCGCCAATTTGATCCATGGAAAACCCCATCACGCGCTTCATTTCCTCCTGCGAAACCGGCCGCGTGTCCGGATAGCGCGCCAGCACCTCGTTCCACGCCAAAATCACGCTCGCCGTCGAATCCCACAACGTGCCGTCCAAGTCAAACAACACCGCCTTTTTCCAGTTTTTCATCTTCCTCTTTCTCCATTTCTTTCTTATTTTACCGCATACCGCAAAATCGTTTTCCGTTTGGCCGGTTCCACCCGGTTCGCGTTGCTCAAGTAAATTTCACGATGCGCGGCTTGCGCCCGCTCCAAATGATTGTCCCGCGTGAACGCATCCATTTTCGCGAAAGAAGCCGGCTCGTCGTCGTACGATCCCACATGCAGCACCTGCACGCACGGCCCATCCGCCATGGCGCCAAACCGCACGTTTTCCCAAAGCGGACTCGGCTTTTTCTCCTTCACCCGCGCCAGCGCGGCTTGCGCCAGTTTCTCGTCGACAAAATCGGGCTGCGCGATCATGATCGTATACGCCAAATGGTCTTTGACAAGCTTTCCGTCCTCCATGCCGTTTGACCAGACGCCCTCGAGCGGAAACACGGTAAAATCGTCGAACACGTCGGAAAGCGGCGCTTCCTTGTACGCCTTTTTGATCGCGTACGCCCACGCATACAAAACAGACACGCGATTCGAAAAATCCGCCTCGTTGGGATTTCCCTTCCCGTCTATCAAAATATAGTTTGTTGGCAAAACATTCACGAGCGACGGGGACGTTTTCGCTCCGTATTCGGTTTTCTTTTGTTTTCGCCATTCATATTTCATAACAACATCTCCTTGTAAACTATCGTACCACAGGAAGAAAACAACTGGGACACGCGCATGTCGTTTTTCTCGCTTCTTTCGCAAAAAAAAGAGAAGGCGCGTTTTAAACCGTCTTCTCCATGAACATTTTTCGCTTATTCCGTCGCGTTGCTGGCCGCGATCTTCACCCGCGACCACAGATCCGCGATCGTTTTGCGCGTGTTCTCGTTGTACGTGAACACCTCGTCTTTCGGATTGCCCGAACGCGGCACGTACGAGTCGATGCCCGCGTATTCGCCTTCCGCCAGCTCGTCCTGCGCCTCCATGTTGGACGCCGTGTAGCCTACGTAGCTCGAGTTGTCGTACGCCGCCTCGTACTGGCACGTGTAGTTGATAAACGCGTACGCCAAATCGACATTTTTCGCGTTTTTCGGAATGACCATGCCGTCGCTCCACAAGTTGGAGCCTTGTGTCGGCATAAAATAGCCCATATTCTCATTTTCGCTCATGACATACGTGGCGTCGCCCGAATAAATGAGGCCAAGCGCCTTGCGTCCCTGCGCCATGTTGTCGATGATCTCGTCCGTCACGATTTCCGGATTCATCGTCTGCACGCATTGCAGCAGCCAGTTGTACGCCGCCTGGATCTCGTCCGGATTCTCGGTATTCATCGAGTAGCCCAGCGCCTTGAGCGCCATCATGAACGAGTCACGCTCCGAATCGTACAAGTAAAGATCCCCTTTGTATTTCGGATCGAGGAAAATGTTGAACCCTTCCTCTTCGAGGTCTTTCACGTCGACTTTGCGCTTGTCGTACACGATACCCACGCTGCCCCAGAAATACGGCACAGAATACTGGTTGCCCGGATCAAACGGCTGGTCAAGCACATTTGGATCGAGCAAGTCGAGGGACGGCTGGATTTTTTCACGATCAAGTGGCTGGAGCAAATCCTCCAAAATCAAACGCTGGATCATGTAGTCGCTTGGCACAAGCACGTCGTACGACTCGTTGTTGGCCACCTTGATGTACATCTGCTCGTTGGAGTCGAAGTTGTCCATCACGACTTTGGCGCCGGTTTGCTCCTCGAAATTCGATAAGAAGTTTTCCCCGACGTACTCGCCCCAGTTGTACACGTGCAGCGTCTGGCCGGCAAACGGCTTGTTGTCGTCCGCCGCCTTTTTATACGAGAACAACCCGATCGCCAGCGCCGCGATGAGCAGGCCGATGACGATTTTCGGTCCTTTTTTCGGCTGCTTGAACGCGCCGCTTTCCGCCACTTCCTTTTTCCGTATTTTCTGACGCATGACGGGAATGATGTTAGCAATGAGCAAGCTGATCGTGATAAACACGACGACAAGCGTACTAATGGCGTTGATGCTCGGATTGACCCGCTTGCTCATCGTATACACCATGATCGACAAGTTTTTCACGCCCTGCCCGGTCGTAAAGTACGAAATGATAAAGTCGTCAAACGACATCGTAAACGCGATCAAGGCACCCGAAACGATGCCCGGCATGATTTGCGGCACGATGACTTTCGTCAGCGCCTGCCACGGCGTCGCGCCCAGATCCATCGCCGCGTCCGCCAGGTTCGGGTCCAGGCTGCGCAGCTTCGGCATGACCGAAAGCATGACGTACGGGATGCAAAACGCGATGTGCGCCATGAGCAGCGTTGTAAAGCCGCGCTCGATTTGGAACGTAATAAACAACAGCATCAAGCCGATGGCCGTCACGATTTCCGGGTTCATCATCGGCAAGTCGTTGACTTGCTGGATGAAGCGCTTCACCCATTTTTTCGAATACACGAGGCCGATGGCCGTGATCGTGCCCACGATCGTGCTGACAATCGTCGCGATGACCGCGATGATGAGCGTCACATACAATGATTCCATCATGCTGTGGTTTTTGAACATCGCCTCGTACCAGCGCATCGAGAAGCCCGTAAACGCCGTCAGCGACTTGCTGTCGTTAAACGAGAAGATAACCATGAACACGATAGGCAAATAAAAGAACACGATAGTCAGCGCCATGAGCGCCTTGCCGAAAACCTTCTTGTCTTTCGTGTGCATTACGAATCCTCCCGGCCGCTCTTGCGGTCCAGACGACGCACGAGCATCATAAGGAGCATCATGACAAACGCCATGATCATCGAGATCGCGGAGCCAAAGTTCCACTCACCTACCGTGATGAACTGGTTCTCGATGACGTTTCCAATGAGGAAGTACTGGCCGCCGCCCAGCAGCTTCGGAATGAAGAACGCCGAAACCGCCGGCAAAAACACGAGCGTGATACCCGACACGACGCCTGGCAGCGAAAGCGGGAACACGACGCGCCAAAACGTCTGGAACTTGTTGGCGCCAAGATCGGCGCTCGCTTCCAGCAGCGACTTGTCCATTTTGGACAGCACCGTGTTGATCTGCAAAATCATGAACGGCAAAAAGTTGTACACCATGCCAATCAAAACGGCCGCCTCCGTATACAGCAGCTCGGCGTTTTTCACGCCAAACAGCGACAAAAACCACGAGGCGAGTCCGCCTTTGGACAGGATGCCGATCCACGCGTACGTGCGCACGAGCATGTTGATCCACATCGGGACGGTAATCGCCAGAATGAGCGCCGATTGCGTTTTTTCCGAGCAACGCGAGATAAAATAGGCGATCGGATAGCCGAGCAGCAAACAGATGACCGTCGTTTTGAGCGCAATCAGCAGCGAGCGCCATAAAATGATCAAAAAGTCCTGATCGGTAAAGAAACGAATATAGTTTTCCAGCGTTAATTGAAAGTGGATGATCGAGTTGCCGGGCCGTAAAAACGAATACATTAAAATCAGCCCCATCGGAATGAGCAACATGACGACCGCCCAAATCAAATACGGAATGGTGAGTTGTCGAAACCGCCGCATTAGAATCCCATCTTCTCCATAATATGGATGTCTTCCGGGAAGAACGTCAGTCCGACCTCTTTACCTTCCTCCACAAAATCAGTCGTATGGATCTTGAACTCGCGGCCCGTCGTCCAGAACGTCACCTTGTAGATGCCTTCCTTGATGTGTTCCGGATCGAAGTTGTAGTCGACGGAAAGGTCGACCGTTTCGTTCTCGTCGTCAAGCTTCCAGCCTTGCGCATTGGCCCACGTCTTTAAATCGGTGTCCAGCGCCATGGATTCCTTGATCTCGTCCACGGTCTTAAAGAAGTTGAACGCCGAAACGGCTTCGTTGGCCTTCTTGTTTTCGACGACTTTCTGGTCCACGACCCACACGCGCCGCGTAATCGACAAGCCATTCACCGTATGGAACGTGATTTCGTATTCGCCAATTTCGTCCTTAAGATCGGTATCGACCTTTTGAATCGGAAAATACTCGTCCGTTTCTTTCGACCACGCCTGCGCGTCGGCGCGGGCGATCAAATCGGAATCGTCCCAGTCTTTCATATCTTCGATATCGAGGTAGAAGTCGTTGGCGGAGATCCGCACGTCGCCTTCCTCTTTGACGTTGGCGCCCACTTTGTTGACGTGCATGTTGACCGTGACGTGCGTGCCCGGCACGGTTTCCACCATGACTTCGTAGTGCACGCCTTTGAACAGCACGCTCTCGACCGTCCCCGACATTTTTCCCTGGCCTTCAGGCACGATGTCGATGTCCTCGGGACGAATGATGACGTCCACAAGCTCGTTTTCCTTGTAGCCGACGTCGACGCACTCGAAGTTGTGGTCGTCGAAGCGCACGAGCTTGTCGTGAATCATCCGGCCCGGAATGATGTTGGACTCGCCGATAAAGCGGGCGACATAGCGGTTGACCGGCTCGTTGTAAATATCCTGCGGCGTGCCGACCTGCTGGATCTCGCCTTCCTTCATGACGACGATTTTGTCGGACATCGTCAGCGCCTCCTCCTGGTCGTGAGTGACGAAGATGAACGTGATGCCGACTTCCTGCTGGATGCGCTTGAGCTCGTACTGCATTTCCTTGCGCAGCTTGAGGTCGAGGGCGCTGAGCGGCTCGTCAAGCAGCAGCACGCTTGGCTCGTTGACGAGCGCCCTGGCGATCGCGACCCGCTGCTGCTGGCCGCCCGACATGAGCGTCACGTCTTTGTTTTCGTAGCCTTCCAGTCCAATGAGCTTGAGCATCTTCATGACTTTTTGCTCGATGACGTCCTTACTCATCTTTTTGATTTTCAAACCAAACGCGATGTTGTCGAACACGTTCATGTTCGGAAACAGCGCGTATTTTTGAAACACGGTGTTGAGCTCGCGCTTGTATGGCGGCAGCTTGGAAATGTCCTTGCCATCGACGATGACTTCGCCTTTGTCGGGTTCGAGAAACCCGCCCAAAATACGAAGCAGCGTCGTCTTGCCGCAGCCCGACGGGCCAAGCAGGGTGACGAACTCGTTTTCGTAAATATCGAGGTCGATTCCTTTCAATATGATCTGGTCGTCAAACTTCTTGACGATGTTTTTAAACTGAATAATTTTCTTTTTTTCCTGATCCATTCGAAACGTCCTTTCTAAAACATAGGCGGCGTTGTGATCCACAGCACCTGCGCCTCCTTGGCGCCCGGATTGACCAGCGTATGGCTGCGGCTGCCATCCACATAAAATGTCTCTTTCGCTTTGACGCGGTAGCGCTTGTTTTCGATTACGAGATCGACGACGCCTTTGAGTACGTAGCCAAACTCCTCCCCGTTGTAGGAGGTCATCGTCTGCGAGCGGCCGTGGGGCGGCAGCGTCAGCAAAATTGGCTCCATGGCGTTTTTCTGCGCGTTAGGCACGATCCACTCAATCGTGTGATCCTCCCTTTCGTCGACAAAAAAGTCGTCCTTCGTGAACACGACTTTCTCGTCCGGCTCCTCTTGAAAAAATTCAGACAGATTCGTCCCGAGCGCTTCCAAAATGTCCTCCAGCGACGAAATGCTCGGGCTTGTCAAGTTTCGTTCGACTTGCGACAAAAAGCCCTTCGTCAGCTCGGAGCGGGAAGCGAGCTCCTCCAGCGTCAAGTCGTTGACAAGACGAAGCTGTTTGATCTTGGTCCCGATATCCATTTCCTGTTTCCTCATCTCTCCTTTTGTTTAATATTGTTAAACTTAAAATTCATTTAAACAAACAAACATATTATAAACGAAAAGTTTAGGAATACAATACTTTTGCGTGCGGTTTCGGTTGAAACCGCAAAAAGAAAACGTGAAGCGGCAAGAAGCGGTGCTGAAACGAAAATCGTGGCGGTTGATATTGCCGATCAGGAGTCGTCGGTATGAATGCGAACTGTTATGGAAGAAAAAAGCATATAGAAAAACGTGAGGAAAAACGTGAATTTTCGATTGATTTTTTATAGAAAAGCGTGAAGAAAAACGTTAAAATAAACGTGAAGAGGTGATAAGCGGTGCTGAAACGAAAAATGATGGCGGTTTTGGAAGCCTGGAAAGAGCGAAACGAGGGAGTCGCGCTCTGCATCATGGGTGCTCGTCAAACCGGAAAAACCACGATTGCCAAAGAATTTGGCAGGACGCACTATCAGCAGACGATCGAGGTGAACTTTTTGCTGCAGGAGGACGCCGGCAAGATTTTCGAACATGTGGACCGGGCCGAGGACATTTTGCGCAACTTATCCGCCTATACACGCCAAAGAATCATCCCCGGCCATACATTGGTCCTCTTTGACGAGGTCGAGGCGTGCCCTGCCGCGCGCACGCACATCAAAACGCTCGTCCTGGATGGCCGGTGCGATTATATCGAAACGGGATCCATGCTGGGCGTTCGGTTTCGCGAAGTCCGTTCCTATCCGGTCGGATTTGAACAAATCGTGCGCATGTATCCTTTGGATTTTGAAGAGTTTTTGTGGGCCCATCAAATTCCCGAAGCGACGATTTCCTATATTCAACAGGCGTTTCGCAATGAAACGGAAGTCAGTGCCAGCATTCACGATACATTGATCAAGCTTTTCCGTACGTATATGGTCGTTGGCGGAATGCCGAAAGTCGTGCAGGCTTTTATTGATTCGGGTGATATTTCCGAAGTCACGCACATTCAACACGACTTGCTGGCGCTGTATCGTCAGGATATTGCCCAATACGCGCCGAATACCGACAAGCCAAAGATCCGCGATGTGCTGGATCAGATCCCTTCCCAGCTGAATGCCAAAAACAACCGGTTCAAGCTTTCACATATCGCCAAAAACGCGCGTTCCATCCATTTCGAAAGCAGCTTTCTGTGGTTAAGCGAGGCCGGCGTGGCTTTGCCGTGCTATAACTGCACCGCGCCTGTCATTCCGCTCGATTTAAATTTAAAGCGAAATTTATTCAAGCTGTATTTTTGCGATACCGGATTGCTTTGCGCGATGTCGTTAGACGAGATCCAGTTTGACGTTTTGCAGGGAAACGTGCAGATCAATCATGGTTCGCTTTTGGAAAACGTCTTTGCCCAGTCGCTCACCTCCAACCGGTTCCCGTTGTATTATTTCGATTCCAAAAAGATCGGTGAATTGGATTTCGTGATCCAAAACAGGCAGAAAATCACGACTTTGGAAATCAAATCCGGGAATGATTTTACAAAGCATCCTTCGCTCGACCGCGCGCTCGCCAATCCGGAATGGAAAATCGAAGAAGGAATCGTTTTTTGCAAAGGAAATGTCCGCCGTCAAGGAAACGTTCTGTATTTGCCATTTTATATGGTTTTTTTGCTAGAGCATGCGCATACGGAAAAGCCGGCTCTTCTCAAAACAAATTTCAGCGATCTGCTCCCGCCAAAATAAAAAAAGACGCCCGAAGACGTCTGGTGTTGCTTATCCGATTTCGCGTACCCGGTACTGACTGATTCGCTCGCACGGGATGTTTTTCGTCTTGCGCCGATCCATGTTTTGAATCAGCATGCTCCACGACTCGACGTTGAAGACGACCTCGAGAATCCGGTACGGGTTTCCGGCCGCGTCGTGGATGATCTTATTCTTTTTCACATCTTTCATATTCGCCGCGCGAAAGCGGTCTTTTTTAGGGGATACGATAACCATTGGCACTCTCCTTTCCACGCTTCTCCTTTTTCCATGGACGCATTATACCGAACCGGATTCCGGATTTCATCTCATTCGCTCCGGGATATTCACGATGTTTTACGCAAAGTTCAAATTCGCGCATTCCGGCAATATTCGCATACATTTTACATGATGAAAATTGATTTTGTGGTATACTTTTTTGGAAAATGTCAAAAGGAGAACGAAATGATCAAAGAAATATTGGAAGGAATCATTATCGGGATCGCCAACATCATTCCTGGTGTGAGCGGCGGCACGATGATGGTCGCGATGGGGATCTATGACAAACTGATCGAATCCATCACCCACCTTGCAAGCCAGTTTAAGAAAAGCATGCGCTTCCTGATCCCGATCTTTATCGGCATCGGAATCGCGATCGTCGCCCTCTCGCGCTTATTCGAGTTTTTGCTGGGAACGTATCCCATCCCGACAAACCTCGCCTTTTGCGGTTTGATTTTGGGCGGTCTGCCTTTCATTACCGCGAAAGTCAAAAATAAAGGATTCAACCTCAGCATGGCGATTCCTTGTCTGCTCTTTTTCGTCTTAGTCATCGCGATGGCCGTCGTTTCCGAAACGTCGGGACTGCGCGCCGATTTAAGCTTTGGCGTCGTCAACGTGGTGTTGCTGTTTCTTGTCGGCGTCATCGCGGCCGCGACCATGGTCATTCCGGGCGTGAGCGGCAGCATGATGCTCATGTGCCTTGGCTATTACGAACCGATCTTGTCGACAATCAACACGACGATCGACTCGCTCATTCATTTTGATTTGGGTGGCCTGCTGCAATGCTTTGGCGTCCTGATCCCATTTGGCTTGGGAATCGTCGTTGGCGTCTTCGCCATCGCCAAGCTGGTCGAATGGCTGTTCGCCCGCTTCGAAGTGCAAACGTACTGGGCCATTATCGGCCTTGTCGTCGCCAGCCCGATCGCGATCTTGCTGAATACGGACTGGTCCACATTCACCATCATCCAGCTTCTCGTTGGAATTCTGACCTTCGCCCTTGGCTGGTTCGCCGCCAGCAAGCTTGGCGAAAAATAGCGAACATGACCCTCCGGGGTCTTTTTTCATGCCCAAAATATGATTGCCGCTTATCCTACAAACGCATGTTCGAAGGTATTTTGGATAAAGCCTGATCGAGAGAAATGAAATCGAAGGACCTTCAATTTCCTTTCTTTCAAGAACGATGCATCTTTGTGAGAAGCCCTTGCTCGTTCAATCAATTGTTGACGAAGTTGAGCAGTTGTTCTATCGAGTTGTTTTATTGGGATATTTGGCCGTTTAGTTGTTCTTTTGAGTTGTTTTGTTGGGGTATTTAGCTGTTTAGTTGTTCTTTTGGGCTGTTTTGTTGGGTTGTTTGGCTGTTTAGTTGTTCTTTTGGGCTGTTTTGTTGGGTTGTTTGGCTGTTTAGTTGTTCTGTCCGATTGCTCTGTTGTGTTATTATATAATTAAAATAAACAGAAAGAAGGATCTTATGACAAGTCAAGAAATCAAAGACCTGCTCCAATATGGCGAACATGTAAATCTTGAATGCAAAGAAGGATCAAATACTGTACCAAAATCTGTTTGGGAAACATATTCTTCCTTCGCAAACACATCAGGAGGAACTATTTTGCTAGGCATCAAGGAAAACATGCATGCAAAAAATATAAAAGACCGATTTGAAATAACAGGAATCCAAAATCCAAACCAACGCGTTAAAGATTTTTGGGATACAATCAATAGTAACAAAGTCAGTGTCAATATTTTATTTGACAAAAATGTTGGTATTGAACAAATTGAAAATGCTTCGATTATCTGGATACAAGTACCTGAGGCAAATTATCAACATAAACCCGTATACATAAATGAGAATCCATTAAGAGGAAGCTACAAACGCAACCATGAAGGCGATTATCATTGTACCGAACAAGAAGTAAAAGCAATGCTTCGAGACGCTTCATCGAGTGGAAGTGACGGAATGATTTTAGAAGGATATACAATAGATGATATCGACATTCCGACTCTAAAAGCTTATCGAATCGAATACGAACGACAAAATCCAGATCAAATTTGGAATAGTAGTGACGATAAAGAATTTTTACGAAATTTAGGGGCTTATGGAAAAGACCGCAAAACGCAAAAAGAAGGTCTAACTGTAGCTGGCTTGCTTATGTTTGGTAAAGGTCTTTCTATTCGTGAGCGTTTTGATAATATCCGCATGGATTATCTTGATTACACCAATTTAGCTCCAGAAAGCAGATGGAGCGACCGCATAACATATGATGGAAGTTGGGAAAATAACCTCTATAATTTTTTTCGCCGAGTAATGCCAAAACTCGTCCAAGACTTAAAAAGACCTTTTTCTATGGAAGGAATTGTCCGTGTTGACACTACTCTTGTCCATACGGCTCTTCGAGAAGCTTTTGTTAATATGCTAGTGCATAGTGATTACCATAGTCATGGTATTCTTAAAATCGAAAAACAAGATGATGGTTTTATCTTCTCTAATCCTGGAAATCTAATGATTCCCGCTAAAGCAATTTATGAAGGAGGACACTCTTACGCTCGAAACCCGAGAATTCAAGCATTGTTCCGCATGATTGGTTTAGGTGAAAATATTGGTTCTGGATTTCCTACGATTTTAAAAGCCTGGGAAAATGAGAAATGGCGTGAACCCGATTTATATGAAGACACTGAATCCAGGAGAATCGACCTTCGTCTTTGGATGGTGTCCTTCATCCCGAATGAGTGTTCTAAACAATTAAAGCAGATTTTTGGTGAAACCTATCAACAACTTAGCAAAGAGGAACAAACAATTTTAATGATTACTCAACAAGAAAAAAGTGTATCAAATCATCGACTTCAATCTGTATTCCACATGCATCCCACTGAAATTGGTAAACTTTTGCAAAATCTTGTAGATAAGAATTTTCTAATCCAAAGTAGCAAAAACCGTTGGACATTTTATATTTTAAATACCGACTTTAAGAAAGCAAAAATTCAAGCTCCTGAAATTCTTGGGCTTTCGCTCAACGCCACAGACCAAGAAATCATCGAATTTCTCCTTCGAAACGGAACGATCACAACGAAAGATATTGTTACTTCTGTGGATTCTATCAATACATCACAAGGAGCTCTTATTGCAATTAAACGACTGATGGATACTGGTCTTGTAAAAAGGCAAAGAAATGGACGTCACATTTACTACATGATTGATTCCAATTTCTTTTCATCATGACACGACTTTATTCATCAAGAAAATATCTCCAAAGCAATGCTATAAAGTTGCCTATATCAGCCATGGATTTATCTGTGTCCAAACGATTTGAATACATTTTAAAATAAAAAGCCGGACATCCGCCCGACTACTTGCGCCCCGAAGGCACTTGCTTCACTTCGCATTCAAGCCACACGCCATGGTCGTCATGCACTTTCTGGCGCACCGCCTCGATGAGCCGCAAAAACTCTTCGGCGCTCGCGTTTCCTTTGTTGATGAGAAAACCCGTGTGCTTTTCGGAAACCGCCGCGTCCCCGACCGCATAGCCACGCAAGCCGCTCTGGTCGATCAGGGCGGATGCGAAATGGCCTTCCGGCCGCTTGAAGGTGCTGCCCGCGCTATGCTGGTCCATCGGCTGCTTGGCGTAGCGTCGCTCGGTCAAATCGTCGATGCGCGCCTGAATTTCTTCTGGATCGCCGTTTTCAAACCGGTAGTACGCTTTGACGATCACGCCAAAGTGATCCGAAAAAAACGAATGCCGGTACGACAAGTCCAGCTCGTCCCGATGCCGGTACACGAGCTCGCCCGCCGCGTCCACGTACTCCACGCCATCGAGCACGTTTTTGGTTTCCCCGTTGTACGCGCCCGCGTTCATGACAATGGCCCCGCCTACGGTTCCCGGGATCCCGCTGGCGAACTCGTACCCCTGCAGGCCGTGTTTCTGACAAAACGCCGCCAGCTCCTGGTTGGTGGCTCCGCTTTCCACCGCGACCAGTCCATTTTCCAGCCATTCGATCGCGTTCAGCGGCGCGCCAATGTGCACGATTTTCCCTGCGTATCCTTCGTCGCCGAACAACACGTTCGACCCGTTGCCTAAAATATATAGCTGCTCAATCGAATTTTCCCGAATCAAATCGCGGATTTCCTCAATCGTTTCCGGATGGACGATCGTATCGGCCGGCCCGCCGATTCCTAGCGTCGTGTACGATTTGAGCAAAACATTGTGTTCGATTTTCAAAATCATCGCCTCGCTTTCAAAAAAAAAGGATTTCTCCTCTCCTTTATTTTTTTATTATATCGTGCTCCCGCCTTCCCTTCAATGGCTCCAAACAAAAAAGATCCGTTTCCAGATCTTTTTTTCGTTTTTACATGGCGAAGATGCCAACACTGACATCGGTAATGCCTTGCGTCAGGAACATCGCGCCAATCAAAACCGTCAGCAAGTATCCGCTCGATCCCGGGTTAAACAGGAAGAAGAACGCGACGATCGCCATTAAAATGGCGAACAGGAGAATGAATCCCCAGCCCTTCACGCCGGTGTTTTTCAGTTCGAACGCCAGCCAGCACCGCAGCGCGGCGTCGCACAGCAGGAAGATGCCAACCAAAATACCAAGGAAATTCATCGTGCCGTGAATGTTCGTCAGCAAAACGATGCCAAACACGATCAGCAAGATCCCAAACCAAATATTGAAGCGGAAAATCGGCTTTAACGCATCCGCCGAAAAATAACTGACAATCGCCATGATTCCGTAAAAAATCATTAACCAGCCCATGACCATGCCGAGCACCTGCTCCTCCACGGCCGGGTACATAAACAACCAGATCCCCGCGATGCACGAAATGATGCCAATCACGATATATCCGATTTTGGTTCCAGTTCCAAGTCCAGACATAAAAATCCTCCTTTATGTTCAATGATCTCTCTCTTAAGATCTATTTCTATTATAATTTTTCGGAGGACAAAAAGCAGTTGACATGCAACCAGACGTTACGCTTCCTGAATGATTGCCCTTTCGTGCCGGAAATAGCGCATCCGGTATCCAAACACGATCCCCAAAAAAACGGCCGCGCCAATCCAGGCCGACACCTCGCTGCCCAGCACCCCGTCAAAGCCAAAAAAGCGCGGGAACAACCAGACGAAAAACACCCGGGAACCAAACTCCAGAAATCCCGAAAGCATCGGAAACACCGTATCGCCCATCGCCTGCAGCGAACAGCGGACGACCCACAAAACGCCGAGCGCGACCAAAAAGCACGAAAGGAATACGAGGCAGTGGTACGCGATGTCCACCACGTCTTGCTGCGCGCTCGAAACCATCAACCCAAGCAAAAACCGGCCGCCCAGCAGCATGACCAACGCGCTGAAGGCGTTCATGACGAGCACCGCCATATTGATTTTCCATACGCCGGCACGAATGCGTTCCGGCAGCCCCGCGCCCATATTTTGCCCGACGTAGGTGGCAGTCGCGAATCCAAACGTGCTGCTGATTTGCTCCAGGATGACAATGATTTTCGAAGCCGCCGTGTAGCCGGCGACATACAGTGCCCCAAACCCGTTGATGGCCGCTTGCAGCACCATGACGCCCACCGCCGTTACGGCGTTCATGAGCGCCACTGGCAGGCTCAAGGCAAACGAGCGGGCAAGCAGCCGCCCGTCCATCCGCCAGTCGGCCGCCTTCAAACGCAAAACTTCCACTTTTCGCAAACAAACCAGACAATACAGGGCGCTGACGCCTTGCGCAAGAACGGTCGCGTACGCCGCGCCTGCCACGCCCATATCAAGCCCCATCACGAACACCACATCCAAAATCGTGTTGATGAAAAAGGCGATGACCATCGCGATCAGCGGATTGCGCGCGTCGCCCAAAGCCCGCAAAATGCCCGAAAAGAAATTGTAAGCCAGCGAAATCAGGATGCCGCAAAAGATCCGCTGAATATAGACGACGGCCATATCCAAAATCTCGGGCGGCGTGTTCATCCATTCCAGCATCCACCGGCTGCCGGCCACCGAGGCGACGCTCATTCCGATCCCCACCAGCAAATTGATGTACGCGGACATCGTCACCGCGCGTTTCAGCCGGTTTACGTCTTTGGCGCCAAAATACTGGGAAACCAAAATCGACACGCCCTGCGCCATGCCCATCACAAAGCCCAGCACGAGAAAATGAATGGATCCCGTCGTTCCGACCGCGGCCAGCGCGTCGATGCCTACGCCGCGTCCGACCACGACCGTATCCACAAAGTTGTACAGCTGCTGCAAAATGTTTCCAAACAAAAGCGGAGTCCCAAACGCCAAAATCAGCCGGACCGGATCGCCTTTTGTCATATCCATCCCATGCTCCATATTCCCTTCCTCCTTATTCATGCTTTCCATTATAGCTTTCAACACACCGAAACAAAAGTCCGGATTTCACGAAAAAAAGGAAGCACGCACGCTTCCTTCTATCGTCCGGATTTCTCGATCCACGCTTTTGTTTTCATCAATTCGGCGGGAAACGTCTTAAAGTCTTTCAGCTTCCACGTCCAGTTTTTCTCGTCCAGCGTCATCGCGATGTTGATCCGCGCCTGTCCTTTGTATCCGCACACGTCCTGAATCGGCAAAATCACGACGTCCGCCTCGGAATCGAGGGCGTACTGGCAAAGCATGTCGTGGAAGCTGCGGGTCGTATAGCCTCGTTTCTTGAAAAAGCGGCGCAAGCTGATGCGCTTGTTGCCCTCAAACGCACCGTATTCCTCCTCGGCTGTCGGACTGTCGTACGTTCCCGTATACAAAATGACATTTTTCTTGACGGGCTTTTTCAGGCTTTTCGCCTCCAGCCGGTCCACCAGAATCTCGGTACCCAAAATGGAAAACATTGTTTCGAGTTCCTCGACTTCCGGGCGCGGTTCGCCCAGATCCTCGGCGACCCACTTTACATCGGGGCACGATTCCACGATCGCGCCAAGCAGGCCGGCTCCCGGTCCCGGCATCCACTTGCCATGTCTTGGATCTTTGGCGAATCCCGGCAGGCGCCAGTACCGGTCGAAGGCGCGGAAATGGTCGATGCGGATGATTTGGAACCAGCGCGCCATCCAGCGCGCCCGATCCAGCCACAGCGCGTAGCCGGTTTTGCTTTGAGCGTCAAAATCATACAGCGGCATGTCCCAGCACTGCCCGGACGGTACATGGTCGTCCGGCGGGCAGCCGCCCACAAAGGCAGGCCGGCCGTCGGGATGCAGCAAAAACTGGGAGCGCGCCATCCAGACATCCGCGCTGTCGTAGTCGACATAAAACGGCATGTCGTTCATGAGCTGCACCCCTCTTTTGCGGGCGTAGGCGACGATTTCACCGAGCTGCCGATAAAAAATAAACTGCAAAAACGCGTGGTAAAACAGCTCGTTTTCATGCTCCTTCAAATCCACGTTGGATGGATCGAGCGGATAATCGCGATATTCCTCTTCCCAGTCGATCCACGCCACGTTGCCGTACAACGACTTGAACAGCGCGTACACGCACCAGTCCTTGAGCCAAAACGCCTCTTTCACAAACTGATCAAATTCCACCTTGTACGTTTCAAAGTTTTTTCGGAATGTCCGGAACGCTTTTCGAAAATACGATTCCTTAAACGCGCGGACCTCGTCGTAATTGACGTAATCTTTGAACTTGTTGCAGTTGACGATGGAGCTTTGCGTCAAAAGTCCCATCTCACTCAGCCGATCTATGTTGATGTAGATCGAATCGCCCGCGAAACTCGACAACGTCTTGTAAGGAGAATGGGACACCCCAGTGGCATAAAGCGGTAGGATCTGCCAAATTGTATAACCCGCATCTGCGATCTCGTCGATCATACGAATCGTTTTTTGGCCAAAATCACCAATTCCTTGATTCGCGGGAACAGAAAACATAGGTAGCAGCAACCCTGCCCTTCTAGTCGTCATATTCTCACCGTGAAAACCCTTTCATTTTCTCTATTTTATCACGAAACCGAAATCCATGGCAGGTCTTTTTCACGAAAAAAGCCTTGATCAGCCGATCAAAGCTCATTTTTTGACAATCGAACCAAATTGGCGAACCGGGAAACCGCGGCCGCGATGTTTTCCTGCTCGATGGAGGCGAAAGACAACTCCACCGTCCCGTTTTCCATCGGCAGCAAGCCGATATCCGCCTTTTCCGCTTCCTCGCTCAGTTTACGCGGGTCGGCGTCGACCTGGACGACATACGACAAATAAGCCTCGTTTAAAAAGAACGAGAAGCCATGCTGCGCCAGCGCCTGTTCCATCCGCAGCGACTTTTCCCGATAGTCCCGTTTCAGCTTACGGACATGCCGCTCCAGATGGCCGTCCGCGATGTAGCTGGCAAACGCGAGCTGCTCGAGCTTGGACGCCATCGGTCCATACTCGGTTTTATGCGACAAATAATACTGCGTCCACATTTCGTTGAGCACCAGGTAGCTGATTCGAACCGACGGAAGCAGTAATCGCGAAAACGAGCCGCAGTAAATGACGCGGTCGTTCGTATCGCTGCCATACATCGCCCGGCGCGACCGGGAACGATACGTCAGCTCGCCATTGTAGTCGTCTTCGATAATGAGAAAATCGTGCAAATCGGCTTGCTCCAGCAAATAATCCCGCAGCGAGGCGCTCAACGGCTCCTTTTTCGGACCCGTCGACGAGCTGTTCACATACAGCATGTCGATTTCCGACAAATCCGCGTCGTCCACGAGCTCCACCTCGCGCACTTCCCAGCCATACGATTCAAATACGCGGTGCGCCTGCGGATGAAACGGTTTTTCCATCCCGACAACGCCAGGCACGTCAAACATGCCGCAGAGCACAAACAGCAACGTCTGGTAGTTCGGGCCGACCAGCACTTGCTCCGTCCGGCACATGACGCCGCGGTTTTTATACGCGTACAACGACAGCGCCTGCCGCAGCACGAATTCGCCTTGCGGATCCCCGTACGTGTTCATGACCTCGTTTTCAAACGTCTGGCGGATGTACCGCTTCCAGGTCTGGACGTCGCTTGTCTGGATGGCGACCGAGCGCGGCCTGAAATCGAGGTCGTACAAGTCCTCTTTCGCTTTGTCCGGCGCCGCCTCCATTTCGCGGTGCAGCTTGATTTGTGCCTCTTCCAGCCGGACACGGTAGCCGACTTTTTCGATGGCTTCGATATAGCCATCCAAAACGAGCTGCTCGTACGCGTGCTCAATCGTCGTCTGCGAACACTGGAACTGGTCGCACGCCTTGCGAATGCTTGGCAGCGCGTCGCCCTTTTTCAAATAGCCGTCCAAGATCGCGTTGCGATAATGGTCGTACACTGTTTTATATTTTTTCATATTTGTTTTTTGTCACCCAATTCGATCGAGAATTTCCTTCATTCGCTTCGCCAGGCCTCTTGTCTTGTCCACCGGCAGGGAGCACACCGCCACGCGGATCCCCTTGTTCACTTTTACCGTGTAAATGTGCTCGGCCATGAGCGCCTCGTGATAGGCGTCGCGGGTCGCGTTGTCCATTTTCAACGTCACGAAAAACCCTTCCTTGTATGGATAATACGCCAGGCCGGCCTCGTCGGCCTCCTTCATGAACAAATCGCTGCGCGTCTTGAGCAAATCGACATAGTTTTGTTTTTCCGCCAAATACGCGTCCTTACGCGCGTTCATCACGTCGACGAACATCGCCATCGCGCCATTGTTGATGTTGGACCACGTCGCCCGGGCGTCTTTTTCAAACACGGTGCGCACCTGGTCGACGGCGGCCTTTGTCTTCCCTAAAATAATGGCCGCGCCGCACCGCAAGCCATACGACGTCATCGACTTGGACAGCGAGAACGCCACGATCACGACCATGTTGTCGCTCATGTCGTCAAAGACGCGGAAGTATCGCTTCGCCTCGTCGCCGCGATACGAATAGTCGATGTAGGCGATGTCGTTGAGCAGGACGACGGCGTGGGTTTTCGCGCACTCGTTCAAGAAATCGATGATTCGCTTCCATTCCGCCTCGCTCAGCGAATAGCCGGTCGGATTGTGGCATGGATCGTTAATGATGATCACAAGCCGGTCCTGCTTCTCCATCACGGCCCGGCACGTGCGCTCGAACGAGTCCATATTGAAATGATCGCCGTCGAACAAGCTGTATTTCGCCACGTCCACGCCATGCATCTGGGCCATCAAATCGTACGAGCCCCACGCGATTTCCGGCGCGATCAGCGTTTGCTTCGGCTCCAGACACTCGTTAACCGTCATGCCGACGGCCCCGGTTCCGCCCGGCGTCGCGATGACTTCCCGGAACAGATGGCTGTTTCCGCCCAGCACCCAGCGTTCGACCGCCTCGCGATAATCCGGGTTTCCGGTAAAGCTCGCCGCGTATTTTGCCAGCGTGCGGTTGTCGAGCTGTTTTAAGCTGTCAAACACCGTGTCCAGCGCCACGAGCGAGCCGCCCTCGTCGTACAAGCTTCCGATTGTGGCATCGACCACGGCATCTTCGCCAAACTGCGCTTTCGCTTTTTTCGCCCGGTCGACGATGACGAACACCGTGTCCACGATTGGCTGCTGATTTACACTGTCTTTCACAAAATTCATGATTATTCCCCCTGTCCCAACGGATACGTTCCTAAATATTTGATTTGCTCGCATACGTCGCGCAAGTCCGCCACGACTTGTTCATCGACGCCGCCCACGATTTCGATAAAGAAAAAATATTCAAACGGATGTCCTTTGCGCGGTCTGGACTGAATCGAACACATATCCAGGCCGTGCCGCGAAATGACCTCGATGACTTTCGCCAGCGCGCCAACTTCGTTTTTCAATGTCACGATCAAGCTCGAATGATTGCCTTGCCGCGCGCCTTTGAGCGACACCACGAGAAAACGGGTCGTATTTTGCGGATTTTCCTCGATGTTGGAAGCCAGCACCCGCAAGCCATACAACACGGCGTTTTCCTTCGCCCCGATCGCCGCCTTGCGCACGTCGCCTTCCCGCGCCACGTACTGGGCGGCCAGCGCCGTGTTGGCGTACGCGACAGGCTGCACGCCTAGCTCGGTCAAAAACCGCTTCGCCTGCGCCAGCGCCTGGTCCTTGGAGTACACTTCCTCCACGTCTTTGAGCGTGGCCGCCGGCACGCCAAGCAGACACTGCTCGATCGTTTCGTCCTGCACCCGCTCAATCAGGACAGGATAGCGCAGCAAGCCGTCAAGCACTTCTCCCACCAGCCCGGAATTGGTGTTTTCAAACGGGATCACACCAAATTCGGCCTCCTTGTTGACGACGGCCTGAAACACCTCATCGAAGCCCGGCTTCGCGATCTTGCGGTTGCCCGGAAACAAATGCTCGGCCGCCATGTGCGAAAACGCACCTTCCACCCCGGCGTACGCTACGACTTCCCTGGCCGCCAGCGAACGCTGATAGTCGCACGATTCGCGAATCATGAAGCGAAGCAGGCGCACGTACGAGTCCCGGTACGCCTCGTTTTGAATGTAGCGCGCGTTGCGTTCAATGATCGCCGCCTCTCTGGAATGGTCCACGATCGGTTTGCCGGTCGCCATTTTGTAAGCCGCCACCTCTTTGAGCGTATCCATGCGCTGCTCGTACAGCGCCGCGATTTGCGCGTCGATCGCGTCGATCGTCTTTCGCGCTTGTTCCAATTGGTTCACCATCTCACCTCGTTCCTATCATAACACTTTCCAAATCGTTTCTGAAACGCTTTTCAACGATTTGTCATGTTTTTTTGCGTCGGAAGTCACAAAAAAAGAGAAAACACCGCTGTCAAATCCATTGCCTTCCGTGGTATGATGCTGAAAAGAGGTGAAAATTTATGAAACTAACCGTGAAACTGCAAGATCACAGTTATCCCATATTTATAGAGCGCCACGCCCTGGAGCATGTGGCGGACTTTCTGGACCCGCACCGCAAATACGTCATCGTCACCGACGATGGCGTGCCGGCGCGCTGGGTCGACCTGCTGCAAAGCCAGCTTTCCGACGCCCGCGTCATCACCTTCCCTTGCGGGGAGGCGAACAAGTCGCTGGCCACGTACGAAAGCGTCATGGAACAAGTCATTTCCAGCCATCTTACCCGCAAGGACGCCATCATCGCTCTGGGTGGAGGCGTCGTCGGCGATCTGGCCGGCTTTGTCGCGGCCACCTACATGCGCGGCATCGACTTCTACAACATCCCCACAACCGTCCTGTCCCAGGTGGACTCCAGCGTCGGCGGCAAAGTCGCCATCGACATGGCCGGTTATAAAAACATCGTCGGCGCCTTCCACCAGCCCAAAGCTGTCCTCATCGACCCCGAAACGCTGTCCACACTAGACCAGCGCCAGGTGAGCAGCGGACTTGTCGAAGCTCTCAAAATGGGACTCATTCTCGACGAGCGCCTCGTCGAGCTGTTCGAACAGGAACCGCTGGATCTAGACACGATCATCGCCCGCTCCATCGACCTGAAACGGGCGATTGTCGAAAACGACGAAAAGGAAAACGGCCAGCGCGCCATTCTCAATTTCGGCCACACGATCGGCCACGCCATCGAAAGCGCCTACCACGACGTTCCTTACTACCATGGCGAATGCGTCGGCATGGGTATGCTGTTTTTTCTTCCCGATCCCACGCTGAGGGCGCGGGTGCAGCGTATTCTGGAGCGGCTGCGCATTCCCGCCACCCCCGCCTACGACCCGAAAGCGCTGCGCGCCTTTGTCGAGCACGACAAAAAAGGCCAGGGCGACAGCGTGCGCGCGATTGTCGTCGACCACGCCGGCACCTGCCGGATCGAGCCAATGACTTACGATCAAATCGAAACGATTTTGGAAAGGAGTCCGTATGAAAAATAGCATCGGTTCCAACGTCACGCTCACCGTCTTTGGCGAAAGCCACGGCCCGCTGATTGGCGCCGTGCTCGACGGACTGCCCGCGGGCTTCGCCATCGACATGGAACGGCTGCGACGCGACATGGCCAGACGCAAAGCGAAAGGAAAAATTTCCACCCAGCGCCACGAAGCCGACGAAGTCCACATCGTTTCCGGCTTTTTCGAAGGCCGGACGACCGGCACCCCGCTGACGCTGCTCATTCAAAACACCGCCCAGCGCTCCGCTGACTACGCCTCCCTGAAATACCGCCTGCGCCCTTCGCACGCGGACTGGAGCGCGTTCGAGAAATACCACGGCTTTCAAGACTATCGCGGCGGCGGCCACTTTTCCGGCCGGCTGACGGCGGTCCTTGTCGCCTGCGGCAGCATCTGCCGCCAGATCCTGGCCGCCAAAGGCGTGAAGATCGGCGCCCATCTGGCCCAGGTGCACACGGTGCGCGACGTCCCGTTTTGCGCGGACGCCTGCGCGCTCGACACGCAAATCGAAGCGCTCGACGCCCGCGAATTTCCAGCCATCGACGAGCAAGCCGGCCTGGCGATGGTCGCGCGCATCGAGCAGGCAGCTTGCGCCAAAGATTCGGTAGGCGGCGTCGTGGAGTGCGCCATCACCCACTTTCCGGCCGGTGTCGGGGAACCGCTCTTCGACTCGGTGGAAAGCGTGTTGTCCCACGCCTTGTTTTCCATTCCCGCCATCAAAGGCGTGGAATTTGGCGAAGGCTTCGGCTTCGCAGCGCTTACAGGCAGCGAGGCCAACGACGCCCTGCTCGTACGCGAAGGAAAAATAGAGACAAAAACAAACCGGAACGCGGGCATCAACGGCGGCATCACCAACGCGATGCCTATCGTTTTCCGCTGCGTCGTCAAGCCGACGCCTTCGATTTTCCAAAAGCAGCAATCGGTGCGGTTCGACTCCAAAGAGGAAGTCGAGCTGGAAATCCAGGGCCGCCACGATCCTTGCATCGCGCATCGGGCGTGCGTCGTGATTGAAAGCATGAGCGCGTTCGCCTTGCTCGACTTGTGGATGAGCCAGGCCGCGAGAGCTCCATTCGAGGAGGTGGTTCGATGATCGTCTCGATCCAGCCCTCGTTTGTAGGTGGAGAAGTCGTCGTGCCCGCTTCCAAATCCATGGGACACCGGGCTTTGCTGTGCGCAAGCCTCGCCGCGGGAACAAGCGTCGTCACCGGCTTGTCGATGTCCAAGGACATCGAGGCGACGATGCGCTGTCTGCAAGCGCTGGGCGCGCGCTTTCAGGAACGCGGCGACCAGTGGATCGTGGAAGGCTGCGACCCGAAAGCCCGAACCAGCCCGGCAAAGCTGGACGCGGGAGAATCCGGTTCGACGCTGCGGTTTCTCGTTCCGGTTGCTGCCCTCGGTTCCGGTCCCGCCCGCTTTCTCGGTCAGGGAAGGCTGCTGTCCAGACCGATGACCGTGTACGAAACGCTGTTTTCCAGCCACGGCTTACGTTTTGTCCACGACCAGGAACAAATTCTCGTCCAGGGACCGCTGCCTGGCGGAAACTACCGGGTGCCCGGCAATGTGTCGAGCCAGTTCGTTTCCGGGCTGTTGTTCGCGCTCCCGCTGGCGGACGCAAACAGCGTCATCACGATTGACGGAAAGTTCGAGTCGAAAAGCTATGTGGACTTGACGCTCAAAGCGCTGGCGCAAGCGGGCATCGCCATTCGGGAGGAAAAGGGCGCGTACCGCCTCGCCGGCGCCCAATCGTACCGGCCCGGACGTTTCCACGTGGAAAAAGACTATTCGCAGGCGGCGTTTTTCGCGGTGCTGGCCGCGTTGAACGCACCGCTCGTTTTGCGGGACATGGATTTGGAAAGCCGCCAGGGCGACAAAGCCATTTTGTCCCTCGTCCAAAAAGCCGGCGCGCAAGTCGATGTCGAAGCGGATCGCATTCACATACGGCCCGGACAGCGACGCGGTCAAACGATCGACTTGGCGGATTGCCCGGATCTAGGCCCGATTTTATGCGTGCTGGCCGCGTTCATTCCTGAAACGACGACGATTCGCAACGCGGGGCGGCTGCGGATGAAGGAATCGGATCGAATCGAGGCGATGGAAACCGAGCTGCGAAAATGGGGCGTCGACATCACAAGCGACGAAGACACGATCACGATTTGCGGTCAATGCCACTACGTGGCCGATCACGAGATCGTGATGGACGGCCACAACGACCATCGCGTCGTCATGGCTTGCACGGTGTTTGGCTTATGCGCCGGCTCTCCTTCCAAAATCACGGGCGCGCAAGCCGTCGCGAAATCGTATCCGACGTTTTTTCAGGATATTCAAAAAATTGGTGGAAAGGTGGAATGGAAATGAAAACCATTGGTATTGTCGGCCTGGGCGTCATGGGCGCCAGTTTCGCGCAGCGCGCCAAAGCGCTCGGGTACCGGGTTCTTGGCATCGACCTGGATCCGGACACGATCGAGTACGCGGTCATGCGCGGCATGGTGGACAAAGGCAGCACGGACGCGTCGATCCTGCTCGACCAGTGCGATATCGTGCTGCTGGCGCTTTATCCGCGCCAAATGCAAAAATGGCTGCTTCGCTACCAGCACGACATGAATCCCGGCACGCTGATCCTGGAAATCAGCGGGGTGAAATCCAACGTCACCCAACCCGCGCAGGCGCTTTTGCGCGACGATTTGGAGCTGCTTTCGATCCATCCGATGTGCGGACGCGAATCCCGGGGCATCGAATTCGCCGATCCGGCGATTTTCGACCAGGCCAACTTCATCATCATCCCGCAGCCCTCCAATTCGACGAACGCGATCGTGTTTACGAGCGCCTTCGCCAAAGAGCTCGGCTGCAAAAACGTCAGCGTGCTCAGCGTCGAGGAACACGACCGGATGATTGGATTTTTGTCGCAGCTCACCCACGTCATCGCGGTGGCGCTGATGAACACGCACGAAAACAGCCATCTTGTTGAGTATACGGGCGACAGCTTCCGGGACTTGACGCGAATCGCCAAAATCAACGAGGATATGTGGACCGAGTTGTTTTTGCTGAACAAAGACATCCTGCTGGACGAGATCGACCAGTTCGCCGCCTCGGTGCAGCAGTTTCGGGACTTGCTCGTGCGCGAGGATGTGGACGCGATGAAATCCGCGATGGTCCAGTCGACGGCGCGCCGGAAAAAATTTGATCGCTGACGCATGAAAAGGGGCTGTAACGAATCAGTGATTTTTAGAAATCACTAGAGCGTTGCAGCTCTTTTTTTCTTTGCTTCTTTCGA
>NZ_CAXHOA010000019.1:0-53889 GCF_964018005.1 uncultured Dubosiella sp.
GCCAAGTATCATGAATGATACTTGGCCACACGTTTTTGGATGGAAGTCAACAAAAATAAGAAAATTATCTAAAAAAAGAGGGTACACTTTAAAATGTATCCTCTAAGACTGCCATTTCTTAACTAAATGACATTGCGCTGCTCGGCTCTTTTTTTTATTTGGCAAACAAAAAGGTGAAGCGTTATTTTGCTTCACCTTTTTTGCATGAAAGAGCGGAAATAAAAAAGCCGATGGGAACCCATCAGCTCATAGAGATTTCCAGCACGTGTTTTGACCATTGCTCAAGACTTTCTTTCGTATCGGGCCAGACAATCAATCCGGTTTCCTCGCACAAATCAAAAAAATCTTGCGAATGCTGGTTGAAGTTGACTAGAACCGCTTGCACGCCCGAAGCGTGAAGCTGATCCACGACTTGAGCCAAATCCTCGAAATTTGCCTCCTTGTCCGCTGTTTTTCCATCCGCCGGCAGTTTTAAGCCTTTTAAAGCCGTTGGCTGACCATTCAAAAACACTCCGAGATCCGGATGGAACGATAGATCCTTGATTCCAATCGTCGCTTCTTTGGCGGCGATCACGTTGCCGCCTTCCACCAGTCTCGCTTCCACGATATATAAATAAGGGTCGGCGATCCCGTTCCATAAATTTGGACGCTCGAGAGTCAGCGACAGCTTTGGCGACGCGCTGCACACGCTTGACACAATGCGGTTTTCATCGTCAAACAAGCGGACTTCGATCATGTGGTTTGACGTGTTGGCTGTCCACCCTGTTTCAATGGATAAAACCGCGTGATCCCCTTGCAAAACAGATGAAACTTCAAGACGGTTATTTTTCATACTCTTAAGAACTCCTTAATTAATCTAAAAACCATTGTAGAGGAAGCGGAGAGGATTCGACATTGCGAAAATTGAGATAGAGATTGTTGAAATTGCTATTCAGATAGAAAAATAACATCTTTTCACACAGTTTTGATTCTTTCTAAATCTTGCTTTAGCTTATAATAAAGAGGAATGGGGAATCGCGTTTTTATCAAAGCGACTTTCGCAAAAAACGCAATGTTCTCCACAAATTAAACAATTTTAAGAAATTGGCTTGCGACCTATACTAACAGTGTAATGAAAGCGCAACCAACAGGAGGTTTAAAAAGAATATTATGGAAATGACATTAAGATGGTATGGACCTGGACACGACACGATTTCGCTGGAGCAAATTCGACAGATTCCAGGCGTAACGGGCGTTATCACAACGCTGTATGATAAAATGCCAGGTGAACTGTGGACGCAAGAAGAAATTCACGACTTGAAACGTTATGTAGAAGAGCATGGACTGAATTTGTCAGGAATTGAATCGGTCAACGTGCATGATTCAATCAAAACCGGCGCACCGGACCGCGATAAATACATCGACGCCTACATTGAAACGTTGGAAAACTTAGGAAAAGAAGACATTCATTTGGTTTGCTACAACTTTATGCCTGTTTTCGACTGGACGCGTACCGAGCTTGCCCGGGTGTTGCCGGACGGTTCGACGGCGCTGGCCTATAACCAGACGACGGTTGACAACATGGATCCAGCCAACATGTTTGACTCGATTGCCGGGGATATGAATGGAACGGTTATGCCAGGATGGGAACCGGAACGGATGGAGAAAATCAAGGAACTCTTTGAAATGTACAAAGACATCGACGAGGAAAAACTGTTTGAAAATCTCGTTTACTTCCTTGAACGCATCATGCCGGTTTGCGACAAATACGACATCAACATGGCGATCCACCCGGATGATCCAGCTTGGCCGGTATTCGGACTGCCACGCATCATCACGAGCAAGGAAAAAATTCTTCGCGTGATGAAGGCGGTCGACAACAAGCACAACGGTGTGACATTCTGCGCGGGCTCGTACGGAACGAACATCAAAAACGATTTGCCGGAAATGATTCGCGCGCTCCCTGGCCGTATTCACTTCGCACACGTGCGCAACTTGAAATTCAACAGCTTCTCGCCGCTTGATTTCGAAGAAGCACCGCACCCAAGCCAATGCGGAACGTTCGACATGTATGAAATCGTCAAAGCGCTGCATGACATCAACTTTGACGGTCCGATCCGTCCAGACCATGGACGCATGATCTGGGGCGAAGTCGGCATGCCAGGATACGGATTGTACGACCGGGCGCTGGGCGCGACGTACATTCTCGGATTGTGGGAAGCCATTGAAAAAAACCAGAAATAATTGATCAAAAGCATTGAGTAAGAAAGAAGGCAAAATACGATGAAATTATCAAATACAGGATTAAAAGACCGTCAGCCTTGGATCGAAGCCGGATACGATCTTCCGACTTACGACCGCGAAGCGATGATCGCCAAAACAAAAGCGGAGCCAACCTGGATTCATTTTGGCGCCGGAAACTTGTTTAAAGCCTACCAGGCCAACGTAGTGGAAACCCTTTTGAACGAAGGCGTTTTGGACCGCGGACTGATCGCGGTGGAAGGATTTGACGAAGCGATTCTGCAAAACTTCCGCGACCACGACACGCTCGCGCTGCTCGCCACGCTCAAATCCGATGGAAACGTGCAAAAGACGGTCATCGGCTCGATTGCCGAGTCCGTTTTCCTCGATCCGAAAAACGAGGCGGAATTCGCCCGGATGAAGGAAATCTTCCGCGCTCCAAGCTTGCAGATGGCGTCGTTCACGATTACGGAAAAAGGCTACGCCCTCACCAACGCGGCAGGCGAAACGCTCGAACCAGTCAAAACCGATTTCGAGCAAGGACCAGCCATGCCGGTTTCCTACCTGGGAAAAGTGTGCGCTCTGCTTCTGGAACGCTACAACAACGGCAAGCTGCCAATCGCGATGGTCAGCATGGACAACTGCTCGCACAATGGCGAGAAACTGAAAAACGCGATCATGGCTTACGTCAAAGCATGGAACGAAAACGGCTTTGTCTCCGATGAATTCGTACAATATGTCGACGACGAGAACCAGGTAAGCTTCCCATGGTCGATGATTGACAAAATCACGCCTAGACCGGATGACAAAGTGAGCGAAATCTTCAAAAAAGACGGAGTCGAGGACATGGATCCAGTCAAGACATCGCGCGGATCATTTGTCGCGCCGTTTGTCAACGCGGAAGAAACCGAATACCTCGTCATCGAAGACCAGTTCCCGAACGGTCGTCCGGCGCTCGAAAAAGGCGGGCTGATTTTCACGGATCGCGAAACCGTCAACAAAGTGGAAACGATGAAAGTCACGACATGCTTGAATCCGCTGCATACGGCTCTGGCCGTGTTTGGATGCCTGCTCGACTACACGCTCATCAGCGCGGAAATGCAGGACGCCGATCTGGTTGGCTTGATCAAAGCCATCGGCTACAAAGAAGGACTGCCGGTTGTCATCAACCCGGGCATCCTGGATCCAAAAGAATTTATCGACACAGTCATCAACGTGCGGTTCCCGAACCCGTTCATGCCGGACGCTCCACAGCGAATCGCAACCGACACGTCGCAGAAATTAAGCGTTCGCTTTGGTGAAACAATCAAATCGTACGCGCAGGACGAAACGCTCGATCCAGCGAACCTGGAAGCCATTCCACTGGTGTTTGCGGGCTGGCTGCGCTACCTGATGCAAATCAACGACAACGGAAACCGGTTCGAAGCCAGCGCGGATCCGCTGCTTGACGAGCTGTATCCACTCGTATCCGGCATCCAGCTTGGCGATGTGGTCACCGTCGAAGATCTCAAGCCGATTTTGACGAACGCCAAAGTGTTTGGCATCGACTTGATCGAATACGGCATGGCCGACAAAGTCGTTGCACTGTTCAATCAAATGAACGCAAAAGAAGGCGCGATTCGTTCGACGCTCCACGAAGTGGTGGAAAAGGTGAGCAAATAATGAATAAAACTTTACAGCGATTCAACGAAATCGGGATCATCCCGGTCGTCGTTCTCGACCATAAGGAAGACGCCGCGCCACTAGCCAACGCCCTGTGCGAAGGCGGTCTTCCCGCCGCGGAAGTGACATTCCGCACCCGTGAAGCCGCCGCCTGCATCGAGGCGATGAAAGCCGCCCGTCCCGACATGCTCGTCGGCGCAGGTACGGTTTTGACGACAAAACAAGTCGACGAAGCCATCAACGCGGGCGCGCAGTTCATCGTTTCCCCCGGATTCGATGAGGAAGTTGTCAAATACTGCATCGAAAAAGACATTCCGGTCACACCGGGAACGTGCACGCCAACCGATGTCCAAAGAGCGTACCGCCTTGGACTCGATGTCGTGAAGTTCTTCCCGGCCGAGCCGGCAGGCGGTCTGGCGATGATCAAAGCGATCGCGGCGCCTTACAACATGATGAAATTCATGCCGACCGGCGGCATTTCCGAAAAGAACATGGATGCGTATTTGAAAGAGGACGTCATCCTGTGCATCGGCGGCAGCTGGATGGTGAAAAAGGACTTGATCGAGGCGAAAGCGTTCGATCAGATCGAAGAAATGACGCGGCAGGCAGTCAAAAAATTGAATGAGGTAAGAGGATAAAATGAAAAAAGTCATTACATTCGGAGAATTGATGCTCCGGCTCGCGCCGGCAGGCTACACGCGTTTCGTGCAGGCCGATAGCTTTGGCGCGACCTACGGCGGCGGCGAAGCCAACGTCGCGGTATCGCTGGCCAACTACGGCCACGACGCGCATTTCGTCAGCAAACTGCCAGCCCATGAAATCGGGCAGGCGGCGCTGAACTCACTGCGCAAATACGGCGTGAACACAAGCGACATCGTGCGCGGCGGCGAGCGTGTCGGCATTTACTACTTGGAAAAAGGCGCCAGCCAGCGTCCAAGCAAGGTCATTTACGACCGCAAAGACAGCGCGATCGCGAAAGCGAACCCGGAAGACTTCGACTGGGATCAAATTCTGGACGGGGCTGAATGGTTCCATACGACGGGCATCACGCCGGCGCTCAACGACGAGGTGGCGGCCATCACGTTGGAAGCGATGAAGAAATGCCATGAAAAAGGCATTCCGGTATCGTGCGACTTGAACTACCGCAACAAGCTGTGGAGCAAGGAAAAAGCCAACAAAGTGATGAGCGAGCTGGCGAAGTACATCGACGTGTGCATCGCCAACGAGGAGGACGCCAAAGACGTGTTTGGCATCGAAGCGGCGAACACGGACATCCATGGCGGCCAAATCAACCACGAAGGCTACAAAGACGTGGCCAAACAGCTGATGGACACGTTCGGCTTCCAGAAAGTGGCGATCACGCTGCGGGAAAGCATTAGCGCGAACCGGAACTTGTGGAGCGCGATGCTGTATGATGGCAACGAGTACTGCTTCTCGAAAAAATACGATTTGAACATCGTGGACCGCGTAGGCGGCGGGGACTCGTTTGGCGGCGGATTGATCCACGCCTTGATGGAAGGCAAAAACAGCCAGGACGCGATCGAGTTCGCGGTGGCGGCCAGCGCGCTGAAGCACTCGGTGGAAGGCGACTACAACCTGGTGTCGGTGGACGAGGTCGAAAAGCTCGCCCAGGGCGATGGTTCGGGACGCGTTCAGCGATAAGAAAACCGAAAAAAAACAAAAATACCAGCTCTAACGAGCTGGTTCTATTCTATGTTTTTCCCGGAACTCTTTCGGGGACATTCCATATTCTTTCACAAAGGCCCGGTAAAAGTTGGAGTAGTTTTTAAAACCGGCCTGTTCGCATGCTTTAGTGATGTCGGTGTCGGAAAGAATGGCGCCACACACTAAATCCAATCGTTTCTTAATGATATACTGATGAACCGACATCCCCACGTGGGACTTGAATAAATGCGAGATGTAGTATTTTGAAATATAAAAGGTTTGCGCCAGCGACTCGAGCGAGATGTCTTCGTCGATGTGCATTTTAATGTAGTTGAACAAGCTTTCCGCCAAACTTTGTCCTTCTTTTAATTCATAAGGATGGTCTTGTTCGTACAGCATTTGATTGATGGTGAGCAGCACGTCGCAGCAGCAAAGACGCTCCTGCACATGTTTGCCGAACTCGTCGTAATGCATGCTTTCCAAAAGGCGCAAGATCTTGGACTGGATGTTGTACGAAGTGATTCGGTCGAGGTGGTAATGGTAGCGTTTCTCGTGAACGACCGGTTTTTCCAAATAGCCAAAGCTTTGATCCAAGCCGACCATGCGTTTAAAAAACGGCTCGGAAATCCAAAGCGTGAAGCGACGATACGGGGTTTTGCTCGTGTCGATGTGGGAATAATGGAAAATTCCGGGAGGGACGATGACCAAATCCCCCGGCTCGAGTCGATACGTCGAATCGCCGACAACGGTCGTTACGCTCCCTTCCAGAAAAAAAAGAATCTCGTAATAATCATGTTTATGCGTGCTAACCCGGTGAAGATTGTTGTCCGTATAGTAATACAATTCAAAATCCGGCTCGATCATATTTTGCCGCTGGTTAAATTCAGTTCGAAGTTTTTCTTTCATAACCCTATCTTATCAAAAAGACGGGATGAATATCATTAAGGTGCACACATGAGGTAAAAAAGTGAAAAAAGCAAGTGAAGAAATCAAAATATACCACAACGAGAACGGGCCGACGATCACGACGGTCGACCAGCCGGTTCTTGAAGCCGACGGGTTGTTTTTTAAAGACCTGGACGGCAGCGGCGAGTTAAAAGTCTTTTCCGACTGGCGCAAAAGCCCGGAAGAAAGAGCGCAGGCGCTCGTTGACGACATGTCCGTAGAGGAAAAGATCGGCCAGTTGTTCGTGACGAGCCGCAACCCGTTCACAAAGGAAATCGGCCAGCTGGAAAAAAGAATGGCCAAAGAAAAAGGCGTTGATCCGGAAAGCATCGTGAAGGTATCCGATGAAACAGGTCTGCTTGATGAGAACACGCTGGAAAACGCGTCGATTTTCGCCGGATACACGATTCCGGGCACGACGCAGTCGATCCGGGAAGACAAGATGCGCAACTACATTTTGCGTGACAACCCGCAGCCGGACCACTTGACGGACTGGTTGAACGAGCTGCAAAAAACAGCCGAAAACAACGGGCATTTCATCCCGGTTATGGTAACGACCAACTCCCGTAACGAAAACGGAAAAGTCGTGTTCGGTATGAACGACGCGGTTGGCGTGTTCCCGGCATGGCCTGGCACGCTTGGTATCGCGGCGGCGGTGCTTGGCGCCAACGACACGGGCATCGTCAAGGAATTTGGCGAGGCAATCCGCCACGAATGGAACGCGGCCGGTTTGCGTAAAGGCTACATGTACATGGCCGATGTTGTGACGGACCCAAGATGGCAGCGAATTTACGGTACATTTGGCGAAAATCCGGAACTGATCGCGAAGATTTTCGAAGCCCTTGTACCAGCGGTGCAGGGCGGCGAGAACGGCGTGACGACGGATGGCGTGGCGCTGACGGTAAAACACTGGCCGGGTGGCGGCGCGCGTGAAAACGGCTTCGACCCGCACTACAAAGAAGGGCAGTGGAACGTGTACGCGACGGAAGACTCGCTGACAAACTACCACACGAAAGGGTTCATTCCGGCCATCGCGCACAACGTGGCGTCGATCATGCCATACTACGCGAAGCCGTGCAAGGAGAAATCGGCGGCGCAGCATGGATTGAACGGCGAGGAGATCACATGGACTCCGGTTGGATTCGCGTTCAACCACTATATGATCCAGGAGCTTTTGCGCGATCAGTTTGG
Source organism: uncultured Dubosiella sp. (assembly GCF_964018005.1). Classification (NCBI taxonomy): domain Bacteria; kingdom Bacillati; phylum Bacillota; class Erysipelotrichia; order Erysipelotrichales; family Erysipelotrichaceae; genus Dubosiella; species uncultured Dubosiella sp. The sequence continues at coordinate 7,684 of NZ_CAXHOA010000019.1, forward strand.
TTTCAAAGGCTACATCAACTCGGATTCGGGTATCATTGACAACATGAGCTGGGGCGTGGAAGCGCTCGACCGGCCGGAGCGGGTGGCGCTGGCCATCAACAACGGCGTCGACTTGATTTCGGAATCATATGGTGTTGAACTGGCAAAAGAGGCATACGCCCGCCGCACAAACGGCTACTACGACACGCACGCCATTCCGGAAGGCTACACGCTCAAGCAAATCACGCTGGATGACGCGGCTATTTCCAGAGCGGCAAAGCGCACGCTGACGGAGAAGTTCGCGTTGGGCATGTTCGAAGATTCGTACCGCGATCCGAAAGAGTCGAAGGCGGCCATTTCGGAAAGCGAGGACTGGGAAAAGGCGATGGAAGTACACCGCCAGTCGGTTGTCCTTCTGAAAAACAACGGCGTCCTGCCGCTGGAAACGGAAGGCAAGAGCGTCTATGTCGAAGGCTTCGACCAGACGGAAAAAGCGAGCGAGGCGTGGACGAAGGCTCTGCGCGAAGAGCTGGCCAAGGAAAACGTGACGCTGACAGACGACTATACGAAAGCGGACGTGGCGATCCTTATGGTTTCGCCACAGTCCGGAAACTACTTTACGGCGACGAAAGGCTTGCTGGAAATCGACCTTTGCGAAAACAAAGTCGTAGCCGACTTTAGCGAGGAAGGTTTGCCTCTGGAAACGACGCACGAGGAAACGACGGCGGCCGGCATCGGACGCGTGAAGGAAATCAGCGAGAACATCCACGCGCGCGGCGGAAAAGTCGTGGGAACGATCAACATCACGATGCCTTGGATCGTACAAAACCTCGAGCCGTATTGCGATGTGCTGATGGCTGGTTTCGACACGTACACGAAAGCGTACTACGACGTGCTGTTCGGCCGGTTCGCGCCGGTTGGCAAGCTGCCGATGACGCTGCCGAAAAACGACGAAGTCATCGCGGTCAATGAAAAAGGCGTATGCATCACGCCAAACGACTTGCCAGGCTACGAGAAGGACAAGTACCTTCCGGATGCCTTGAAAGACGAAAACGGCAAAGGCTACGCCTACAAGGACGCGGCCGGAAACTACTACGAGTACGGTTTCGGTTTGACGCTGTAGTCGATACAATACAACAAAATAAGCAAAGAAATGGTGGATAGACAATCCACCTTTTTTTGTTAATTAGCCACAGTTATATACTGATGCAATAATCGTTGCAAATTTATGACATATATAAAAAGTTAAAAAAGAATTGACAAAATAAAACAAAGACAGTTAAAATTACGGTATAAAATTAAATGAATTGTAGGAAACCTACAATCAGAAAGGAAAATTGAGTATGGGAAACATGAAAAAACTGACCGGCGCGGCCCTGGCGCTGACGATGTTGTTGGGAGGCACGCCGATCTGGGCGCAGACCGATGACAGCTCGACAAGTACGGATGTGGACAAATCCCCGACCATTACCGATTTGAAGCAGAACACGCCATACGGAACCGGAACTACAGTAGTGGATGCCGATGGAATGGAAACAACGACTCTTTTATTCAAAAAAGATGTTTCTGAAAAGATGTATGAGGAGTTACAAAAGCCAAACGCGGTAAGAGACATTATCGAAAAGGCGGGATTTGATGTCCCGAAAGACGCGAATGTTGTTTTGCTTGGCGCCGGAGACTATGAGAGTTATGTTCAGAAACTTCCTGCAAATCGTCCTGTCGGCGTTGGATCGACCAGTGCCGAAAAAGTGGATCTTCCGGAAGGCGGCATGGACTTCGAGTTTAACGTATGGCCGCAATATCAGGAACTTTGGAAAGGCTTGAAGGCCGGTGACACCATTTATGTCATGCACCAGTTGAAGAACGGCGCCTGGGAAGTCATGGAAGCCACACTGGAAGAAACTGAAGGAGAAGCGGCCATTGATACGTAAAAAGGCTTGAAGTTCAAACTTCATTTAGATAGTCTTTCCCCGATCGCGTTCGTCAAAGTCATGTCCGATGGCACCGTTGTGAAACTTGACAAAGATGAAGTGGAAAAACCAGCGGATTCGTTGGCCGGTTCCACAAAAACCACGGGTGCCAAAAAACTTGTTTCTGTGAAGAAATCGCCAAATACCGGTTTCTAAAATCAATGTTCGAAATCATCTACCGTTAAGACCTTGGTTGTCGTCAAGGTCTTTTTGGTTGCTTGTTGTGTGAAGAAAGAAAGGGAAGAGAACGATGTTGTTTCCAAGTGAGATTTTTTTGTTTCTTTTTCTGCCGCTTGTTCTCGTCCTGTACTTTGGACCGCTGCGAAACAAGCCGCAAGGAAAGAACTGGCTTTTGTTGGCGGCCAGTTTGCTGTTTTACGCGTACGGCGAACCCGTGTTCGTGCTGTTGATGCTCGTCATGATCGGGATTCATTACGGGGCTGGCTGGCTCGTATGGAAGATCCGGACCCGACGGTTGAATCTTTCGCCGCGTCTTGTCATCTTTTTGACTGTCGTGCTTGACCTGCTTATTTTAGGCTACTTTAAATACGCGGATTTTCTCATCGGCAATTTGAACAATGCGCTTGGATGGAATTTGGAATTGACCGGCAACCGTATTCCGGTCGGGATCTCCTTTTTCACGTTTCAAGCCATTTCGTTTGTCGTAGACATGGCGAGGGATCCCAAGCCGAAAAAGCCGCTCATCCAGGATACGGCGCTGTACATCTCGTTTTTTCCTCAGCTCATCGCCGGGCCAATCGTGCGCTACAACACGGTCGCCGAAGAAATTCGCAAACGCCATGAAAACCTCGACGACTTCGCCCGCGGCGTGAACCGCTTCATCATCGGCTTGGGGAAAAAGGTGCTGCTCGCCAACCAGTTCGCCGTCGTCGCCGATGCCGCGTTCACAACCAACGCCGTCAATTCCGTTTTGATGTTCTGGCTAGGCGCGTTTTCCTATACCCTCCAAATCTTTTACGACTTTGCCGGGTATTCGGACATGGCTATCGGACTGGGCTGGATGTTTGGCTTCCACTTTGAGGAAAACTTCAACTATCCGTACTTGTCCCGCTCGGTTTCGGAGTTCTGGCGCCGCTGGCACATGTCGCTCCAGACGTGGTTTCGCGACTACGTGTACATTCCGCTAGGGGGCTCGCGCGTCAAGACCCGCTCCCGGCTCGTGTTCAACTTATTTGTCGTCTGGCTGCTCACCGGCATCTGGCATGGCGCCAACTGGACCTTCATTTGCTGGGGACTCATGTACTTCCTGCTTTTGCTGCTGGAACGCTTTACGAACATCCAGCAGCGGCTCGGCAAGTTTTCCTGGCTGTACACGTTTTTGTTCGTCATGCTCGGCTGGGTGCTTTTTCGAAGCGACTCCATCACCCAGGCCATCCACTATTTAGGCGGGATGGTCGGCATCGGCGCGAAAGGCTTTATGGGCGAGGCGTTCGTGCAGTATTTGCGCCAGTACGGCATTTGGTACGTGGCCGGCATCGTGTGCTGCTGTCCGGTCTTTCCTGTTATTGAACGGGCGTTCCGCAAAAAGCCGGCCTACCAGCTCGTCGCGGGACTGGCCACGCTGGCCATTTTCGCCGTCAGTGTCCTGTACATCTTTTCCAACGCGTACAACCCGTTTATATACTTTAACTTTTAGAAGGGAAAACAGAAAATGAATCCAACGAAGAAAAAGAAACTCCGAAAACGAAGCACACCGGGCGAGCGCATCGTCAGCCTTTGTTTTTGCGTGTCCATCGTGTCGCTTGGCGCGTTCACCCTCGTCAAACAGGGCCTTTCCATCTTCGCGCCCGCGGCGGAAAAGAGCGCGGTCGTCGCCGGACACGAGATGGAACAAGCCAAAAAGGAGGAAGAGAAGGGAGAAGGCGCCAACGGCATGCAAAAGTTTTTAAACGGCTTTTCCGAAAACATTCCCGGCAAAGAGGAGGGCGCCAAATTCACGACGAAGCTGACGAATGCCTTTTCCGGCAACACATTCATCGAATCGACCCGCGTACTCCTTGGCAAGGACGGCTGGCTTTTCTACAAAGCGACCGACGACGGCGATCCGGTCTCAGATTTTCAAGGTGTCAACCGGTATGCCGAAAGCGACATGGCCGCCATCGCCGCCAAGCTGTGCGCCGAACGCGACGCCATCGAAGCCAAAGGCGTGCAGTTCGGTATCCTGTCCATTCCGAACAAAGCCAGCGTGTATCCTGAACTCATGCCCGCCACGATCATGCGCGACAACGACGTTTCGCGCACCGACGAGCTGTTCGACTATTTGGCAAAAAACACCGACTTGCGCGTCGTCAACGCCAAAAATTCGCTGATGGACGAGCGACAAAACCATCAGCTTTACTACTCGACCGACACGCATTTTAACGCCATTGGCGAGTTTGTGACCGCCATGGATGTCCTGAAACTGTTCGGCCAGCCCGCCGACTCGCTCAAAAACGTGAAGTTCAACGAGCTCTACAACAACTACGCCGGCGATCTCGCTCTGCTTTGCGACATGCAGTCCGAATTTGCCCAGGACACGTTTTACGAGCTTGATCCGTCCAGTGAAAATCCCGAAGTCAAGTCCACGAAAAACGTTTTGATTATCGGGGACTCGTTTGGCGAACGGCTTGTCAACACGCTCGACGAGTATTATGGCGACGTGACGTACGTGAACATCTGGTCGTTCACCCCGGATATGATCGACGAGCTGCATCCCGACATCGTGCTGTGGGAGTGCGCCGAACGCTACACCGACCGCTTGAACTGGGTATCGCTGATTTAACCATCCATTCGACTTTGGCTTCGCCAAGGTCGTTTTTTCTTTTTCGATCGAGTGAATATAATGTTATACTGAAAGATAAGAAAGAAAGTTTCACCCATAGAAAGAGAGAAACCAGTGATGAGAGTGATGCCTTATTCTTTATATGACCGCCTGCTTCCATGTTTGACGCGAAACGCCGATTCCAATCAGGCCATCGCGATGTACGTGCTCAAGCATTTGTCCGAAATTCCGACGTGCTCGATTTTTCAGCTCGCCAAACAAAGCCACGTGTCGCCATCGTCCGTATCGCGATTCGTGCAAAAGATCGGCTTCGAGGACTACACTGAATTTCGCGACTACGTGGAAGAGGAACTTGGACGCAACGATGTTTACAGCTTCAGCCATCCTGTCGAGAACCGGCCGTTTTCGCCTCCCTATTCGCGAGAGCAGCTCACCGCGTTTTTTCAAACGCTTCCCGCCATGCTGGAACACGCGTTTTCCACCCAAACGTGCCGGATGATCGAAACGTTGTGCCAGACGATGAAAGCGAAGCCAAACGTGTACTTTCTTGGGTTGCGCAGCATGCGGATGGTGATGGAGCACATCGCCAACGAGCTCATGCCCTTCGGGCTGGTTGTCACGATGATTGGCGAACCCGGGGAAATCACGACGCCAAGGGAAACGAACGCGCTTGTGCTCTTCTCCATGCACGGCCACTATTTCCGGCTCAAGCCGCCCCAAAAGAAGCAAGAGCTGATCGAAAAAAGCGACGCGGTCTTTGTGATTTCGCAAACCGGAAACGCCCAGGGGCTGCCGCTCATCCGGCTTGGCAAGTGCGCGACGTCGTGGGCGGACTCGATTGTTTGGACCTTGCTTGCCGAACAAGTCGTTTACACGTATAAATTTCTGACATAATATTCTATTTCAACTTATGAAACATGGCTGATTTTCCGCTTTTTTCCTCTATAATGAAGGCGTGAAAGCGCTAACACGTAATAAAGGGAGAAAGAGGATAAAACTATGAATGCTCGATTTTTTAAGCTGCTGGCAAGCGCCGCGCTGGCCTTGTCTTTGACGGCTTGTTCGAACACGGCCGAAACGCCGAAAGAGGAAGCGCCAAAAGCCGAGGAGCTTGTGCGCGCCACCGAGTACGGCAAGGTCAAAGGCGTCGAGGAAAACGGCGTCGAAGCGTATTACGGCATCCCGTATGGAAAGGAACCGGTCGGCGACTTGCGATGGAAAGCGCCACAGGATCCGGACAAATGGGACGATGTGAAAGACGCGACGCAAAAAGAGGAGGTGGCGATGCAGTCGGCCGCCACGACCAATGAAAAGGGAGAAACCGTTGTGGAGGCGACCGGCTCAACCGACTGCCTGAATTTGGATGTCTACACTACAGAAGACGCCAAAGACAAGCCGGTACTCGTATACATCCATGGCGGCAATAACCAGACTGGCAGCTCGTTTGAAATCCCGGGCTTCGACATGGTCGAAACCGACGATCTTGTGTATGTTTCCGTCAACTACCGGCTTGGATTGCTTGGGTTCAACAACCTGCCGGCGCTGCTGGACGACGAAAACAACACCGGCAACTTCACGATGCTCGATTTGGCCAAGGCGCTTGCCTGGGTCAAGGACAACATCGCCAACTTTGGCGGCGATCCAAACAACGTGACCGTGTCGGGATTTAGCGCGGGCGGCCGCGACGTCATGGCCATGCTCATTTCGCCAACGTTCGAAGGCTTGTTCGATAAAGCCATCGCGTTCTCGGGCGGCATGACGATTGCCGAGGAAGACGCGTCCATCCAAAAAATCGCCGAGACGATCGCGCCGCTCGTTGTCGAGGACAAGGAAGCCGACAATGAGGAAGAGGCGGCGAAGTGGCTCATGAGCGATGACGAGAAAGTCCGCGACTACTTGTATTCGATTGATTCCGAACGACTCGTGAAGCTGTTTCCGAACGCCGGCATCCGCATGGCGAAGTTCCCGCACTTGTACAACGATGGCGTCGTCATTCCGAAGGAAGGCTTCGACAGCGACTACGTCAACGACGTGCCGGTCATGATGGTTACCGGTTCCGAGGAGTTTACGATGTTTGGCGGCTTCGATCCATCCATCGAAAAAATGAAGGATCCAAACGCGGCGCGTGCGTTTATCGCGCAGTATGGCGGTGACTTCTACCGGATTTTCAACACGCAGCTGTCGGCCGAAAAGATGAGCGATACGTACAAGTCGAACATCTACTTGTGCCAGATCAACTATGGCGACCGCAACTCGGATCATCCGATCGAGGCACTCGGCTCGTTCCACGGCATTTTCGTGCCGGCCATCTCGCCGACCCAAAACAACTACGCGGAAAGCTACGATTTCACCGAAGCGGGCTATGTGGCGATGGCCAAGGACTTCAACGAGTATTTGGCAAGCTTCGTCAAAGACGGCACGCCGGTGAGCGCAAACGCGGGCGTGGAATGGACTCCATGGACCGCCAAAGATCCGATGACGCTCGTGCTCGACGCCAAAGGGGACAAAGCGGTTGTGAAGATGGAAGACGTGTCGACGACCAACGAGGAAATCATCGAGGCAATCGAGAGCGACAAGCTGGATGACGCCGACAAACAAACGATCGTTTCCACGATTATGAACGGCCGCTGGTTCTCGAGTGATCTCGACGAACATTTTAAAACACCAAGTCTTTGGTAAATCAAATTTGTGTTAGCGCGAAAGATGCCGAACGGCATCTTTTTTCTTATAATGAGAAAAAACGGAGGAGATCTATGCATTTCATAACAATTATGGGCCTGTTGTGGCTCGTCTCCATCGGGGTGTTTTGGGGTGTCATGAAATACAAGCCCCGGACATTGTGGAGCGGTTTTTCCTTTTTTTGGATGCTCGTATTTAGCGGGCTGCTCGTGGTGACCATCGGATTCCGGTATTCGGATTGGATCGTACGCCACCAGGTGCTGTTTATGGCGTTGAGCGTTTTGCTTGGTGTCGTCGTGCTCGGACTGCTGTTTTTTCCATTCGCGGTCATTCTCACCTTTTTTGTCCAAGGCATCCGCATTTTGTTTAAAGAAGGATTTCGATGGAGCAACTTTCTGTCGCTGGCGTTCGCGTTCGGACTTCTTGTTTACGTCGTCGCGTTTCCATTGGCTTTTTCCGGCGCGAGCAGTCCGGCCGGCGTCCTGGTTTACGGGGCGGTTGGCATGGCTGTCACGTATTTGCTCAGCGTGCTGACGATTTTTTGTTTTTCCGCGATGCTCAATCTCATCCATTGGAAAAAGCGGCACGATCTGGATGCGATCATCGTGCTTGGCGCGGGCATTTTGCAGGAAAAAGTGACGCCGCTTTTAGCGAGCCGCATCGACCTGGGCATCAAGCTGCTTTACGAAAATCCCCATGCCGTTTTGATTTTGTCGGGCGGACAGGGCGAGGGGGAAACGATTTCCGAAAGCGAGGCGATGTATGCTTATTGCGTGGAACGAGGCGTCGATCCCAACCGGATGCGCCAGGAGTCAAATTCCAGAAACACCGAACAAAATCTGGCGTTTTCCTACGCGCTCATCGACGATCCGAAGGCGAACATCGCGATTGTGACAACCCGCTACCATGTGTTCCGCGCCCTCGCCCTTGCCCGCAGAGCCGGTGTCGACTGCGTGGGATACGGTTCGAAGACGAAGTGGTATTTTACGTTGAACGCCTTGCTTCGCGAATTCGTCGGGTATTTGGCCCTGACGTGGCGCAGCCATTTGCGCATGCTGGCCGTTTTGGAAATCCCGTTTCTTCTTGTGTTTTTGATGGCGGGACTCTTCAACTGAGCCGCACAAGAGATTTCGCTCCAACGAGGGGATCTCTTTTTTTTTTGCGTCAATTTTTGCACATTATAAAAATTGTTTTACAATCACTTAACTAAACGGACAAAAGCCGCTTTAAACCGCTTACATTGCGTTTGTTTATGTACTTATATTGCAAAACATGTGCACAATTTTTGCAATATGCATGACAAAAAACGCAGTATTCAATTCGGGCAAATTCTAGTATTGTATCTCATGTGCTCGTCGTGTTAGCGCTTTCAAAAGGGACGCGAAGTCTGGCTTTCTTTTGAAGACGTTAACCAAAGCGGGCCGGGAAACATAGAAAAGGAGATTCAAAATATGATCAATGTTTCAGATGCGAAAGCAAAAGCGGCGCTTCGTCAGGAAGAAGAGCGCGCCGCGCATAGACCTTTTGGCTGGAAAGATAAAATCGCCTACATGTGCGGGGATTTCGGAAACGATTTCTTCTTCATTTTGGCATCCAGCTTCTTGATGGTGTTTTATACAAACGTTCTTGGAATTCCGGGCGCTTTAGTCGGTACGCTGTTTTTGGTGAGCCGCTGCGTGGACGCCTTCACCGACATCGGGATGGGACGGATCGTGGACCGCAGCCAGCCAACGGCCGCAGGGCGGTATCGTCCATGGATCAAACGGATGATGATTCCTGTCGTGACGGCCGGCGTTTTGATGTTCGTGCCTTGGGTGGCCAACCTGCCTTACGGCGTGCGTGTCGCCTACATCTTTATTACTTACATTCTTTGGGGAAGTTTCTGCTATACGGGTATCAACATTCCGTACGGCTCGATGGCTTCGGCCATTACCGACAAACCGGGTGAGCGCGCGATGCTTTCGACATTCCGTTCGATTGGCGCGTCCCTGGCGGGTATGTTTGTCGGATCGCTGACGCCGTTGTTCGTGTATACGACGGATGCGGCTGGCAACCAGGTGCTGCAAGGCAACCGCGTCTTCATCGTGGCGTGCGTATTCGCCCTTCTGGCGCTCATCTGCTATACGATTTGCTATAAGTGGTCGACCGAGCGAATTATCGTGGACAATTCGAGCCAGAAACAGCTGTCCGCAAAAGACCTTGTGAAGGCTCTCGCAACGAACCGCGCCCTGCTTTCCATGATCGCGGCTGCCATCGTTTCGCTGCTTTCCATGCTTTTGGCGCAGTCGATGAATATGTACTTGTACATGGATTACTTTAAAAACATCGGCGCGATGTCCGTTGCCGGTATGATGATGACGGTTTGCACGCTTTTGCTTGCGCCATTCTCCGGAAAGATCGCCGCGAAATTTGGCAAGAAGGAAGCGTCCGCGGTCGGACTGCTGTTCTCGGCTGCCATTTACGCCTTCTTGTTTATCGCCCGCATTCAAAACGCGTGGGTATACTGTGGAATTCTGCTGTTCGCCAATTTGGGATCGGGAATTTTCAACTTGATGCTGTGGGCGTTCATTTCCGACGTCATCGACTACCAGACGGTGCAGACAGGTTCTTGCGATGGCGGAACGGTGTATGGTGTATACTCGTTCTCGCGTAAGATCGGCCAGGCGCTTGCCGGCGGATTGGGCGGTTTTGTGATCAGCGCGATTGGCTATCAGGTAAGCACAGGACAAGCCATCGTGCAAAGCGCCTCGGTAACGAACGCGATTTACTCGGTCACGACGGGCGTACCAGCCATTGGCTTTGTGATCATTGCACTGATTTTGATCTTCTGGTACCCGCTTTCGAAAAAGAAAATGGCGGAAATCAAAACTAAGCTTGACGCGATGAATAAGGAAGTTTAAGGAAGTCATTTATAAATGCCGCGGATCCTCATACAAGGGTCCGCTTTTTTTACAGATTGTTAAAATTGTTTTAGATCGCTTAAAGTAAAAAGATAAACAAATATAAAAACCACGAAGAAAAGGCGGGATTCAACGTATAAGTATATATATTTAATAATTACTTAATGAACAAGAAACGCAAACAGAATCGCAAGAAACGTAGTATGTTTAAAGTTTCACAAGTGATATTCTAAATGTGTTAACGATGTTAGGGCTTTCACAAAGAGAAAGAGGGGTTCCTTTGTGAATTTGCTTCAATTAAAAATGAAAAGGAGAATATAAATTATGCTGAATGTTTCAGATGCGAAAACAAAAGCTGTGCTCCAGCAGGAAGAAGAAGCGGCTCAAAAGCCATTCGGATTGAAAGACAAAATCGCCTACATGTGTGGAGATTTCGGAAACGATTTCTTCTTCATTATGGCGTCCAGCTTTTTGATGGTATTTTACACTAACGTATTGGGAATTCCGGGCGCGCTGGTCGGAACGCTGTTTTTAGTAAGCCGGTGTGTGGACGCGTTCACCGACATCGGTATGGGCCGTATCGTCGACCGCAGCAAGCCGACAGCGGAAGGACGCTACCGTCCGTGGATCAAGCGCATGATGCTGCCAGTCGTGACAGCGGGCGTGCTGCTGTTCGTGCCTTGGGTGGCGGAACTGCCATATGGCGTGCGCGTAGCGTACATCTTCATCACATACATTCTTTGGGGAAGCTTCTGCTATACAGGCATCAACATTCCGTATGGTTCGATGGCTTCGGCAATCACCGACAAGCCGGCAGAGCGTACGATGCTTTCGACATTCCGCTCGATTGGAGCCGCGCTGGCCGGTATGATCGTCGGTTCGGTGACGCCGCTCTTTATTTACACGACGGACGCGGCTGGCAACCAGATCCTGCAAGGCGACCGCGTGTTCATGGTGGCTTGCGTATTCGCCATCCTGGCGCTGATCTGCTACATGATTTGCTACAAGTGGTCGACTGAGCGAATCATCGTGGACAACGCGGATCAAAAACAGCTGTCCGCGAAAGAGCTTGTCAAAGCGCTTGCGACAAACCGCGCGCTTGTTTCGATTATCGTGGCGGCAATCGCGTTGCTGCTCGCGATGCTCATGACGCAGTCGATGAACATGTACTTGTACATGGACTACTTCAAAAACATCGGCGCGATGTCCGTTGCCGGCTTGCTCGGAACGGCGTGCACGCTGCTGCTCGCTCCGTTTTCCGGCTGGATCACGGTAAAATTTGGCAAGAAAGAAGCGTCCGCAGCCGGACTGCTGTTCTCGGCCGCGATTTACGCCATCTTGTTTTTCTCGAAAATCACGAACGCCTGGGTATACTGCGCGTTCCTGCTGCTGGCCAACCTGGGCTCCGGTTTGTTCAACCTGATGATTTGGGCGTTCATCTCCGACATCATCGACTACCAGACGGTACAGACCGGCTCTTGCGATGGCGGTACGATTTACGGTGTATACTCGTTCTCGCGTAAAATCGGGCAGGCGCTTGCCGGCGGACTGGGCGGATTTGTGATCAGCGCCATCGGTTATCAGGTCAGCACGGGCGGACAGGCCATCGTGCAAACCAAGGAAGTCACAGACGCGATCTACGCCGTGACAACCGGCGTGCCAGCCGTTGGATACGCCTTGATCGCATTGATTTTGATCTTCTGGTACCCGCTTTCGAAAAAGAAAGTGGCCGAAGTCAAAGCGAAACTTGACGAAATGAACAAGGAAGTCGAAGAAAGCCTTTCTTAATCCAAATGAATTTGCACCCGCTTCGGCGGGTGTTTTTTATATATACTTATAATATTTATGGATAAAACGATGAATTCGAACAATTTTTCTGTGTTTTGCGATATGATTGTTTCAACAAGGAAGAGATAGGAGGGGATTCTTTATGAACAAACACAAACCAAGCAGGAACAGGATGAGGAAAGGACGGGATGGATGATGGCATTTCCGTTTGCGGCAACATCAAGACCATCCTTTATTCGCGAGGATGTGGTATTGTATGGATGGAAGAAAAACTCGCTTTCCGAAAGTCTGGATAGCACCGAGTACCGGGCGGCGTACGACGCGGCGTGCAAGCGGTTGTTGTCGGAAAAACCGGTTTTGGCCCGGATCGTGAAAGCGTGTATTCCGGAATTTAAGGACATTGATGTCAAGGACATCGAGTCGTTCTATATCGAAGGGACGCCCTATGTAAGCGCCGTCCCTTTGCGTCGGGACACGTCGCGGATCGTTGGGATGAACACGGAAGACGCGAGCGTTTTGGAAGGAACGGCCGCTTTCGATATTTTGTTTCATGTGCTGCTTCCAAAAAGCCGAGAGAGAGTCAAGGTCTTTGTCGATCTGGAAGCGCAAAACAAGTTTTATCCGGGCTATCCGCTGGAATCGCGGATGGTGTACAACATGTGCCGGATGGTTTCGCGTCAGTATGGCACGGAGTTCAAAAACTCGCGCTATGGAGAGATCAAAAAATGCTATTCGATTTGGATCTGCAACGATCCGGCGCAGGAATGTGCGAACAGTATGAACCATTACCATATAACGGAAGAACGCGTGGCTGGGAACATGAAAAGAAACCCGGAAAACTACGATTTGATTTCGGGAATCCTGATTACGCTGGGCGGTGAAAAGCGGGAAAGGTACGAAGGGATTTTCAAGATGCTGGATGTTTTATTGTCGAACACGATGGAAGCAGCCGACAAGAAAAGGATCCTGGAGGAAGAGTACAAGATCCCAATGACGGAGAAATTCAATAAGGAGGTAGAGGATATGTGCAATTTGAGCATGGGCGTGTATGAGTCTGGGCATGTGGATGGATATGAGAAAGCTATGTTCGCCACAGCTCGCCGGATGTTAAAGCGCAATCGGTTGACGATTGAAGAAATCGCGGAAGATACCGGGCTTTCAGTCGAGAAGGTCCAGGCTTTGAAGAAAGAAATGGAGCAATCGGAATATCACAGCAAAGCAATCCAATAAGAAGGGGAAAGATATGTGCAATTTGAGCATGGGCGTGTATGAGTCCGGACATGTGGATGGGTATGAAGAATGCGCGTTAGCCATAGCTCGCCGGATGTTAAAGCGCAATCGGTTGACGATTGAAGAAATCGCGGAAGATACCGGACTTTCGATCGAGGTTGTGCAGGCTTTGAAAAAAGAAATAGAATAAGGAGTATCGAATCGCTCGTCGCTTGGCGGGCGATTTTTTACGTCATCAAAAAAGACCGTCGTCTTAACGGTCTTATCGCCGGGGAGGTTGTGGATTTCCAAAACCGCCTTGCGGTCCCGGTCCTTCCTGCACGTTTCCAATCGTGTTGACGCCTTGCGACAACGTCACCGATTCACCAAGCACCGAAAGCGAGTCGCCAGTCTGGAACTGTCCATCGTATACGAGCAGCACTTCGAAAGCGTGCGTCGGCGTAAACGAAAGCAGGGATTTTCCGTTTTGCTCAATTTGCACGTTCGAACCCGCGTTTTGCGGCAAGCCGGCCATCAGCGAAGGGAATTCGCTATTCAGTGTTTCCACCATGCCCGCATATCCGGTCGCGACTAGCGTGCCGCCCGTAAACGAGCCTTCCTGGTCGAAGTCGAGCGCGAAATCGCCGCCGCTTTCTGGGCCATACACGAAGGTCGTGCCACCCGATACCCGCAGCGAGCCATTTGAATCCAGACCATCACCATTGGCCGTCACGCTCGTCTGTCCGCCCGTGATTTCAATGAGACAATCCGAAGACGACTGGGAAAACGGATCCATGCCACCTGTATCTTTTCCGTCTGGATCGCTGGCGTTGATGCCATCGTCTGCGGCCGTGATCGTCGTGTTGCCGCCATGGATCGACACCGTCTGGCCTTCGATGCCTTCCTGCGCGCTGTCAATCGTCAGCGTGCCACCGTTTACGACGACCGGGCCAGTCGCGTGCAAGCCGTCACCTTGCGCGTTCAGCGTCAGCGTCCCGCCCTCGATCGAGATGGAGCCAAGCTCGCCATCCTTGTTTTTCGTGGACGCGATGGCGTGGTCGCCCGATTCCACGTTGATTGCGCCATCCTGGACCGTTACGCCATCCTTTCCCTTGATGCCGTCATTGGCGCACGAAATGGCGTACGTCCCCGACTCAATTGTGATCGTGTCTTTGGAAAACACGCCATGATCGGCCGCGCCCTCGATCGCCAGCGATCCTTCTCCCTTCAACACAAGCGGGCAGTCCGCATAAATGGCCGCCTTCGCGTCCTCCTCTGAACTGGATCCGCCCGTCGCGGAACGCACGATCGAATCGCTCTTTAAGACGATGGTCGCGCTTTTCGCGTTTTGGATCGTAATCGAATCCACATCCGCGTCCTCCAGCGTGACCGTCACATCGCCCTCGCTGTCGATAACGACCGGTTCTTCCACGATGCCGGAAAGGGTGCGGCTGTTCGCGGATGCGGTTTCGTTCGATGAGGGTTGTTCCGCCGTTGTCTGGCTTTCGGTTGCCGGCGCGGCGCATCCAGCCAGGGCGAGCAGCGCGATCAACCCGAACTTTTTCATAGCGATTCCTCCATCGCCACGGCGGTGTACAAGGAAATCGGCAGGTTGCCGTTGCATACGCGCAAGTCGTCGATCAGCGCTTTGGACGCCACGTTCTTTTTTAAATCGACTTCGTATTCCGCCTCGAACAACGAGCCCAGGTTGCTCGTCTTCAGGCGCCGCAAGGAAAACGACGTCGTGTACTCGCGCAGCACCGAATCGAACACGTCCACCGACTCGATCGTTTCCGGCATTGTGATTTTCAGCGTTTTACGCCTTGCCGGCGTTTCGCCAAAGCGGGAAAGATGGAGGACAACGGACAGCGCGCTCATCGCGGCCGTAAAAAACAAGGCGAAGCCGATTTGTCCCATACCGGTCGCCAGGCCAACCGCCATCGCTAAAAAGATCGTCGACATTTCCTTGCTTGTGCCCGGGGTGCTGCGAAAGCGGACGAGCGAGAACGCCCCCATGATCGCAACACCCGTGCCAAGATTTCCGTTGACGAGTAGGATAATCGTCTGGATGATGGCCGGCAACAGGACGATGGACGAAATGAAACTTTTCGAATACGTGTTTTTAATCGTATACGCGCCGGCAATCACGAAGCCGCAAAACAAAGACGCGGCCAGACACGTCGCGAACTGTGTGACAGTCAGCGCGTTGGAATCAATGAAACTGGTGAACATACACCCTCCTTTGCTAAATAACGGGAATAAATCATGCCATATTTGGAGCATGAACATGGAAAGATTTTCAGCGCGCTTAGAATTTGGCCAAGCCACAACGGAATGGCGTTCTTTGTTTTGATTTCCATAATGATTTTTTCCTGTTCAAACAAAAGCCGTTCCGTGTCGTGAGGAAGAAAATCAAGCGCGTCGCATTGAAACCGGACACGAGCGTCAAACGTGATGCGCAAGTTGGGGTCGTCCGTTGAAACGAACGCCTGCCGGTCGTAGCTGATCGCGACTTTTGGAAGCGCGTGCGTGGTGTTTAAAAACCACTCGATCTCGCGCTGGATTTGCCGGATGGGCGCGTGCGTAAGCATCCGCCGCTTGTACACGGTTTTTCCCACTTTCTTTTTCAGTTCGATGAATACGTACGGCGAGCCCTCGTATTGGCGCATCCGCAGCTTTTCCTTGTAGCCAGGCTTTGACAAAGAATGGCGGATCATCGCTATGTCGTCCGTATCGTAATACACGTTTCGCACGACATAGCGTCCGTACCGGTCTTCCTGCAGACGGCCGCGCAAAGCGTGCATGAGCTGCTGAAAGGCGTTTGGAGAAAGAATGTATTTTTGCTCGTAGCGCTGAAAAATCGTTTCCATGGCTGTACTGTAAGCCAAAAACCTTAAACGGAACTGAAAAAAGCGCCAGTTTTCAAAATTACTGACGCGTGGAGTTGACGATTTTACGGATCCGGGTAAAGTACTCCGGATTCGAATCGGTTTTGATGGCGTACAACGTGAACAGCGTGTCGATGAGCATGAGATGGGAAATGCTGCTCGAAATGGCTTCCGGCCGGTATTTCGTTTCCTCGCTGACGCAAAAGAGGAAGACATCGCATTTACGGGTGAGCGGCGCCGAGGCGCTGCTCGTCACGACGATCGTCGGCACTTTGTTTTCGCGCAAAATATCCGCGATGCGTAAAATATCCTTGTTGCGCCCCGTATGGGAAATGACAAGCGCGCAGTCTTGCGGCGTCAACGTGCCCGACAGCATCAGCTGCATGTGGTAGTCGGCGAAAAAACGGGTATCGAGCGATGTGCGCAAAAAACGCTGGCATGCCGCCTCGCCCATGATTTTGGAGGCGCCCAGTCCGAAGATGCCGCATTTTCTCGCGTTCGTCAAGATGGCGAGCGCCCGCGTCAAAGAGTCCTCGTTCAAAATGGCCAGCGTCGACGACAAGGAGCTGATGCCGTTTTGAAACGACGCCTTGGCGATGTTCATGATCGAGTCGGTTTCGTCGATTTCAGGAAAAAACACCTCTTTCGTATTTTCCTGCGTGTCGGCGAGCATCAGCCGCATTTCCTGATAGTTGTTGAAGCCGACGCGTTTGGTGAAACGCGAGATGGCGGAAGGGGAAACGTCGATGGCTTTGGCGAGCTCCTGAATGCTTAAATAGCACGTGTTGGCGTCGGCGTCTTTTAAATAGTCCGCGATTTTCCGCTCGGTCGGGGACATGTCTGGATAGATGGAATCGAGACGGCTGTAAAATTCTTTATTCATGATTTTGACTTCCTTTTCCGTTTTGAAAAATTTTTTCTTTTTTTTAATTCCATTGAATTATATTTTCGTCTTTTCATCGCAAAACGTTGAATATATGAAAATAATTTTTATATTAGAATTTTAACCCGAAAAACCCGTTTCGTCTATCGAAATAATTGAAAAAAATTTTTAGTCATATGAGTATACAACATAAAAACTTTTTTTATAATAAACAGTGTAAGCGGTACCACTGAATAAATGAAGGAGGGAGATCAATCATGAAAGTACGAATGATCGGTCTTGGAAAAATGGGGCTGAATATCAGCCGGAACATGTTGGAACACGGCATCGACGTCGTCGGATTCGATATCGACGCCCATTCGCGCGACGAAGCGAAAAAAGACGGGATTGCCGTGGCGGAAAGTGTCGAGGCGCTGCTGGACGGCAGCGAAAGAAACATCGTCTGGTCCATGCTGCCAGCTGGTGAAATCACCGACGACATGATGCGCAAGCTAGCCGAACTTTTGAAGCCGGGCGATATCGTCATCGACGGTGGCAATTCCAACTACAAGGATTCGCTAAAACATTACGATTTGCTGAAGGAGCACGGCATCTATTTCCTGGACGCCGGGACTTCGGGCGGCATGAGCGGGGCGCGCTATGGCGCCAACTACATGATCGGCGGCGATCCGGAAGCGTTTGAAGTGGTGGAAGACGTTTTCCGAAAGACCGCGGCGCCCGATGGCTACTTGTACACGGGCAAGCCGGGCAGCGGACATTATTTGAAAATGGTACACAACGGCATCGAATACGGCATGATGCAAGCCATCGCGGAAGGCTTCGACGTGCTCGAGCACTCGCGATACGACTACGACAACGCTAAAGTGGCGAAGCTGTGGAACCACGGCTCAGTCATCCGAAGCTGGCTCGTCGAGCTCATGGAAGAAGCGTTCCAGGAAGATCCGAATCTGGAAAGCGTCAAAGGCGTCATGTTCTCCAGCGGCGAAGGTCAGTGGACGATCGAGGAGGCGCTGGATTTGAAAGTGCCGGTTCCTGTCATCGCGATGGCGCAAATGATGCGCAACCGCAGTTTGGAAGACGACACGTTCACCGGCAAAGTCGTCGCGTCCATGCGCAAAGGATTTGGCGGGCATTCCATCGTCAAAGAGGAAAAGTGACATGACGAAGCCTCATAAAATCGCGCTCGTCAACTCGAGCAGCTTTGGACGAATCTTTCCCGAACACGTGAAGCGGCTGGAAAAAATTGGCGAAGTCAAGCGGTTCACCGTCGATCAAAACATTCCCGGCGAAGAACTCGCGCGGCTGCTGGACGGATACGACTTGATCATTTCCAGCGTCACCCCGTTTTTCGACAAGACGTTTTTCGAAAACAAGGACAAGCTGCTGTTGATTTCCCGTCACGGCATTGGCTACAACAACATTGACTTGGAGGCGGCCAAAGCCCACGACACGCTCGTTTCGATCGTTTCTGCCTTGGTCGAGCGGGACGCGGTCGCGGAAAACAACGTCGCCAACTTGCTGGCGCTGATGCGCAAGACGTGGCAGTCCGCCACCGCCGCCCGAAACGACCGCTGGAAAGAGCGGGCCCAATACGTCGGCCACTCGCTGCTCCATAAAAAAGCCGGCCTGATCGGGATCGGCAACACCGGCAGTCTGGTGGCGCAAATCTTGCGCGGCGGATTTTTGTGCGAGGTGTGCGCGTACGATCCCAACGTGGATCAGCTGACGATGGACACTTACGGCGTGAAAAAAGTGGAACTGGATGAATTGCTTCGAACATGCGACGTCATTTGCCTGTGCGCCAGCTTGAACGAAGACAACTATCATATGCTTTCTTTTGAAGAAGTGGAAAAAATGAAAAACGGCGTGTACATCTCCAACAGTGCCAGGGGGGCGCTTGTGGATGAACAAGCCGTCGTAGAAGGGTTGGAATCAGGAAAGATCGCGGGATTCGCGACGGATGTCCTCGAAGTGGAACCGGGACATGCCGACCATCCGTATTTGCGTTTCGACAATGTGATCGTGACGCCCCACACGTCTGCCTATACGATGGAGTGTCTGGAAAACATGGGCCTGAAATGCGTGGATGACATCGAAAAAGCGGTAAGGGGCGAATGCCCGGACCGCGCGGTCCAGCCTGTAAGCTCTTCTGTACTCCCACTATAGCATATTCATCGAAGAAACCCATCATAAAGAACCAAAGAAGGAAAAAAATATGCTGAACAATATGAAAATCAAATGCGGCCCTGAATACTACATGTATTGCGACAAGGCGATCGAAAACGAAGTGCCAAGTCTGCTGAAAGAACATCAGGCCAAAAACGTGCTCATCGTGCACGGAACGCGCTCCTGGCAAGTCGCCAAGCCGTTTCTCACCTTTTTGAACGATCCAAATTATCGTTTCGTCTATCACACCTACAGCGGTGAATGCAGCTACCAGGAAGCGGGCGTCCTCGACCAAATCATCCAAGACAACAACATCGACTTCGTCATCGGAGTCGGGGGCGGCAAGCTGTGCGACCTCGTCGGCGTCACCGGCCATCTGTCCAACGTGACGTATGGTGTGATCCCGACGCTGGCCAGCAACTGCGCGCCATGGACGCCGTTGTCCGTCATGTACAAGGAAAACGGGGAAGCCGAAGGCAAATCCGAACACTACAAGCGCCAGGCGGCGTTCCTGATTACCGATCCGAATCTTGTCATCGACTCGCCGGTTGAATACTTTATCGCCGGTCTGGCGGACACGCTGGCGAAATGGTACGAGTCGGTCGCCATCCTCGAGCAGTCGTCGCTGGAAAACGAGCCGTTCCTGCAAATGGCCAAAGCCGCCACCGAAGTGTGCCGGCAAGCCATTTTGAACGATGGCTCTAAAGCGATCGAGGACATGAAACACAAAGTCGTTTCCGACGAATTCGTCCGGTTGTCGGAAATCATCATTGCGGTGGCCGGACTGGTTGGCGGTCTGGGCGACAAGTACGCGCGCAACGCCGCGGCCCACGCCTTGCATGATGGCATGGGAAAATACATCCCGGCCAGCCACGAGTACTTGCATGGAGAAAAAGTGGCGTACGGCATTTTGTACCAGCTCGCCCTGGAAGACAAATGGGACGAAATCGACGCGCTGATGCCGATGTACAAAGAGCTGAAGCTGCCGCTTTCGATGCATCAAATGAACTTGTATCCGCAAGATGAGCAAGTCGTCGACCAAATCGTCGCGTTCATGGATGGCAAGGAAAAAGTCCACCTGATTCCAATCGAAATCAATCCAGCCATTTTAAAAGACAAGCTGTTGCGGCTGGAAGACTACATGACGCGCTATCAATAAGAACAATAGAGAAAAAACAAAATCATAGGTAAACACATATGGAAACACTTAGTATCACTCAAAGCTTGATTATCGCCCTCTGGGTCGCGGCGGTCATGTCCCGATGGCTGCTTGGAGGCGCCACTCTTACCCTTCGTTTTAGTCCGTTGATGACCGGTCTGATTTGCGGCGTCGTCATGAATCAGGTCAAAGACGCTATGATCGTCACGGCCGCTTTGCAGCTCATTTACATGGGCGTGTTCTCGCCAGGCGGCTCGATGCCAAGCGAGCCTTGCGTCGCGGCGGCCATCGCGGTGCCTGTCGCGCTGTTAGGCGATTTGGATGCCACCGAAGCCGTGGCCATCGCCGTGCCGGTTGGACTGCTTGGCGGCTACTTGTACCAGTTCCGCTTCTTCCTGAACACGTTTGTCGGCCAGGCGACGGACCGGGCCGTGGAGAAGATGGACGAGAAAGCCATTTCCCGCTCGATTATCACGTATCCGACGATCGTGTCGTTCGTGCTGTACGTTCCGCTGATCTTTATCGCCTTGTATTTGGGCGTTCCGTTGATCGCCAACGCGATCGCGGCGCTGGAAGGCACGGCGTTCATCCACATTTTGCAGGTGGTAGGAAACGGATTGGCCGCGATTGGTATCGCGACGACGATTTACGTCATCGGCCGCAAGGACTTGATGGTGTTCTTCTTTCTCGCCTACTTTATGTCGGTTATTTTCGCCTCGCTCAAGATCACGATGGTAACCTACGCCGTTCTAGGTGTCATTATCGCGGTGATCTACTCGCAGCTGAAACGTCAGCCGGCCGCCAAAGCGGCTACGGAAACGGTAGTCGAAGGCGTGATCGAAGACGATGACGACGACTACGACGATGGTTTTTAAGGAGCAAACGTATGAACACAAACAATAATATAGATCAAAAACCTGAAACATTGACGAAAAAGGATATCACCCGCACGTACGTGCGCTGGCACTTTGCCAACGAGATCCCGCACTCGTTTGAAAAATACGTCGCGCCATCGCTGCTGTACGCGATGATGCCGATTTTGAAAAAGCTGTATAAAGATCCGGAAGAGCTGAAAAAGGCGTACAAGCGCCAGCTGCTGTTCTTCAACACCCAGCTGTCGTGGGGCGGCGGCGTCATCACCGGATTGATGGCCAGCATGGAGGCGCAGCGCGCCGCCGAGCAATACAACCACGAGGACATCCTCATGTCCGACGACTTGCTTTATAACACCAAGGCGGGCTTGATGGGCGCTTTGGCCGGCATTGGCGACGCCATCGACTCGGGTACTGTGCAGTACATCTTTATCGCGATGGCCATTCCGTGGGCGCAGCAAGGCAGCCCGATGGGCGCCATCTTCCCGTTCATCTGTTTCGCGACGTACCAGCTGGCGCTTGGCTTGTTTTTGGCGCACCAGTCGTTCAACATGGGACGCAACGCGACCGGTTTGCTTCAAAGCTCGGCGATTCAGTCGGCGATCGAAATGCTGTCCGTGCTCGGTATGTTCATGATGGGTATTTTGGCGGGCAACTACGTCAAAGTCACGTCGTCGCTGGCGTTCAACTTGTCCGGACGTGAATTCGTGCTCCAGGAGCTACTGGACTCCATCATCCCGGGCATCCTGCCGCTTGCCGTCGTCATGGGCGTCTACTTCTTCTATCAGAAGAAAGGCTTGAAAGTCACGCACGGCTTGCTGTGGCTGACATTGATCCTGATCGTTTTAGCCGCGATTGGTATTTTGTAAAGAAGAAAAAAAAATAATAAAGGAGTGTATCATGGGAGAAATCAATTTGGCTCGGGTGGACGAGCGTTTAATTCACGGACAGGTTATGACGACACTGTCGCAGAAAGCGGGTGTCAATTCCATCTTCGTGGTGGACGAAGTCGTGGCGAAAGACAAATTTATGCGCGGCTTGTACAAGAGCGCTGGCGGACGGACCGGACAAAAGACGATCGTCATCACACCGGACAAGGCGAAATACTACTGGGACGAGTTCAACTTTAAAGATTATAGCTGTATTTTGATCGCCAAGACGGTTGGCGTCATGTACGAGCTTGTCAAGCACGGCGTGCCAATGAAGGAGCTAAACATCGGCGGCATCGCGAAAAAGGATCCGGCTACCGATTTGCAGGTCACCAAGGCGGTGTATTTGAACAAGAACGACGCGCTGCTGCTGAAGGAAATGAACGAGAAATACGGGGTGGAGGACATTTACTTCCAAGCCACGCCGTCTCTTCCAAGAACGGAATTGAAGGAAATTTTGAAGAAGTTCGACTTGTAGAAAGGAGCGCGTATGGAAGCGGAAAAACGATCCGAACGCTGGAACGACTGGCTGTTTCACTACCAGTACTTGTTTCGGCAACGGTACACGAAACGTCAAAAACGAAAATTCGTCCGGGCGCTGGCGACCGATTTGCAGGTGCTCGACGCCGATGTGCGCGTCGAGAACACCGGCACGAAAAAAGAGCCGGCATACCGTGTCGTCGTGCATGATCCGGCAAAGGCGGACCAAATCATCGTGACGTACTTCGAAGGCGCAAGACCCGTGCTTGGCGATTTGGACTTGCTCGACGTACAGGACGTGAAACGAAAGACGATGCGCAAACTAGGACTTGATATCGCGTGCTGGCTTGTCGCGACGATCGCGCTTGCCGGGATGTTCTTCCGTATGAAAGTCCAAGGCGTTGGCGTCGTGGTTTTCGGACTCGGCTTTCTGCTTCTGTTTGGATGGGCGCGGATGATCCGCGACGGATCGTCCGTCTCGCCTTCGCTTGTGCGTAACACATCCTCGATTTTGGCGATGCTCAACATGGTGGAATGCGCGCCAAAATCGACAGCGTTCGTCTTTGTGGAGAGGGCGCACGGCTCGTTTAAAGAATTGAAAAAAAGCCTGAACGCGAAAAAAGGATGCCGGCTCGTTTTTCTGGATTGCGTAGGAGCCGACGCGCCGCTGCATCGAGTCAGTCAGGAGGGCGTGGAGCGCGTGTTTGCCGCCAGCAAGCAGGCAGACCGCTACGTGTTGAGCTCAAAACAGCTTCACGCTAAAACAATCAACCAAAACAATATCGAGCAAGTCACGCGGTGGCTGGCTTGAACAGGAAAGGAATCGTATGTTAGGAATCGTACTTGCCGCTCATGGAAACTTGAGCGAAGGATTTAAAAGCGCGGCCCAGGTCATTTTCGGGGTCACAGACAATATGGAATGCGTCAACCTGAATTTAGGGGACGACGTGGAGGCGCTGGGCGCCAAAATCAACACGGCGGTCGACAAAGTCGACCAGGGCGACGGCGTCATCGTCATGACGGATTTGCTGAACGCGAGCCCTTACAACCAGTCTCTGCTGATCACGAATCAAATGGAGGAGACGCGCAAAGACAACGTGTATGTGTTAAGCGGATTGAACATGCCGATGGTGCTGGAAACGATCAACCATCAAATCATCGGCACGCCGTTTCACGACATTCCCGACCTCGTTTCGTACCAGGGCAAGGAGGGCGTCAACGTCTGGCACCACTCCCCGATGGATCTGGCCGAGGAAGATATGGATTTTTAAGGAGAAAGACAATGGGTAAACTGGAAACGATACAAACGTTAAAAAAGGAAAAGCTTGTCGCGGTCATCCGCGGCGCCGGCTTTGAGGAAGTAAACAAGATGGTGGACGCCATTTACAAGGGCGGGATCCACCTGATGGAAATCACGTTCACGATCCCGCACGCCGAGCAGGTCATCGCCAAAATCAAGGAGGCCAACAAGGACAAGCCGGACATGGTCGTCGGCGCCGGCACGGTGCTGGACATCGTGAGCGCCCGGCTCGCCATTTTGGCCGGGGCCGACTTTGTGGTGTGCCCGCATTTTGACAAGGACATCATGAAGCTGTGCAACTTGTACCAAATACCGTGCTTCCCGGGCGCGGTGACGGTCAAGGAAATCGCGGACGCGCTCCAATACGGGGCCGACATCATCAAGCTGTTTCCAGGCGAGCTGTATGGCGCCAAGGCGATCAAGGCGTTCCACGGCCCGCTGCCGCAGGCGCAGTTCATGCCGACTGGAGGCGTGAGCGCCGACAACTTGAAGGACTGGCTCGACCAGGGCGCCGTGGCGGTTGGCCTTGGCGGATCGCTGACGAAGGGCGCGAAAACAGGCGATTTCGACGCGGTGACGAACGAGGCGAAAAAACTGGTGGAGATCATTGCGGGTTATCGTGCGTGACAAATGTGGTATCCTTCAGGCGGGGAGGTTTGCTTGATGGAAAAAAACTGGAGAGAGGACTACGACACGTTCATTTTCGACATGGACGGGTTGCTTGTCAATAGCGAGGATATTTACCGGATTGGCTGGAAAAAGGCGTTCGAGGCGTATGGTTTGCATGTGGACGACGCCATTATCGCTTCGTGGAACGGGAAAAGCGCGATGTCGTGCGAGCAGTTCATTGTCGACCAGTTCCACGATCCGACGCTGTATGGCAAATTGTTTCAAGTGCGGGAGGATTTTATTTACGAATCGCTGGACAAAGGCGACTTGCACTTGCTGCCGTACGTCAAGGAAGTGCTTGAACAGCTGAAAAAAGATGGAAAGAAAATCGCGCTGGCGTCCAGCTGCCGTAAAAAACGTGCCACCGATATTTTGAAAAAGACCGGGGTCTTTGACTTGTTCGATGTCATGGTCAACGCCGACGATGTCGAGCATGTCAAACCGGCGCCCGACATTTATGAAAAGGCGCTCGCGCTCACCGGCACCCCGAAGGACAAGGCGCTCGTGCTCGAGGACTCGTCCATTGGCGTACAGGCGGCAAGGAACGCGGGACTGGATGTCGTGCAAGTCATCGAGGATCGACGGGTCGATCCAAGAATTGGGGAAAAAATCGAGAAGGATATGTCGTTTTTGCTGAAAAACGAATAAAACGGGAGCCCGCGTTTGGCGGGCTTTTGTTGTGCTTTTTGTTGAAATATTTTATGATGGACGTGAAAACAATATTCATGGGCTTGCTGGACATGAAATTTCGATACGGAGGCGGCAATGGAAAAAACGATAATGGACACGATTTGTTCAAGCTATGATTCTTTTTTCGAATCGGAGAAGAAGATCGCGAAATATATGATCAACCACTATGATAAAGTGGTTGATATGACGGTGGGAGAGCTGGCGCAAGCGTCCGGATCGAGCGAGGCGTCGGTTTCCCGGTTTTGCAGGAAGATCGGCGCCAAGGGATTTCATCATTTGAAAATATCAATAGCGAAGGAAATGGTGGACGCCCATCTGACCGATACGAATTTGTCGAATCGCATTTCGGCGCGCGAGATGGAGCAGTCGCTGCAAAATATTTTGGCGAATAAAACGGAAGAGCTCAAACAAACCGTTTCGATGATGGACCCAGCCGTGCTGGATGCGGTTCTTACGCGCGTCAATCAAGCGCGAATTGTGCAGTTTGTCGCGGCCGGCAACACGATTCCGGTCGCACTCGACGGCGCGTTTAAGCTGAATCAAATCGGCATTCTGGCGGTCGCGCAGACAATTTGGGAAGCCCAGGTCGGCTTTACGTACAATTTAGGGAAAGAGGATGTGGTGATCGCCATTTCCAATTCGGGAGAATCGCGCGAAGTCGTCATGACGATTGAGGCGGCGAAAGAAAAGGGAGCGACGGTGGTCGCGATTACGAACAACGAACAGTCGTCGGTCGCGAAACGCTGCGATTTTCATATCACGACGGCGACGCGTGAAAAAGTCTTTCTTGACGGATACTGCTTTTCGCGGGTATCAGCGACTCTGGTGGTGGAAATTCTCTATCTTTTCCTCACTTCGATGCGGCCGGACGCGTACGCTTCGATTGCCAGACATGAAAACGCGATCGCGGGCGATAAAAACTAGTCGGATTTTCCGGCTTTTTTTTGCTTTGAAAAGAAAATTAATTTCATTTAAAGATAATTGACGAAAAATATATGTCATGATATATTGTGTATGGAAATAAATTTCATGAAAGGAGATATCGTGAAAATGATATACACAGTAACGATGAATCCGGCGTTGGATTACGTCGTCACCGTCGAATCCTTTGCGGCGGGCGAAGTCAATCGGGTGAAGACGGAACATGTATATTTTGGCGGCAAGGGAATCAACGTTTCGAAAATTTTGAAGGAGCTTGGACTGGAAAGTCAATGCTTCGGCTTCGTAGCCGGCTTTACCGGGAAAGAGCTGGCGCGCGGAGTCGAGGAGGAACTGGGGCTTTGTTCAAGGTTTATCGAAGTGGCGGACGGGATGACGCGGATCAACGTGAAAATGCGCGGCGATCAGGAAACGGAAATCAACGGCATGGGGCCTGTCGTCAGGGATGGAGATGTTGAAAAACTGCAGACTCAGCTTGAGGCGTTAAACGATGGCGATGTCCTGATTTTATCGGGCAGCGTTCCGCAAACAATGGATGCGAAGATTTATGCGGGCATCATGAAACCACTGCAATCGAAAGAAATCAAAGTTGTTGTGGATGCGACAGGAGAACTGCTGTTGAGGACATTGTCGTACAGACCGTTTTTGATCAAGCCAAACAAGGACGAACTGGCGGATCTGTTCGAGGTGGAAATCCACACAATCGAGGAAGTCGAGCGATATGCCAGAAAGCTGCAGGATATGGGTGCGCAAAACGTGTTGATCTCGATGGCGAAAGACGGCTCGCTGCTGATTGATGAAGATGGCCAGTCGAATCGCATCGGTGTATGTCAGGGCGAGGTCGTCAACTCGGTTGGCGCGGGCGATTACATGGTCGCGGGTTTTGTGGCCGGGTGTTTATCCGGCAAATCTTACGCGGATACGTTGAAGCTGGCGACCGCGTGTGGCGGGGCGACCGCGTTTAGCCGGGATTTGGCCAAACGGGAAAAGATCGAAGAAATGGTAAAGCAATGGGCTTAGAAAGACAAAGGAAATTGAAAAATAGGTGCGCGAAAGAAGCGCTGGGCTTGATCGAGGACGGAATGATCGTTGGTCTTGGCGGCGGAGGCACCGTGCAGTGCCTGGTGGAGTTGATCGGGGAAAAGGGACTGGACATTCAAGTGGTGTCGCCTTCCTTTCAAACGGCAAGCCATTGTGTCGCGCGTGGCTTGACTGTGGTTCCGACCTGGTCGGTGGAAAATGTGGATATCGCCTTTGACGGGTGCGACGAGGTGGACATGCATTTGAACGCGCTTAAGTCGGGTGGCGCGATCCATACGAAGGAAAAAATCATCGCGTCCATGGCGAAGCGTTACGTGCTGCTGGTGGATGAGTCCAAGGTGTTCGAGCGGTTACCGTTTGCGCACAGCGTCACGATCGAAATCGTTCCGGAAAGTCTTGGTTACGTAAGGAAAGAGCTGGCAAAGCTTGGGGCCGACGTTTCCATGCGGACGAGCGCCGCCAAGGACGGGTATACGATGAGCGATCATGGCAATATGATCATGGAAGCGAAATTTGACGGAGTGGAAGATCCAAAGCGGCTAAATCGTCAACTTTGCGGGATAACGGGAATCGTGGACACTTCGCTGTTTGTCGGCAAAGTGGATCTGGTTTTGTGTGTGGATGAAAATGGAACGAGATGGATTCAAGAGGAGGTAAAATGAAAAAGCTAAACTGGGGAATTATCGGTACGGGATGGATCGCCACGGAGATGGCGGAAGCGTTGAACCGGGTCAACGGGGAAATTTTCGCGGTGTGCAGCGGGCGCGTGAAGTCCGCGCAGGCATACGCGAAACGGTACGGCGTGCAAAACGTATATGAAACCGCGGAGCAAATGCTGGCGGATGATCGTGTGGATATCGTGTATATCGCCACCCCGCACAATTTACATTACCGGTATTTGATCCAGGCGCTGAAGGCGGGAAAGCACGTGTTTTGCGAAAAGGCGATCACCGTCAACGAGGCGCAGCTGGAAGAGGCGGTTGCGATCGCCAAAGCGAAAAATCTTGTGATCATGGATGGAACGACTTTGTTCCATATGCCTTTATTTAAAAAGCTGAAACAAATCGTGGACGATGGAATCATCGGGGACGTGAAGATGGTGCAGGTCAACTTTGGCAGCTGCAAGGAGTACGACGTGACGAATCGCTTTTTTTCGAAGGAGCTGGCGGGAGGCGCGCTGCTCGATATTGGCGTGTACGCGACAAGCTTTGCCCGATACTTCATGTCGGGCAAGCCGAATCTCGTGTTGACGACGGCGAATTATTTTGAAACGGGCGTCGACGAAACCTCGGGAATCATTTTGCGCAATCCGGAAGGCCAGATGGCGGTGATGGCGCTGACGATGCGCGCCAAGCAGCCCAAACGCGGCGTGATCGCGGGCGAGCTTGGCTATATCGAGGTGAGCAACTACCCGCGAGGCGACAAGGCTACGATCACGTATACCGCCGATGGACATGTGGAAACGATCGAGCTTGGAGAAAGCGCGTACGCGCTCGACTACGAAGTGCGGGACATGCAGGAATACGTTCGCAATCGCGGGGGAGAGGAAAACCTGCGGTATATCCGGGACGTGATGGCGACGTTGACGGAAATTCGAAAACAATGGGGAATGATCTACCCGTTTGAATGATGATCCCCGGACGGAGCGTGAATGGATTGGATTCACGCTCCGTCTTTTCGATTCAAACGATTCACAAGGTCGCGCGTTTGGGCTTCGTAGTCGTCCCGGATCACATGCACCGTTTCGCCGGCTTCTTGAAATCGTTGGATGAATGCGGCGTTTTCGCGCATCAACGCGGTTTTTGTCAGGCCGGAATCGTCCAGGCGCGTCTCGATGTCGTTGGCGTGGCGGACGATGGCGTCAAAATGCATGTCGATGTACGCCGGATCGAGGGCGATGGCGAGCATGCGGATCGTTTTTTGCTCGTCGGGCGTGAAGTCGTTTCTCCATGTACACGGGAAGTAACACCCTTCGATGATAAGATCCTGGTCGTTTTCCAGGGCGGTTTTGGCGATTTCGCGCACGATCGGCCACAGGCATGCGGTGAGATTCTCGTCGTCCTCGACAGAAAACGGAATCGTCCGGGTGCGGATGAGGCCCATTTTGAGATGGTCGATGGACAAATACGGAATATGCAGGCGTTCCAGGAGCTTCTGGGCGAGTTTCGTTTTTCCGGTATGCGTCGGTCCGGTGATGAAAATGATCATACAGTCTCCTTTTTCTTTCCTATAAAGGTATCAAAAAAACTAGGTGAATGCTATAATCAAATGAAAAGGAGAGAAAGAAAATGAAAGATCTTGAAATGTTTTCAATCATTGAAAAAGAAGCGGGAAGACAAACGAAAAATGTCGAGCTGATCGCGTCGGAAAACTTCGTGTCGCACGAAGTGCGCGAGGCGCAAGGATCGGTTTTAACAAATAAATACGCGGAAGGCTATCCGGGCAAACGCTACTATGGCGGCTGCGTGTACGTCGACGAGGCGGAAACGCTGACGATCGAGCGGGCGAAAAAGCTGTTCGGCGCCGAATACGTCAACGTCCAGCCGCATTCGGGATCACAGGCGAATATGGCGGTATACAATACGATTTTGGAACCGGGTGACAAGGTGCTGGGCATGGATCTGGCGGCCGGCGGCCACTTGACGCACGGGCATCCGCTCAACTTCTCGGGCCGGACGTACGAGTTTATTCCGTATGGCGTCGACCGAGAAACGGAAACGATCGACTACGACGAGATCGAGCGGCTCGCGCTCGAGCATCATCCAAAGCTCATCGTGGCGGGCGCCAGCGCGTATCCGCGCGTCATCGACTTCGCACGGTTGCGCGAGATCGCCGACAAAGCGGGCTGTTATTTGATGGTCGACATGGCGCACATCGCCGGTCTTGTGGCGACTGGGCTGCATCCGTCGCCGATTCCCTACGCGGATTTCGTGACGACGACGACCCACAAGACGCTACGCGGTCCACGCGGGGGCATGGTGTTCTGCAAGGCGGAATTTGGCAAGAAGCTCGATTCCCGCGTGTTCCCGGGTATGCAGGGCGGTCCGCTCGAGCACGTCATCGCCGCCAAGGGCGTTTGCTTGTGGGAGGCGAGCCAGCCGGAATTTAAAACGTACATGGAGCAGGTGCTCAAAAACGTGCAGGTTCTTGTGAAAAAATTCAAGGACGCCGGATGGCGCGTGGTGTCGGATGGCAGTGACAACCATTTGATCTTGCTCGACACGATGTCGTCGCTTGGCATGACGGGAAAGGACGCCGAGAAGCTGCTGGACGAGGCGGGTATCACGTGCAACAAAAACACGATTCCGTTTGAAACGCAAAAACCGTTCGTGACTAGCGGCATCCGTCTGGGAACGGCGGCCATGACATCGCGCGGATTCAAGGAAGCCGAGTTCGAGCAGGTGGGCGACTGGATCGTCGACGTGCTGACCAACGGAACGGCTGAACATGCGCAGGCGGTTCGCAACGATGTGCAGGCGCTAACGGCCCGGTTCCCGGTGGAGGCGCAAATTTGAAGCTGATCGCCATCGGGCGCAACAAGGACAAAGCGCTACTGGCGCTCGAAAAGGAATACGTCAAGCGTCTGGGCGCGTTTACGAAAATGGAAGTCATCGAGGTGAAGGATGAAGCCAACGACCACATCGAGCGCGAAGCGGAAATGACGATCATCAAAGACAAAGAAGGAAAGCGGGTGCTGGAAAAGATCCGCGACCAGGATTTTGTGATTCTTCTGGATTTGCATGGCGCGATGGAGTCGAGCGAGAGCTTTGCCGCCAAGCTCGAACAGTGGCAGACGCGCTCAGGAAATTTAGTGTTCGTGATCGCGGGCAGCCTGGGACCTTCCAAAGCGCTTCTTTCCCGCGCCAACGCGCGCTGGAAGCTGTCGGATTTGACGTTTACGCATTTAATGACCCGTGTGCTTGTGCTCGAGCAGGTGTATCGGGCGTTCATGATCAACAACCACCGAAACTATCATAAATGAACCGCTTTTTCGCGGTTCTTTTTCGAAAGCGGAACAAGTGGTTGAAAATCCAGACCAAGTGGACAGGGAAACGTCTTATTTTTATTATCATGAAATGATATAATTTCTTTACTATAACAAAAGAGAATTGGGAGGAGATTATGATTCGCATTAGCAAAAACGACGTGTATATCGACCGGCCGAAGCGCAAAGTCGACTTACGCGATATTGAAAAAATCGAAGTGGTTGTTCCAGTGATCCGAAAAGGCGGCTCCAAAGTCACGGTGGACGCCATCACCCACATGCTTTCGTCCAGCGTGGCCCACGGCAACGAGATCGTCAATGTGCTTTTGAAGCTGACGATGCGATCGGGCGAAACGATTGAGGCGAAGGTGAACGACCGCATCCTGACGAAAAACTCGCTCGAGTACCACGCGTGCGTCAAGCGGGCGCGCGAACTGGAAAACGAGCTGCTCAAGGCGAAGCAGCGTTAGGGGAAAAGGGATGACGAAGAAAAAACAGAAAGTCAAATTCGGCTGCCTGCTGCTGGCTGTGCTGGCGGCGACGGGATGCTCGAAAACGGAGGTGGCCGAAAAGGAACCGCAGCCGCCAGTCGTGGAGGAAAAAAAGAAGATCGACCTCAACGACCCGGTCAACCGGAACGTGGATTTCGAGACGCTCAACGCCGCCAACGAGGACGTGTACGCCTGGATCTCGGTACCGGACACGAATGTGGACTATCCGATTTACCAAAGCAAGCCGGACATGGAGGAGGACTACTACTTGCTCCACAAGCCGGATGGCACGTATGACGAGGCGGGCTCGCTGTACACGCAAAAGGAAAACACGCGCGATTTCAGCGATCCGGTCACGGTCGTTTACGGCCATACCGCGTTCGCGCCAGGCTACGAGCCGATGTTCTCCGAGCTGCACAAGCTGGAGGATCTCGATTTTTTTCAAGCGCATCCAAACTTTTACGTGTACACCGAGGCGGGTAAAGGGCTTCGCTACGAGGTGTTCGCGGTGACCGAGTTTGACGACCGGCTCATTTTGGGCAGCGAGGATTTTAGCGATCCGGCCAAGTTGAAGGATTTGATTGCCGAGATGCAACAGTCGGCCGGCGAGCGGGTCCGCCCGGTGGAAGAAGACGATCCCGATGTGCTGATTTTGTCGACGTGCGTAGGCGTGGGTAGCAGCCGGCGCTTTCTTGTGGGCGCCCGGCTCGTGGAGCAAACGGACACCCCGTCCGAAATGTAAACGACGCGTATCCGCCTGAAAGGGCGGATCTTTTTGTTTTGGGGAAAAAGAAAGCTGTTCCATTGTGTGAAAAAATGCACAAATAAGGTAGTCACGATTTTTCGCAAGTGGTATAATATAGCCGATTGAAATTCATAGGAGGAATTGTTAATGGCTAAAAAGACTGTCAAAGACCTTGACGTTGCTGGAAAAAAGGTCATCGTTCGTTGTGATTTTAACGTGCCTCGCAAAGACGGCGTGATCACAAACGACAATCGAATCATTCAGGCGCTGCCAACAATCAAATACTTGTTGGAGAACAACGCGAAAGTAATTTTGATGTCGCACCTGGGCAAGGTGAAAACGGAAGAGGACAAGGCGAAAAACAACCTGGAGTGCGTTGCGGTTCGTCTGGCCGAGCTTCTGCCTGGAACAAAAGTGACATTCTGCCCGGTTACGCGCGGCGAAGAGCTTGAAAAAGACGTGGCGGACTTGAAAGATGGGGAAATCCTGCTCGTGCAAAACACGCGTTACGAAAAAGGCGAAAGCAAAAACGATCCGGAACTTGGAAAATACTGGGCGAGCCTGGGCGACGTGTTCGTGGAAGACGCGTTCGGTTCGGTTCACCGCGCCCACGCTTCAACGGTAGGCATCCCTTCGAACATCGCGGAAAACGCGCTTGGATTCCTGGTTGAAAAAGAAGTCGACATGCTTGGCAAAGCGGTTGACGAGCCGGCGCATCCGTTCGTGGCGATCATTGGCGGCGCGAAAGTATCCGACAAGATCGGCGTGATCGAAAACATGCTGGAAAAAGCCGACAAGGTCATCGTTGGCGGTGGTATGGCGTACACGTTTGAAAAAGCGCTTGGACACAAGATCGGAAACTCGCTGTGCGAGGACGACAAAGTGGAACTTGCCAAAGCGACGCTGGAAAAAGGCAAAGGCAAAATCGTTCTGCCAGTCGACACGGTGATCGCGGACAGCTTCTCGAACGACGCGAACACGGAAATCGTGGAAGGCGACATCCCGGATGGATGGATGGGTCTTGACATTGGACCAAAATCAATCGAATTGTTCAAGGAAACGCTCGACGGCGCGAAGACGGTCGTATGGAACGGCCCGATGGGCGTATTCGAAATGCCAAACTTCGCCAAAGGAACGCTTGCGGTATGCGAAGCGATCGCTGAACTTCCGGATGCCATCACGGTGATCGGCGGCGGCGACTCGGCAGCGGCAGCGATCCAGCTTGGATTCAAAGACAAG
Source organism: uncultured Dubosiella sp. (assembly GCF_964018005.1). NCBI lineage: Bacteria > Bacillati > Bacillota > Erysipelotrichia > Erysipelotrichales > Erysipelotrichaceae > Dubosiella > uncultured Dubosiella sp. The sequence continues at coordinate 41,467 of NZ_CAXHOA010000019.1, forward strand.
TTCTCCCACATCTCGACAGGTGGCGGTGCGTCGCTGGAATACATGGAAGGAAAAACCCTGCCAGGTATCGCGATCATTTCGGAAAAGTAGAAAGAGGAACAGAGCATGAGAGATATCATTATCGTTGGAAACTGGAAAATGAACAAAAACAACGCGGAGACGAAAGCGTTCTTTGAAGAAGTCGACGGCGTTGCGAAAACGGATAAAGGCTTGTATGGTGTCGGCGTTCCTTTTACGGATCTTCGCACGGCGCTTGACAACGCGGAAAACTTGATCGTTGCGGCGGAAAACTGCCACTTCGAAGATTCCGGCGCGTTCACAGGTGAAGTATCGGTTCCAATGCTCGAGGAGCTCGGTGTGAAATACTGCATCATCGGTCACTCGGAACGCCGCCAGATGTTTGGCGACACGGACGAAACCGTGAATAAAAAAGCGAAGAAGCTGCTCGACGCGGGCATCACGCCTATTCTTTGCATCGGCGAGACCGAAGCGGAATACGATGCCGGCAAGACAAAAGACGTCATCACGGCGCAGCTGAACGGCTCGCTCAAAGACATTCCGGCGGAAGCGTACGAAAACATCGTGATCGCCTACGAGCCAATCTGGGCGATCGGTACCGGCAAATCGGCTTCGGTTGAAATCGCGGAAGACTGCTGCAAGCTCGTTCGCGACGTTGTGCGCGACATGGTTGGCGACGAAGCGGCAGACAAGGTTCGCATCCAGTACGGCGGAAGCGTAAAACCTGGCAACATCGTCGAATACATGGCTCAGGAAGACATCGACGGCGCTTTGATTGGCGGGGCAAGCTTGAAGCCGGACAGCTTTATCGAAATCATCGAAAAAACAAAATAATTCCATTTATTTTTAAGAAGAAGCGACGGCTTCTTCTTTTTTTGTCGAAATCGTGTTATTTTTTGATTGGAAAATGCAAGAAAAAAAAGAGAAAGTTCGTTAAGATGGAGGAAAGAGTATGAAAATGCTGGCAAGCGACTACGATGGCACATTGCACTTTAAAGACGGCTACCATGCCGAAGATCTGGAAGCGATCCGCCGGTTTCAGGCGGCGGGAAACAAGTTCGGGTTGTGCTCGGGACGTCCGATGAAAAACCTGCTGGAACTGGAAACAAAAGACATCCGGTTCGATTTTGTGATTGGGGCCTCCGGCGCGGCCTTCGCCGACAAGGGGAAGATCGTGTACGAGAAAACCATTCCCTACCCGACATTTGAAAAGATCTATTCGTTGATGGACGGACACAACTTGTTTGTTTCGACAAAGACGGGCATGTACGGTTCGCTGGCGGACATCGGGTTTTTGACGGGCTGGTGCGAACTGGCAGACGATTTGGCTTCGCCCGACTTGGTGCAAGACCAGGACATCGTCCACGTGTCCATCGAGTACGAAACGCTGGAAGAAATCGAGGCGGTCCTGCCGCGGCTAGAGGCGTTGAGAAACGAAGTGGCGTTTTATCAAAACGGTCCATCGGTTGATTTTGTTCCGAAAGGATATTCGAAGAAGCGAGGAATCGACTTCGCGGCCTCGTTTTACGGGCTGGAAGCCGGGCAGGTCGCCTGCATTGGCGACAACTACAACGACTTGCCGATGATCGAAGGCGTGCCGGACAGCTACACGTTTGATTTCGCGCCGGCCGGGATCCAAAAAAAGGCGAAACATGTCGTTTCATCGCTGGCGCAATGCATTGCATACTTGATGGAGGAAGACAATGAAAATACTGGCGAGTGATTTTGATGGAACGTTTTATGTGGATTCCGCGTTTGATCCGGCGGATTTGGAGGCGGTCAAAGCCTTTCAAAAGGCGGGAAACTTATTTGGCTTTTGTACGGGTCGTCCGCTTAACGGCATCACGCCGTTTTTTGACCAGTGGGACTTCCGACCCGATTTTTACATTGTCAACACGGGATCGGTCGTTTTGGACAAAGAAATGCATTACTTGCTCCAAAACCGAATCGACACCGGTCTTGTCAAAGACCTTGTCCGGGAATACAAAGACGAGCATTTCTTCATCCACTCCAAAGACAACTACTTCACGACGCTGCCAAAGCGGCCCGGGGACAAGGATTCGATGATTACCCATATCGAGGACGTCCGCGCGCTGGACGGGGAGTGGATCAACAGCTTTTCGTTTTTTTTCGACACCGAGCAAAGCGCGCGGGCCCACAAACAAGAGGTGGAAGAAAAGACAGGGCTTTCGGTTTATATCAACAACACGATTTTGGACTGCATTCCGAAAGGCTGTTCCAAGGCGACCGGTCTGGATGTGCTTGTCCGCCATTTGGGCGTGTCTGCTGCCGATGTGTACACGATTGGCGACTCGTTTAACGACTTGCCTATGATCGTCTACAACGAAAACGGGGCGACGTTTCATCGTTCGCCGCAAGAAGTCCAGGCGCAAGCCGGCGCGGTGGTGGGTAGCGTGGCCGAGTGGATCCACCGGATTTTGGAAGCGGATTCATAGAGCGTATCGGTTTACTATCGTGACTGAAATGTGTATAATAGGCACCATGGAGTTTTGCGAATCGGGGACGGCGTCGTCCGAAAAAAATTTGATTCTACCTATCAAACGTGGTATTCTAAGTATGAATTAAGATTAGGTTGATTAGTGAATTGTATGTAGTATGTAGGGGAGGTCAGAACCGAAATGAACTTTGTTGAAAACAATGGTAAAAAAGTTGCCGCCGTGCTTTGCGTCGCTTCGTGTTTTCCGGTCGTTGCGACAGTGTACGCGATGGAAACGCAGCCAGGCTGGCATGGCGATAAATATGTGAACAACGATTCAACAGTAGCAAAAGGATGGCAGGAAATCGAAGGAAAGAGCTACTATTTTTCCGAAGAAGATGGAACAGTCGATGCGGATGCTACAGAGAAAGCAACCGCTGCTAGTGTTTCTTCCAACATTATGGGAAATGTGAAGGAAACAGTAACAGAAGTCAGCAAGGCTGCTGTTGAAGAGGAAATCAACAAACAGGCCGAGGAAACGCCGGCACCTGTCGAAGCCGCTCCAGTGGAGGTGGCAGTTGCCGCGCCGGTTGAAACGGCACCGGCTCCTGTAGAACAAACCCCAGCGCAGGAAGCCGCCGCGGAAGAAGCCGCACCGGTCGTTGAGGAAACGCCGGTTGTCGAAGAAACGATCACGACACCGGTTGTGGATGAAACGACACCGGAAGTGCCTGTGGAAAACGTGAATGTTGAAACCCCGGTTGTTGACAATACCGTTGTCGAGCAAGCGCCGGTTGAAGAAATTCCAGCGGATCAAAATGTCGTGGAAGAACCAGCACCGGAAGCCCCGGTGGTTGACGAAACACCAGTCGTAGACGCACCAGTGGTTGATGAAACGCCGGTCGTAGACGAGCCGGTTTATGAAGAACCAGTTGTAGACGAACCAGTGGTCGAAGAGCCGGTTGTCGACGAACCGGTTTACGAGGAACCAGTCGTGGACGAGCCAGTGTACGAGGCACCGGCGCCGGAAGCGCCAGTGGAAACGCCAACGGACAGCTACGCGGATTTGAACGCTTCGATCGCTGCCAACGCGCAGACGCTTGTTGGCGTGACGGATGGCTTGCAGTGCACGCAGGTCGTTCAGCAGGCTCTTGCGATGTCGGGCGTGAGCGACGCGTACCAGTTATGGCCGGATCAATACGCGGGTCAGTATGGATATTACACGGATACGCCAACGGCCGGAAACTTGATTTATTACGATAATGGCGGCCGTGGTGTCGACCATATCGCGATCTATATCGGAGATGGACAGGCGGTTCATGGCAATTACAACGGGCAGACTGTCATCGCTTCCGTATACGATGGCGGTGTTGGAGCGCCTCAGTACATTCAAGTGCAAAGATAAAACCATAAAAGCCTGACGGTATCGTCGGGCTTCTTTTTTTAAGGAGGAGTGGCAATGTTGCGAATTGGACAAGCGATCGACATTCACCCGCTGAAAGAAGGCCGGGACTTGATTTTAGGCGGGGTGAAAATCGACCATGAAAAAGGACTGGACGGGCATTCGGACGCGGATGTTCTCGTCCACGCGGTGGCGGAAAGCGTGCTCGGCGCGCTCGCCCTTGGGGATTTGGGAGCGCATTTTCCGGACACCGATCCGAAATACCGTGGCATATCCAGCTTGAAACTGCTGGAACACGTGTATACTTTAATGAGAGAAAACGGATACGAAATCGGCAATGTGGACGCGACGATTATGGCGGAACGGCCCAAGATGGCGCCGCACATCGCAACGATGCGAGAAAACCTCGCCAACGCCCTGCATTGCGAGATCCAAAAAATTTCCGTGAAAGCGACTCGGGGCGAAAAGCTCGGATTCGTTGGCCGCGAGGAAGGCATGACGGCGCTTTGCGTCTGCTTGCTGGAGGAACGGCGATGAAAGTTGTGCTTCAGCGGGTGAAGGAAGCCTCGTGTACGATTGATGGCGAAACGACAGGACGCATCGGAACCGGATATATGATTTTGGTCGGTTTTTGCGACACCGACACCCGGGAAACCGTGCGGCGGATGGCGGAAAAAATCGTCAAGCTGCGCGTGTTCGAGGATGAAGACGGAAAGATGAATCGCTCCTTGCTGGATGTGGAAGGCGAGATTCTCTCGATTTCCCAGTTCACGTTGTACGCCAACGCCAGAAAAGGAAACCGTCCCAGCTTTATCGAGGCGGCAAAGCCAGCCGTTTCGCAACCGCTTTACGACGACTTCAACGCCGCGCTTGGCCGTTATGTGCCCGTGCAAACCGGCGTTTTTGGAGCCGATATGAAAATTGCGCTCATCAACGATGGGCCTGTCACGATCGTTTTGGATAGTAAGGAGATGTTTGCATGACAGTATTGTATGGAAATCAGTTAGCAGATACAATCAAGCAGGAAATAAGAGGAAAAATCGACCAGCTGCGGGAGGATGGAAAACGGATCCCGATGCTGGCTGTCATTTTGGTCGGCGACGATCCAGCCAGCGCCACCTATGTGCGTTCCAAGGAAAAAGCGTGCAAAAGCGTGGGAATGGAAGCGGCGATGATCGAGATGGATCGGACGGCGACGACCGAGGACGTGCTGCGCGCCGTAAAAACATGCAACGAGGACGCCGATGTCGATGGCATTCTCGTGCAGCTTCCACTGCCCGCGCACATTGATCAAAACAAGGTCATCGCCGCGATTGACCCGAACAAGGATGTCGACGGTTTGACGCCGGTGAACGCGGGCAAGCTGCTGCTCGGGCAAAAAGGTCTTGTGCCTTGCACGCCGAAGGGCGTCATGGCGATGCTCGCTTCGATTGGATTGACGGATTTAAGCAAGAAGAGAGCCGTTGTGGTGGGGCGTTCGATTTTGGTCGGCAAACCGCTGGCTTTGCTTCTTCAGGCGAAAAACGCCACGGTGACCGTGGTGCATTCGCAAACCGTGGATCCGGAAAAGATTTGTCACGAGGCGGATATCGTCGTGGTCGCGATCGGCGTGCCGAACTTCATCACGAAGGGTTGGATCAAAAAAGGCGCGGTCGTTATTGACGTTGGAATCAACCGGGTGGATGGAAAGCTCGTTGGCGATGTCGATTTCGAGAGCGTCAAGGACAAGGCGTCCTACATCTCGCCGGTGCCAAAAGGGGTTGGTCCCATGACCGTATGTATGTTATTATCGAATACGCTGGAAGCGTATGAAAGGCGGGAAAAGGAAAATGACGGAGATCGAGTACGGTCTAAATGACATCGTGGAGATGAAAAAGGAGCATCCGTGTCATCTTTCCAAACAGTGGAAGATCATCCGGATGGGCGCGGACATTCGCATCAAGTGCCTGGGATGCGGAACGAGCGTTTTGATGCCACGCCAGAAATTTGAGAAAAAATTAAAAAAAGTCGTGGAAAAAGCGGCGGAATAAAAGGAAGGAATTGACATGCCATTAACAGCAGGAATTGTCGGGTTGCCAAACGTCGGAAAATCGACGTTGTTCAACGCGATCACAAAATCACAAGTCGAAGCGGCGAACTATCCGTTTGCGACGATCCAGCCCAATGTCGGCGTCGTGGAAGTGCCGGATCATCGAATCGACCGGCTCGTGGAGCTTTTTCACCCGAAAAAGACGATTTACACGACTTTCGAGTTTACCGATATCGCCGGCCTTGTCAAAGGGGCGTCCAAAGGAGAGGGGCTTGGAAATCAGTTTTTGAGCAACATTCGACTGACAGACGCCATTTGTCACGTCGTTCGCTGCTTCGACGATCCAAACATTACCCATGTGGAAAACACGATCGACCCGGTTCGCGACATCGAGATCATCAACCTTGAGCTTATTTTGGCTGACTTGCAGACGGTTGAAAACCGGATTTCAAAAGTGGAGCGCAAGTCGAAATCGACCGCTGACAAAGAGGCGAAAGCGGAAATGGCGCTGCTTTCCAAACTTAAGCCGCATTTGGAAGCGGGCGAACCTGCCCGTTCGCTGCAGCTTAGCGAAGAAGAGGCGCTGCTGGTCAAAAACTACAACCTTCTGTCGTCCAAGCCGGTCATTTATGTCGCCAATATGGACGAGGAAGGCGTGATGGATCCCGAATCGAATCCGTATTATCAAAAGGTGACAGCGTTCGCGGCCAAAGACCATAGCGAAGTGGTGGCGTTGTGCGCGAAAATGGAGGAAGAGCTTTCGTCTTTGGATGCCGAGGAAAAGGCGGTTTTCCTGGAAGAACTTGGTTTGCCGCAATCTGGTTTGGATCGGCTGATTCAAAAAGCGTATCGCGTGCTTGGTCTTTGCACGTTCCTGACGGCCGGCGAGGACGAATGCCGGGCGTGGACGTTTAAGGCCGGTATGAAGGCGCCGGATTGCGCGGGTGTCATCCATACCGACTTTAAGCGCGGATTTATCCGGGCCGAAGTGTACGCGTTCGAGGATATGGACGCGCTGGAAAGCGAGCACGCGATCAAGGAGGCCGGCAAACTGCGCCTGGAAGGAAAGGACTACGTCGTGCAGGACGGTGACGTGATGCATTTCCGGTTTAACGTCTAATGCGTTTGTTGAATATGTCGATCTCGTCGATCGTGATCATGGTGATTGCCGTAATTTTAAGTATGAGCGTGCATGAAGTGGCCCACGGTCTTGTTTCTTATTGGCTGGGCGATCCGAGCGCGAAATACGCGGGGCGGCTTTCGCTCAACCCGTTCCGGCACATTGACTGGCTTGGCTTGTTTTGCTTGCTGATGTTCGGCTTCGGGTGGGCCAAACCGGTTCCGATCGACTCCCGTTACTACAAGGATCCGAAGAGCGGCGTGATTTGGACGAGCTTCGCGGGACCGCTGGCAAATTTCATTTTGAGCTTCGTTTGCGTGCTTTTGTATTATTTCATGATCAAGGCCGCACCCGCGTTTTTTATTGGAACGGTTGGGCAATGGATCGCGCAGACGCTGGCGGTCACGGCGTCGATGTCGATTGGATTCGGGATTTTCAACTTGATCCCGATTCCGCCTTTGGATGGCGCGAAGATCTTATGGAGCTTTTTGCCGGACGAGCTGTATTATAAAATCAACAATGGCGCGTGGTGGGTGAACATCCTGTTTTTCGCGTTGCTGTTTAGCGGACTGATCAGCGGACCGATGGGAATGCTGCGTTCAACGATCATCGAGTGGTTTTCGACCGTGGCGATTCATTTATTTGGATTATAAGGCAGTCGAGGACTGCTTTTTTTATGGTTTCCTGATATTTAAGAAAAGCTTAAGGAAATAAATGTATCGTAGAGCCATGGAAAAGGAGAACAAAAATGAAAGATTTTTATTTGAAACATAAGAAACTCGTTTTGACAGGAGGATTTGCGCTGACATTTCTTGCGGGCGGGTTGTGCGGCGCCGGTGTTGAAAAACTGGAAGACCATAAAGAAAGCGGCTACGCGATGCATGAGGAGAGAAGAAGGCCGGAACGGGAACACCGACGCGACTTCGACAGGGACGTGGAATGGAAAAAGGAAGACGACGGTTCCAAAAAAGAAGAGAGCGAAAACAAAACGGAAAGCAGCACAAAAGAAGAAAGTGAATCAAAAAAAGAAAACGATGGATCCAAAGACGAAACGACGAAAAGCGGGGCGACGGTCTAGATGGAAGTCCATCTTTTTTTTGTTTGAAAATGGAAGTTGAAAGCGTTCAGGCGTATGATGAAAAAAAGGAGTTTTCTTTTGGAGGTAGTATTCATATGGCTTGTACGACAATTTTGGTCGGAAAAAACGCGTCTTACGACGGTTCTTGCATGATCGCGCGCAACGACGACTCGGGTGCCGGTAGCTTCACAGTAAAAAAGTTTGTGGTGGTCCAGCCGGATGCGCAGCCGCGCGAGTATAAATCTGTGCTTTCGGGCGTTTGCATTCCGCTTCCGGACGATCCGATGCGCTACACGGCGTGCCCGAACGTGATCGAAGGGAAGGGAATCTGGGCGGCTTGCGGCGTGAACGCCGCCAACGTCGGCATGAGCGCGACGGAAACGATCACATCCAATCCCCGGGTGCTTGGCGCCGATCCGCTCGTGGAAGGCGGCATTGGCGAGGAGGACATCGTGTCGATCACGCTGCCGTATATTCACACGGCCAGAGAAGGCGTCGAGCGGTTGGGTTGGCTGCTGGAAACGTATGGAACGTACGAAATGAATGGAATCGCCTTTTGCGATGGTAAGGAGATTTGGTGGCTGGAAACGATTGGAGGCCATCATTGGATGGCGCGGCGCGTACCGGACGACAGCTATGTTGTCATGCCAAACCAGCAAGGCATTGACGCGTTTGATTTCAAGGACGCGTATTCGAAGCAGAAAAACAATTTGTGCTCCAAAGATTTAAAGCAATTTGTCGAGGACAATTTTCTGGATTTGTCGATGGACGGAAAGTTTGATCCGCGGGCCGCGTTTGGCTCCCATGACGATGCCGACCATGTGTACAACACGCCGCGGGCGTGGTATATGCTGCGCTATTTCAATCCGAAAGCGGGATGCTGGGATGGCGAAAACGCGCGCTACACGCCGCGATCGGATGATTTGCCTTGGTGCATGGTCCCAGAAAAGAAAATCACGGTGGAAGATGTCAAATACATTTTGAGCGCGCATTTTCAAGGAACGCCTTACGATCCATATTTAAGCTACGGCGATCGTTCGATGGCGGGAGAGTTCCGCTCGATTGGTGTCAACCGCAACTGCGTTCTGGGGCTGATTCAGACGTTTGAAAACCGCGACGCGCTGGAGTGGATCGCGTTCGCGTCCAACGTGTTCAACGCGCTCGTGCCTTTTTATACGGATGTGGAACAAACGCCGGCGTATATGGCGGATACGACGCAGAAAGTGTCGACCAATAGTTTTTACTGGTGTTCGCGTTTGATCGCGGCGATGGCGGACGCCTCGTACAAAGAGTCGTTGATTTGGATTGAACGATACCAAAACAGCGTGGCGGCCAAGGCTCACGCTTTGTTAAAGGAGTATGGCCGTCAAATCGAGCAGGCGCCAGAAGAAGAGAAAACCGCGTTACGGCAAAAAGCCAACCAGGCGATAAGCGATATGGTGGAAGCCGCGACGGTCGATACGCTTGACCAAATTTTATTCGAATTAAGCAGCCGAATGAAAAACGCCTACGCCCGAAGCGACGCGTAGAGGAAGCGAGAGGATCCTGTGGGGTCCTTTTTTTATAAGAAATCGTGTATTGGATCCAGGCAAACCCCTTCTTGATCACCTCTTTTTCCTGTTTTATCTGTCATCTAAATTCCTTTAAAAAAGATATAAAAAGTAGTTGACAGTTGATGGGGAGTGCGGTATGATAAGTGAGCGTTAAGGAAACGCCTCCCGAAAACGAACCGCTTGTTAAAAAAGTCAAAACAAGGGTTGACGAACGGGAGAAAGAGAAGTAATATAAACAAGCTGTTTGCAAAACAAACAGCGGGACGATCTTTGAAAACCTGATAGAAACGAAAGAAACAAAAAATCAATCGTACAAGAACGAGAGAAAAGAAACAAACACGTCGATTTCTTGAGAAACACCTGAAAAGGAAAACGAACAAAAAGAAGAAGAAAATGTCAGCGAAAAGACATTGAAAAAAAAGAGTCGAATCAAATGGAGAGTTTGATCCTGGCTCAGGATGAACGCTGGCGGCATGCCTAATACATGCAAGTCGAACGAGGGTCCTTCGGGACTCGAGTGGCGAACGGGTGAGTAACACGTAGGGAACCTGCCCGTGCGACCGGGAGAACTTTCGGAAACGGAAGCTGATACCGGATAGGGACAGAGACGGCATCGACTCTGTGTTAAAGGAGCTGCAAGGCTCCGCGCACGGATGGACCTGCGGTGCATTAGCTGGTTGGTGAGGTAACGGCCCACCAAGGCGACGATGCATAGCCGGCCTGAGAGGGCGGACGGCCACACTGGGACTGAGACACGGCCCAGACTCCTACGGGAGGCAGCAGTAGGGAATTTTCGTCAATGGGCGCAAGCCTGAACGAGCAATGCCGCGTGAACGAGGAAGGTCTTCGGATCGTAAAGTTCTGTTGAAGGGGAAAAAGAGCGGAGAGAGGAAATGGTCTCCGATTGATATTACCCTTCGAGGAAGTCACGGCTAACTACGTGCCAGCAGCCGCGGTAATACGTAGGTGGCGAGCGTTATCCGGAATGATTGGGCGTAAAGGGTGCGCAGGCGGCCTGACAAGTCTGAAGTGAAAGGTACGGGCTCAACCTGTACAGGCTTTGGAAACTGTCACGCTAGAGGACAGGAGAGGGCGGTGGAACTCCATGTGTAGCGGTAAAATGCGTAGATATATGGAAGAACACCAGTGGCGAAGGCGGCCGCCTGGACTGTAACTGACGCTCAGGCACGAAAGCGTGGGGAGCAAATAGGATTAGATACCCTAGTAGTCCACGCCCTAAACGATGAGGAGCAGGTGCCGGGGGTAATACTTCGGTGCCGAAGCTAACGCAGTGACTCCTCCGCCTGGGGAGTATGCACGCAAGTGTGAAACTCAAAGGAATTGACGGGGGCCCGCACAAGCGGTGGAGTATGTGGTTTAATTCGAAGCAACGCGAAGAACCTTACCAGGCCTTGACATGGGATGCAAAGACTTAGAGATAAGTTGGAGGTTATCATCCATACAGGTGGTGCATGGTTGTCGTCAGCTCGTGTCGTGAGATGTTCAGTTAAGTCTGGCAACGAGCGCAACCCTCGTGATGTGTTACCAATATCGAGTTAGGGACTCACATCAGACTGCCGGTGAGAAACCGGAGGAAGGCGGGGATGACGTCAAATCATCATGCCCCTTATGGCCTGGGCTACACACGTACTACAATGGCGGCGACAGAGGGCAGCGAGCCTGCGAAGGCAAGCGAATCCCAAAAAAGCCGTCCCAGTTCGGATTGGAGTCTGCAACCCGACTCCATGAAGTTGGAATCGCTAGTAATCGCGGATCAGCATGCCGCGGTGAATACGTTCTCGGGCCTTGTACACACCGCCCGTCAAACCATGGGAGTGGGCAATGCCCGAAGCCGGTGGCGCAACCCTTAAAAGGGAGCGAGCCGTCGAAGGCAGGGCCGATGACTGGGGTTAAGTCGTAACAAGGTATCCCTACGGGAACGTGGGGATGGATCACCTCCTTTCTAAGGAGAAAGAAATTTGAAAAGGTGTAAAGACGTGGGAAGAGTTCTATCAGGTTTTGGAGGATCGTCCTCCAGAGTTCGATCTTTGAAAACCGGAGACACAAATTTGAAGAAAAGACACAACAAATAGAGAAGAGGTCTTGAAGCAAGTTGTGGAGAAAAAAAGACACTGAGAAAACAGTAAGAGAAAAACAGTTTTCGAAAGAAGAAAATCTTGAAGAAAGCACATTGAAGAAATAAAGAGAACCAACTGATCAAGTAGGCAAGGGCGTACGGAGGATGCCTGGCCACTCGAAACTGAAGAAGGACGCACCGAACTGCGAAAAGCGGCGCCGAGCTGTAAGGAAGCGAAGACACGCCGATATCCGAATGGGGAAACCCGGCATCTTGAAAGGGATGTCATCTCTAGGATGAATAAATAGTCGTAGAGAGAGGGACCCGGGGAACTGAAACATCTAAGTACCCGGAGGAAAAGAAAACAAGAGTGATTCCCCGAGTAGCGGCGAGCGAAAGGGGAGCAGCCCAAACCGTTCTGAGGGACGGGGTTGAAGGGGGTTCAGGAAAGCAGAGACAGACCATAGGCAAACGCGAACGGAAGCGCGGCCGAAGAGGGTGAAAGCCCCGTAGCCGAAATGGGAAGAGGAAGCGAGAACGACCCTGAGTACGACGAGACACGAGGAATCTTGTCGGAAGCAGGCGGGACCATCCGCCAAGGCTAAATATAAACGAGTGAGCGATAGAGAAAGAGTACCGTGAGGGAAAGGTGAAAAGAACCGCGGGAGCGGAGTGAAAGAGAACCTGAAACCGTATGCCTACAAGAAGT
>NZ_CAXHOA010000020.1:0-37143 GCF_964018005.1 uncultured Dubosiella sp.
GAGGCGTTCCTCGATTTTTTTTGCCTACTGGGCCGGTTCCCACAGCAGCAGGCTGAATTTGATTTTTTTGTCTGCCTTTACCGCGTGCTGGTCGCCTTTGTTAAAGATAAAGCTGTCGCCTTTATGAAGGGTGTATTGTTTTCCCAAATACGTCAAGGTTCCTTTTCCTTCCAATACCGTGACGAGCGCGTTCATCGGCGCGGCGTGCGTCGGCAGCTCGCTTTCCTCGATCGCCACCAAAATGAGTTTCATCGCGGTTCCTTCCTCGACGACTTTTTTCACGGCTTTTCCTTTTTCGTACGAAATTTGATCGTGCAGAGCGAACACTTCGCCCGCCTTCCATGCTTGGGTCATATGACATACCTCCTTGTCCTGACTCTTTCATCATAACGCAGCCGTCCTGCCGGCGCCCCTTGAATGACCGTAATGTGTAAAAACGGCCGCCACGACCGTCTTTGTTTCTTCTTATTCCGCTAAGCAATACCCGACGTTTTTAATCGTCCGGATCTCGTCTTTGGATAAATCAAGCTTTTGGCGCAGCTTGCGGATGTGGACGTCGAGCGTGCGCGATTCCTCGTAAAAAGGTCCCCATACTTTTTCGAGCAACTCTTCGCGCTTGACGACGCATCCATCGGCTTCCAGAAGCACTTTCAGCAAATTGTATTCTTTATAGGACAGCTCGACGCTGGCGCCATCCTTGGTCACTTCATGTTTGGATTCGTTGAGTTCGATCGTTCCGCGCTTTAAAATCCGGTCTTTCTTTTTTGTTTTTTCATAGCGGCGCTTGATGGCCTTGACTCGCGAGGTCAGCTCGATAATGCCAAACGGCTTGGCTAAATAATCATCCGCGCCCAGATCCAGTCCGATCGCCTTGTCGACTTCGCTGTCTTTGGCGGACAAAATGAGCACGGGAATGTCTTCCCATGCCTCGCTGGCTTTCAGCTTTTTCAAGATGGAAAGGCCATCCTCCTCGGGCAGCATGAGATCGAGCACGATCATTTGCGGAATTTCTTCCTCCATCGCCTGCCAAAACGCGCCGGGACGCTCGAATCCCTGGCTTTCATCCTCTTTTAAAAGCGCGTACGAAAGCATGGTTCGAATCGACTCGTCGTCCTCTAAAATATAAATCATGAAATCACCTTCCTTTTTTTGATTCTACCATGAATTCCCCGTCTGAACGAACGTTCTGATATGGTTTCGAACAACGTCCTCGTCCTGTCTTTCGCGAGGCCGGGAAAGAAATGAAAAAACGCCCAGTCAAAAACTGTGCGCGTTCCAAATCAGTCTTCCTGAATATACAGCCGGGTGCTGCGTGGAAACTCCCGCCCAAACGCTTCTTTGAGCGTCTTCTTTCCCGTTTTGGCGTCAAGCTGGACACGCTGGTTCACATAGCCCGACTCGACAAGAAAGCATTGGTCGCCTTCTTTTTCAAAACGGACAAACCGGTCTTTTTTATACGTCCACAAACTCATGGAAGAAAGGTTTTTTTGTTTTAGGACGTTGAGCCATTTCATTTGCGCCTGCCGCAACGGAACGAGTTTCACCGGGATCAACCTTCTTTCAAAAAGGACTCCAGCTCCTGGGTGAACGACTTTTTCAGCAAAGTCGTCGAGCCGTAGAGCACAAAGAGCCGCTCGCCTTGGCGCGCGAACGCGATCCGCACCGCTCCCACGGAAGGATCGTTGACGCGGCACTCGAAAACCGGCAAGTCATGCCAGCGTTTTCTCGTCGCGTATTTCGACTTGAAAAAATCATTTTCCGCCTGCCGACGCAAAGTTTCCACGATTTTCGATTGGAGCGAAGGGTTTTTTTGAAGCATTTTGCGGCATCCTCTCGCTTCGAATGTGACGTCGATACCGTCCTTCTTTTTTTCCTGCATACCCGTATTGTAGAAGAGGCGGCAGCCACAAGCAAACCGGATGAATAAAAAAAAAGTCCTTTCGGACTAGGACTCGAACCGGTCAAACTTAATCGGCAGACCAAGAAGCTCCCCAATCTTAAAGGACATGCCAAGACAAAGCACGATCGACAATGTCGTCGCAAACGACGCGTGATTCAGATGCAGTACGAGTGCGACGATCCCACAACAAATGTTCACAACCAATAAAATCCAATTTAAGTAGTTCATATTTTTTTCATTCCTTCTGTGAGATCCCTTGTTTACTTCAGTATAGCACACGCTGTAAGCACTTTCATCCTAAATCTCACAAAATCGTTCGATAGTGTAAACTTTCTGTGTGAAAACGATTTCTTTTGTTCTATTGAAAGAATATCAAACTTTTACCAGCTTGGCAACAAAAAAAGGAATGAGCAACGCTCACTCCAAAATAGCCCGATCCAGACGCGTTTCGTCGCGCAAGGCCTGGTTCAGCCATTGTTTGATTTGTTTTACGCCGCCTGGCGTATTGGACTCAATATTGCATGGCAAAATCGGATCGTGCAAGCTCATGCGCACGAGCAGCCAGCCATTGCCATGACCGGAATCGAAATTGAGGCGGATGCCTTCAAAATTCGAATCGGCGGCTTGAATAAATGGTGTATCCGCGGCTTTTCGCGTCAGCCGCTCAATGACCGCGTTGCCGTATTCGATAAAATCGTCCCCGTCGATTGGCAGGCGGAACTCCCCTTCCTCAAGCGGATGTTTCAAATCCGCCAGTCGTGTCGACAGCCTGTCTTTGACGGCTTCGATCACGATCCGGGTCGCCAAATACGCGCCATCGTCCAGAAAATAGTTGTTTTTGTAGGCCGCGTGCCCGCTTGTTTCAATGGCGAGCTGGCAGTCGATGCCGTTTTCATTCAGTCTTTTCGCCTCGTTGATGACGTTTTTATAGCCTCGTTTAAAGCGGACATGCTTCATGCCATGCGATTCTAAAAACGCGTGAAGCTCGTCGCTCGTCACGGAATCGGTCACGATAGTCGTCGCGGGATGGTCGTTTTTAGCGATCAAAGCGGCCAGGGCGATGATGGCGTTGCGGCTGATTGGATTGCCAAACTCGTCAACCGCCGAAGAACGGTCGACGTCGGTGTCGAAAATCAAGCCCAGATTGGCTTTGTTTTCGAGCACCGCCCGACACACGCTGGCCATCGCCTCCTTGTTTTCCGGATTTGGAATATGGTTTGGAAACGAGCCGTCCGGTTCAAGAAACTGGCTGCCGGAAATATCGGGGCCAAGCGGTCCGAGCACGTCGGTCGCGAAAAAGCCGCCCGCCCCGTTGCCGGCGTCGACAACGATGTGCAAATCTTTTAACGGATGCGCGTAGTCCGCCGCTTGAATGGCTTCCTTGATTATGTTTTTCAAGTGGGTGGCGTACAACGCCATCAAATCGCATTTTTGCATCGAGCCTTCTGCCGCCCGCTCGAATCGGCCGGTATCGGCGATTTCTATCAGCTCTTTAATTTGATGCGACTCCAGTCCTCCCTCTTTGTCGAAAAACTTCATTCCGTTCCGGTTCCAAGGCAGGTGGCTCGCCGTAATCATAATGGATCCGTCGCAGTCCGTTTGCGGAAAGACACAAGCCATGAACATGGCCGGCGTCGTCGCCATGTCGCAGTCGAAAATTTGCGCTCCGTCAAAAAGCAGCCCGTCCGTGATGGCGTGCTGGAGCTTTTGCCCGCTCAACCGGGAATCGCGGCCTACCGCGATGCGCAGCTGCTTCTTTCCTGTTTTTTTCGAAAGCCATGTCGCGAAGGCGCGTGCCAGGTCATACACCGCCTCGTCGGTTAAATTGACCGCTTCTCCATCGACGCCTTCGAGCGCGATGCCGCGGATATCGCTTCCATTTTGTAGTTTTGCGTAAGTCATAGAAAATCCTTCTTTCCTGTTTCCTTTCCATTGTACCAAAAAACAACAAAAACGAAACCTTTGCGTGGCGTTCGTCTTTCGATTCGCCTAGCTTGTATCCGGATAGTTTTCGAAAAAAAAGATGCCGTTTTCGACATCTTTAAAAAATCACTTCTTTTTCTTTCCCGTCTGGTATTTCTTTTTCGATTTCGTCGCGGTCGACACTTTCTTTTCCACATTCGTGTTGCGAGCTTGCTGCTGCACTTCCTTCTGCTTGCTAAACCATTTTTTATCCGCGTAGTTGATCGCGATATAAATAATGATAATGTCAAACGAGAAAATCATGATCCACTGGAAGTATTCCGCGTTGGAGTACATCATCAAAAACGAAAGCAGCGCCTCGGCGCCCGCCACGAGCATGTCGAACTTCACCAGCTCGTAGTTGTCGGCATCGTCCAACGCCAGTGCGAATTTGTTGAAGTAGCGAATCTTTTTGTTCCGGCAGTACCGCTTCTTCATGAGGCAGCCGATAATGTAAATCAAAACAACATTGATCAAATACATGTATGGAAACACCGGCGCGTTGGCAGCCCAAGTCATGATGACGCACACAATGACCCACAGCCACATCATGACGATTTGCGCTTTTCTTAGCTTTTTCATCCATTTTCCCCCTGTCTTAAAAAATATGATATCAGTTTTCGTTCGAAAGGAAAAGATAGAGAGCGCATTTCAAATCAATATCCGGTATCATAGGTTTTTTATTGCATATAAATTGTAAAAGCCATCAAGACGGAAATACATTATTATTAAACATTAAATCTAAAAATATAATGATATATTGATGTCTGGTTGGATAAAAAAGGAGAGAAAACGCATGACAAAGAAAAAATCACAACTTATACTCCTGTTCGCCTTTCTTGGCGTCACGGCCATCGGATTTTTTGAAATGCTTCCCAATTCCATCTACGCGACGCTGGGGCCTCGAGGTCCCATGTCTTCCTTTCCGATGCTTTTTTCCTTTTACGAAGGAATGGATACGATCCTGCCTTTGATTGGCTATTTGCTGCTGATTCCGTTTGTGTCGCATTTTCAAACGCTGCGATGGCGACGGAGCGGATTTGACAACACGGTCAGTTTGCGGATTGGAAAGCGCGTTTACTTCAAGCAGCTTGTCTGGCGCTCTTTTCAGGAAATCTGGTTCTCATCAATTTGTTTCTGGTAGTTCTGATGGTGATTTTTATCAACCCGGTCAACCCATTGCTTTTGGACGATCCGCACATGGTGTATCACGGTTTCTATTTCCACCAGGAAATCGCCGACTGGATCGCGTACACGATGGTGGAAGTGGCGGGCTGGACGATGCTGAATTTGCTTTGCATGCTGTTTTCCCAACTCGTTCCCAACAAGTATTTGTACCCGTTTCTCTTGTTGATTTTCACATTGCTCATGACCTTTCTTGTCGCGTTTTTATCGGGTTTGCCGATTCACAACTACGAGATCGTTTCCTGTCTTAGCCCGTTCAATTTGCTCGCTCCCGGCGTCATGTCCCTGCTGACTTTCGAATCGCGCCGGTGGCGCTACATCACAGTCGCCCTCACGTTTCTCGTCTTTGGCTTGCTCATTGCCGGTCTGTACCGGCTCGTGGTGAAATTGCGGTACCGCTATGGTTAAGTCGTTTGTCACCCATTTGATGACGCAAAAAACGTATGTGCTCGCCTCGCTCTTCGCGATCGCCATCATGGGATATTACGTCTGGAACAACTGGGGCTATGGAGCCGAAGGATTTTACTTGTTCGGGTTCGCGAAATTTCTCGTCTTCGGCTGTTTATACGATTTTCTTTTGTTTTTGCGCATCAAGATGTATACACAAATTGAAAACTTCGGCATCATTCGAACGGGCAAAGACAACTGGTACCGGCAAATCATGAAGATCGAAGCGCTGCTGCTCCAGCTCTTTTTGCTTACTGTATTCGTTGTGCTGCCCATCTTAAACGGCATTGAAAACAAAACCACGTATCTCGTCGGCCTTGTTCCCCTGCTTCTCGTTTGGGAAATTGGCTATTTCGCGGAAATGTGGTTTCTTCCCGACGCGGGAAAAGAGCTGTACGGATTATGGATCGCGTTTTTGCTGCTTGTGGTGTACACATACGTCCTGGGACCCGCTTTGTTTACGAGGGTACTGGGCTAAGGAGGAACTATGGAAACTGCCTTAACGATTCGGGATTTGAACAAATCCTTCAAACAAAATCTTGTTTTAAACAGTGTCGACCTTACGTTAAAACAGGGCGATGTCGTCTACATCAAAGGAGCCAACGGCTCGGGAAAATCGACCTTGTTGAAAATCATCTGCGGATTGATGACGGCCGATTCAGGCACGATTGAAAAAGCGAACGAAGTGTATATTGGCGCGCTCATTGAAAATCCGTCGTTTGTCGAATCGGCTTCGCTCAAGAAAAATCTGCAATTTTTACTAGGGCTGCGTCACAAAACGCCCGATACACTGGCAAGAGCGTTGTGCGAACGGTTTGATCTGAACTTTGAAAATAAAAAACCCATCCGCTCCTATTCGGTTGGCATGAAACAAAAGGCCGGCATCATTCAGGCGCTGATGGAAGATCAAAACGTGATCCTGCTGGACGAGCCGACACGCGGCCTCGATAAAAAGTCGATCCAAACGTATTTGGACGTGATGCGTGAACAAATTGCACAAGGGAAAACCATTGTGGTGGCTTCCCACGACTATGAAGACATTGGATTCAACCGCTGGCTGGAGCTGGACGATGGCAAGCTTTGTGAACTGGAAACGCCTGACAACGATCTCGCTCGTTGAAGTCGCGGCCCTTACGCTCGTCAAAGCGGTCGTGCGCCTTTTCCCGTTTGGCGACATCGCGTTTCTGACCGTTTCGCGCCTGTCCACGTCGCTTCTAGTCGCCCTCTCGTTTTTGTGGATCCAAATCGTCGTCTTTTGCGCGACCGTGCTCTATTCCGATTTTTACCGCCAAAACCAGCGAAACATCCAAATTCGTGTCGGTAAGCGCAAAGCCCAAACACTTTTGACAGGAAACATCGTATTCGGCGCGTTGCTCTATGAAGCACTCGTCGTCGCCTTTTCCGGTTTATCGTACTGGAAACCGGGCCTGGCGAACGCGCTCCTGTTGATCGTCGTTCTTGGATTATCCGGAAAAAAGATCAAAAACGGTTCGATGGAAGTGCTTGTGTTTTTTGGATTTACAGCGCTTAGTCTGCTGACAAACACGTTGTTCTTATAAAATAAGAGGTGCGCACGATCTACGAACGGCGCACCGAAATCGACTAGCCGGATCGTCCGGCTCTTTTTATTGTTCCCTTTTTTTATTTTCCTCGCGCATGACTTTTCTTGCCTGGGAGTCCAGCTTTGAATAGACGATCTTCGCGTTGGCGAGGGCCCGGATCCGTACCCGGTCGAGATTCATTTTATGCCGTTCGATTCCGAACTGCGTGACCGCCTGCCAGATGAACACCCAGCCGGCGATATCGAGAATTTCCGATGTGACCGGCCGCAAGCCTAAGTAATCGCCAAGCGCGTGGAGCGTCAGGATGCCGGCGCCGATTGCCAGCATCGTTAATCCCGATTCCACGTTTTTTCTTCGTTTGCGCTGGATATTTTTCAGCTCGTTTTCATAATAGTAGTGAATGGCTTCCCGGTAAATACCTTTTTCCTTCGCGTCGATTCCGTCGCTCGCGATGTCGATTTGCAGGTGTTTCAAATTGTTTTGCGGAACGGTTTGAATCAGGTTGTCCAAAATCGAGGCCGCCTCCCCGGAAATGACCGGTCGATCCGCCCAGTACGGCGAAAGGAAGTCGTCGTTTCGAATCACAGTCAAATGAATCGTCGAACTTTTGGTTTTGTCCATAACGCTTACTCTTTCCGCAAAAAACGAACCTGGATGTCCTGATCGTAGTCGCCAAACTGCCGGCCAAACAAATTCAGTCCACCCGGATGCTTGGCGTCCGCCCGGCTCTCGATCCGAAACCGCAGCACGTCCTTCTCTTCTCTTGCTTTCAGTAAATCGGACAGGCGGATATCCGCGATTCGTTCCTGTTCCATATATACCCCGGTTTCCGTCAGCCGCAGCGTTTTCTTCAGTCCGTATTCGCTGCCCAGCGTCCACCATGACGGCGTGTATTTACCTTTCCGGTCGCCAAAATCACCCGGACTCGTCCACGTTCCGATGGCCTTTCCATTAAAGAAAAAATCAATATCCGACGGATGAACGGCATTGTAGCCCGGAAATTCGCTGCATATTTCCAATGTGATCTCCACCTCGCCCACGTCTTCCAGGTCCACGTCAAAGACAGGAATCGGATATTCCAAATAGCCGGAGGAAAGCCACAGCAAACACACCCGGTTCCGGTTGGGCGCGTGAAAATAGCGCGCGTCGTCAATGTGGCCAAAGATCCGTTCCGCCTCGGCCATGCCGCAAGGCGCCGTCACCTCGCATTGATCGTACGCGCTGATCGGAATATCCACCTGGTAAAACGAGCGGTTTTTCATTCCGTAATTGTTGTCGAAAATGATTTGCGCCTCGTTGATTTTCAACCGGCACATCTTTTTCAACCCCCTTTTTCCACTCACCAAATGCGCTTCCACGATTCCTGCTTCCTCTAAAATCTGAATGTGCTTCGTCACGATAGCGGACGACAGCTGCAACGTTTCCCCCATCTCCTTGATCGACATTTCCTTCACCTTTAAAAGCGAAATAATATCCATCCTCGCCTTGCTCGCAAGCGCCTGAAAAAAAGGCAGCGACGATTCCTCCACGTTCAAATACACGACTTCCGGCGAAAATACCGCCATTCTCATCCCTCCGGTTTCTACTGGTTCCAGTATAGCACACCTTCTTCCATCCTACCTTGTCCTGTTTTCTCCCATACTTTTTGATTTTGATGCGAAAACAGAAAGCGCTTCCAGTTTTTATTGACATTTCCTGTCCGCTCATTATAATTCATTATGCATTAACCAATTAATGAATATATTAACTAAACAAGTAGAAAGGAATACAATTATGTTCGAACGACTGCATCATCCGCGCCCGCAAATGGCGCGAAAACACTGGCGATCCCTCAACGGCGTATGGGATTTTGCCTTCGACGACGCCAATCTCGGCATTCAGAACCACAACTTTTTGAAGCCTGGTTTTTTTGACCGCGAAATCGTCGTTCCATACAGCTATCAAACGAAAAACTCACGCGTCCATACGTTGGAAAACCATCCCATCGTCTGGTACCGGAAAACGATCGCGGTATCCAAAAAAGAAGGACGCCGCTTCCTGCTACATTTTGACGCAGTGGACTATCAGGCCGACGTCTGGATCGACGGAAACCACGTCTTCACCCACCAGGGCGGCCACGTGCCGTTTCAAATCGACATCACGCCTTATCTTCAAACGGAAGACGTGTCCATCGTCGTACGCGCCGAGGACCACAACCGCTGCAGCCAGCCAATCGGCAAGCAATCGTGGAAAGACGCCAACTTTTTATGCTGGTACACCCGGACGACCGGCATATGGCAGCAGGTATGGCTCGAGGAAGTGGCCGACACGTACATCGCCGAAGTGCGCATGACGCCCGACATCGACAACGCCACGATGGAGTTCGACTTCTTCGTCGCCGGAAGCGAGATACCCGCCCGCGTCGAAGGAGACATCACCTACCAGGGCCGCCCCGTCACCTCGTTTCGCGTCGCCGTCAAAAACAACCGGGCGCGCATCATCGCGGACGTCAGCAGCGAGGACGCCAACTTCCGGCTTCATTTCTGGAGCTGCGCCGAGCCTAACTTATACGACGTGCGCTTCACGCTCGTCAGCGAAACGGGAGCCATCGACGAAGCGGACAGCTATTTTGGCATGCGCGACATCCGCCAGGAAGGCCATCGCGTTTTCCTCAACAACCAGGAGTTTGTGCAGCGGCTCGTTTTGGATCAGGGCTATTTTGCCGACGGCGGCCTGAGCGCCACCCCCGAGCAGCTTCGCGACGATTTGCTCAAAGTCAGGGAAATGGGCTTCAACGGCACCCGCAAGCACCAGAAAGTCGAAGACGCCCGCTATATGTACCTTTGCGATGTGCTCGGCCTGGTCATGTGGGCCGAAATGCCTTCGTTCTTCGAGTACTCGCCGGCCGCGGTGGAAAACTTCACCCGCGAGCTGCCCGCCCTGATCGCCAAGCACTACAACCATCCTTCTGTCATCGTCTACACGTTGATGAACGAGTCGTGGGGCGTCAACGAGATTTACAAGCATCCGGCCCAGCAGGCGTTTGTGAACGGCGCGTACTGGATGACAAAAGCGCTCGATCCCTCCCGGCTTGTCGTGGGCAACGACGGCTGGGAGCAAACCACGACCGATCTGCTCACGGTCCACGACTACAACGCCGATCCAAAAACGCTTAAAGAAAGCTACGCGAACATGGAACAGGCTGTCAATGGCTGCCCTTCGCGCACTTCGCTGCGCCACACATTCGCCAAAGGATACGCCTATGCCGGCCAGCCATTCATGATCAGCGAGTTTGGCGGCGTCGCCTTCGACACCGGAACGTACGCCGGCAAGGAAAGCTGGGGCTATGGAAAACGCCTCGAAGGACAGGAAGCCGTCCTGCACAAGATTCGCGATTTGACCCGCGTCGTCATGGAGCTGCCGGGCATGTGCGGTTACTGCTACACCCAGCTTACCGACGTCGAACAGGAAGTCAACGGCCTGCTCGACCACAACCACGAGCACAAATTCGATCCCGCCATGCTTCGCGAGATCTTCAACGGAGGAAGCCATACCGGGTTTCTCTTTGTGTAAGTAAAAAGAAAGGAAAATAAAAATATGAACAATCCATCGACTGTTTCCATGCCAGGCGTGAGCCGCCGCGAATATTTCGGCTACTTCTCGTATGGCTTTGGACAATGCTTCTCGTACGGCCTGCTTGGCTCTTTCATCTTGTTTTTCTACACCGACATTCTTGGCATTTCGGCGCTGGCCGCGTCCACGATCTTTTTGATCGCGCGTGTCTGGGACGCCGTCAACGACCCGATGGTCGCCGGATTCATGGACACCCGCCGGACCAAGACCGGAAAGTTCAAAGGCTATTTGAAATTCGCGCCGCTGTTCGTCGTTATCAGCACGATCCTGTGCTTCTTCAAGCCGGATCTGGCAATGCAGTGGAAAGTGCTCTACGCCGCCATCACCTATATTTTATGGGGAACGGTGTACACGGTATCGGACATTCCGTTCTGGTCGATTTCCGCCGTGATCTCGGACGATCCGCAAAACCGCACCAACCTCGTCACAGCCGCCAACCTGGGTGTTTTCGCCGGCATCGGCATCGTCGGTTCGCTCGTGCCGCTGCTTGTCGGCTTGTTTGGAAAAGGCGATTTGGCCAATGGCTACTTTATGGCCGTTGTCGTCATCATGCTCATCGGCTACGGCTTCATGATGTTTGGCCACTCTACGATCAAGGAACGCGTCGAACCGTCCCAGGGTGAGAAAATCGCGATGAAGGACGTGTTTAAAAATCTGCTTGTGAACAAGCATTTGTTCAAAATGCTCGCCATCTTCTTTTTGAACTTGTTTATGAACATCGTCAACGGCATAATTTTGTACTTTTTCATCTACAACATGAAAAACGAAGGCTTGATGAGTGTTTACGGGCTGATGGGGACCGCGGCTGCGCTTGGCTTCTTCCTCATCCCGGCTTTGACGAAGCGGTTCCAGAAAAAGAAGATCCTGACCGGAATCATTCTGGCCGACATCGTCGTGCGCGTCGCCTTCTTCGTGATGGGTTATGAAAACGTTGGCGTCCTGCTCGTTATGCTCATGCTCACGCAGCTGTTCCACGCTTCGCTCGGTCCGGTCATGTCCAGCATGATTGCGGAGACGATCGAGTATTCCGAAGTGAAAACCGGAAAGCGTTGCGAAGCCATCACGTTTTCGGGCCAGACGTTTATGGGAAAACTATCGGCCGCTATCGCCGGCTCGCTGACCGGTTTGATTTTGATCGCGATCGGCTATGTGCCGGAAGCCCCGGTTCAATCCGAAACGACGCTCAACGGATTGTTTCTTGTCATTTCGCTTTTGCCAATCGCCGGCGGCTTGATTCGCCTCGCGATTCTCAAATTTTACACGTACGATGAAAAAGCGTACCGCGCCGACTTGCGGATTTTGGAAGAACGGCGCGCCCGGCTCGCCAGCGCGACGCAATAAACGACACAACCCGCCGACTTTTGCCGGCGGGTTTTCATTCTTCCCGTTTCTGATTGTGCAGCCGCTGGTTTTTCAACAGCTTGCGCTGGATGTCCCGCGCTTTCTCGCAGTCTTTTCGATACGCGTCGGTGTTGTGGTAGACCGGATTTTCCGACACGTAGTCCGCCAGAATTTGATCGTTCCACTGGATGCGCAGTCCCACATAGCCTTTCGGTTCGAACAAGGCATAGGCGGTCGTGCTCGTTCCCCCGCCAGCGATTTGATGAACAAACGGAGCGCTTTTCCCTTTCCACTTCGCGTCTTCGAACAACACGTCGACTTTCCTGACATCCGCGATGGAGTAAGGCTGGCCGTCCAGATAAAACACATCGTCTTTCGCTTTCATTGTGATTGTCATATTTTCCTTCTCCTTCTTTATTTACATTTTACCTCTTTTCCAAAATATTTTGAACGCCGTAAAGACGCCTCTTAGGCGTTCTTTTTTGCGACTTGGATCTTTTTTCGGCTTTTTTGTATCGTTTTCCACCTTTACCCGAAAATGAATTGACAAGTTTTCTTGTCAAGCCTATGCTGAAAGTACAAAAGGGGGATCCATTATGAACAAAGAGGAAGTGCTGAAAAAAGCGAGAAAAGAAGGAAACAAGGAATATGAGAAAGAGGAACGAGGCCGCTACTCGGTTTTCCTGTCCGTCGTCGTTTTGATTGGACTGCAATGCGTTCTTCTCTTTTTGCGCGATCACGGAATGGATTGGGAAGCCACCTTGTTTGGTCAAGGCGTTTTAACCGTCGTTTGGTGCGGCTGGCCGCTCTGCCAGTTCATCCGCACAAGAAACAAGGAAAACCTTCTTTTGGTCGTCTTTGGTCTGGCGGCCTGGGGCATCCCGCTTTTATCCACATTCATGAAAGGAAGGTAACGACATGGAAAAAGAACGCGTTCTATATAAAGCGCAAGCCAAAGCCAATTTGGAATACGAGCAAGCGGTCGACGCCGGTTTTTACCGTCTTGCGTCCGGCTTCCTGTTCTGGATGGTCAACTGGGTCGGCGTCGCGCTCTGCAAGCAATACGGCCACATCGTTTTCGGCCTTCTTCTTTCCATCGGCATCTATTTGGCAGGCGGAACCGGATGGTGGCTTTATACGTATCGAAGATCCATGAACCGCAAGGCGTTTCGCTTGCTGGCGCTTTTAGCGCTTGGCTTTGTGATTCCGTGGATCGTTTCAGGAGAATTCGTATGAACACAACGAATAAAGACGACATTTTACGGCAGGCGCGCCTGGAAGGCGAAGACGATCTTAAAAAGGCGCAGGCGGACACAAAAGCAAAAAATCAGTTTTACATCCTCGTGGCTTTTTTGATGGTGCTTGGAATCCTGCTCGAGATAACCGGCATGGAAACCCTCGCCTACTGGGTTCTTTGGGTGCCGGGCATGATGGTCTGGGTCGTGATTCATCTATACCGCTTTTACAAGACGAAAGACATCCGTTTTATCGGATACGCGCTGCTTGGTTTTTTCCTTTTTGGCATCGACGGGCTTTCCACGCTGAAAAAATGGCTTGACGCCCTTTAAAGAAAGAGGGAATCGGTTCTCCCGATTTTTTCATAGCCCTCCATAACATAAAGTTATACAATAAAGCCAAAAGGAGGCTCTTATGGAATTTCGAACCGTTGCCTATTTTCTGGAAGTCGCGCAAAAAAAATCGTTCACGAAAGCCGCGCAAAGCCTGCACATTTCCCAGCCGGCCCTCAGCAAGCAAATCCGTCTGCTGGAAGAGGAGCTTGGCTGCGAACTTTTCGAGCGCAAGCCGCGATCCGTCGTCCTGACCGATCGGGGAAAGGCTTTTTTGGTGTGGGCGAAAAAGATCAACGCCATGACCGAAAATGTCCTGGAGGAATTTCAGCACTACGACGAGGAACTCCACGGCGTGCTGCGCCTCGGTCTGACTGAGCAGGCGCTTTCTTTTTTCGAACCCCCCTTGCAAAACTTTATGAGCCGCTATCCAAAAGTCCAAATCGAATTGCTGACGTTGCCATACGCCGGCATCCATGCGCGAATGCGTGCTGACAAGCTGTCGTTCGCCGCCTTCGTCGAACCATGCGATTTGGAGTCGTACGACTATTTCACACTGCCCGAAAAAAAGCCGTGGGGCGTCTTGATTCGCCGAAACTCCCCACTTGTCAAGGATCGGTTTCGCGTGGAGGATTTGCGCTCGATGCGCCTGGCCGTCCCGGACAGCCCGCTCTTCAAAAACAAGCTGTCGGGCTGGATCCACGACAACCAGCGCGCCCTGCCGATCGGGATGACGTACACTACGCTGGAAAGCTTGTACCCGCTCGTTCGAAGCGATTGTATCCTGTTGCTCGCTCTGGAACCCGGCGATTTGCCGGACGATCTCGTTTTCGTTCCGTTGTTTCCCCGGCTCGAATCCGGTGTCTGCATCACCTGGAACAAATACCGGCTGTTTTCCACGCCTGAGCAAAAATTCATGGATTTGTTTTCCGTACCTTAAATCGTACGAAAGAAAAAGGACTCGTCTTCAAGTCCTTTTCTTTCTGTCTTGCCGAAAAGCCCAAATCGCCAACAGGGCGATCGCGATTGTGCCTATGATCCATCCCGTCCAGCCAAAGCGTTCGAGCACCAGCTGGCAAACCGCGCTGCCGGCCATCGCGCCAAGACACGCCAGCACAAAGATTTTCTTTTTCGACATTAGCTTTCCCTCCGGTTTCCTTTTCTATATTTATTTTATCAAAGCTTGACCACAAAAAAAAGCGAGCCACAGAACTTGTCCTGTTCCCGCATTTTTTTGTCCTAATCGGTTTCTTCCAGCAGCTCCCGCGTGTCTTTCGCCAGCAAGTACGGATCCTCGCACTTCAACGTGTAAAATCCCAGCGTTCTTGCCGCCTCGATGTTTTCCGCCTTGTCGTCGATAAACAGGCATTCCGACGCGTCCAGCTCGTATTTTTGAAGAAGCGCTTTGTAGATGGCGAAATCCGGCTTGATTTTCCGTTCCTGATACGAGAAGATCCCGCCGTCGATGTCGCGGAACAAACCGTTTTCCTTCAAATACAAATAACAGTCTTCCGGAATGTTGGACAAGATGTACACCCCGAATCCCAGATCATGCAAATGCTGCATGAAATCCATATTTTCCTCGATCAAGTCGACATGGCGCACCCATTCCCGCATCAACTTTCTAATTTCTCCTTCAAGCTCTGGCGCCTGCAGCCGGCCAATCTCGATCATCTTCTCTTTTGTGAGCAGATTTTGGTCGTACTGATCCCACAAGGAAGAAAAGTAAATTCCCATCAGCTGTTCTTCCACGACGGAATCCTCGAATAGCTCGTTCAGCATCGTTTCCGGATCGAACGTGCACAACACATTTCCAATGTCCAATACTATATTCTTGATCATACTTCAATTATGCCGTGTTCCCCACCTAGAATCAACCCGTATTTGCGTCTTTACAAGACGAAAAGAAAAAGAGCGGCAATCGAAATCGCGTTCGCCAGAAGATGGGCGAGCGTGCTCATGACACAGTTGCTCGTTTTGTAGTAAATCATCGAGTAAATCAAGCTGTCGACAAAGACGCCTGCCACATCGTAGGCCACAAGCCAAAGATTTCCCGACGCCAAATGGCCAAAGGCGAACGCGAGAGAGGAAACGAGCATGCACAGCCAAAACGGAAAAAGCTTCATCCCTTTGCCAAGGAAAAAGCCCCGGTAGGCGATTTCCTCCCCAAACGCGCCAAGCGCCAGCTGGACAACCAGCCACAAGCCTTGATCAAACGACAAAAACGCGCTCGTTCTTCCGACCACATGGGTCGCGAACGCGCCGCCAAAAAGCCAGTTTCCAACGATCAGCGTAAGGATCCCTCTGACGCTTGGCAGCGCCATCCAAAGCAGCACATCCGGCTTTTTCAATTCCTTGCCAACGCCGCGAAACCGCAATCCCGATTCCGGATCCGGTGTTCTGGACACCGCTTCCGTCACAAAGAAAAACGCGATCCCTACAAAAACCGAATACCCGGCGATGTTGGATGCTGGAACGATCTTGGTCGCCGTCAGCGCGAGCATGAGCGCGATGCCGATTCGCACGATCGCCGCGCTTCCTTTCCTATTCCCCAATTCTTTCATTTTCTTCCTCCTGCGCCGCGAGCATGGCTCCTCGATAGGCGCGTTCCAAATGCGACTGGATTTGCGCTTCGTCGTAGTCCAGCTCGTTGTTAGCCAAAAGGCTCGCGTAACCATGCGCGAACAAGGAAATCGTCATAAAGATTTGTTTCGTTTGCGCCATGCTTGTTTTCATCGCGCCGTTCATCGCCAAAAGAACGGGCGCCAGCTCCCCGGAATCGACCATGTCGGGAAAACTCTTTTCCGCCACGAAACCGGATTGGAACAAAAACCGAAACAAATGGGCCTCCTCCTTGGCGAACCGGATGTAACGAAGGCCGATTCCCCGCAACACGTCTTTCGAAGAGGACGGCCCGCTCATCAAATATTCGGTATGAAACCGGTCCGCTTTGTTGTAAACGGCTTGTTTTAATTCCGCCATTGTCCCGAAATGGTACAGCACAGGCTGCGTGGAGCAATGTAGCGCCTGCGCGATCCTTCTTGCGTTGAGCTGTTCTGCGCCCGACTCGCGCGCGATGTGGAAAGCGGCCTCGACAATTCGCTCTTTTGTGATTTTTGGTTTGGGTGCCATTTTCCCTGCCTCCTAGCCTATAACGCTCGTTATATAACAAGCATTATAAATGGACTTTCCCGAAAAGAAAAGGGAAACCGCTTTCCAGGACCGCGTTTTCCCCCATCGTTTCCTATTTTGCCTGTAAATTCTTCGTGTCCTGCGTCTGGATCAGCACCCAGCCGCCGTTTTCGTCGTCAAGCTGGCCAAACACTTCGTCGCCATCCGACTCGCTTAAATTCACGATATTGGCTACTTGTCCCGTTTCCAACGTCCCGATCTTTTCTTTCGTGTCCAGCGCCTTGACGATCGTCACCGGTTTCTTCACTTCGTATTCGCCCGGATACAATCCGTATTGTTCCTGCACCAGCCGGTTTTCCATCATGATGGCGTCCTCGTCTTCCGCCTCGCCGGTGGCGCGCATGCCTTCCTTGACGTCGTCGAGCGCTTCGTCCGCCCGGTTTCCGGCTTCCACGTACACATCCGTCGTTTCTTCCTGGCCGGCTTGCGCCCCTTTTTTATTTCGGTTGAACTGAACTCCCATCGCGATGATGAGCACGAGTACGATCGCGGCCACCAGGACCAAAGTTTGTTTTTGTTTCATTCGATTACCTCTCGTTTCCCATTCATTATACGAACTTCGTTTCGCGACGTAAAAAAGGATGCCCTATAGCGGACATCCTCTTTCGTTTCTTTTATTCTTCCACGGCCATATCCAGCGACTGATTGAACAAGTCGTCCGCGGCCGAATCGTCCAGCAACGTCAAGTTGTCTTCGAGAACCGGAACCGCCTGGTTTTTCTCCTGGCTGTTTTGTCTTGCGATTTCTTCAAACTGCTCGTCGTGCGTTTCACGCGTACGCGCCAGACGCTTGTCGCGCAGCTCTTTCGCTTTCGCCGCGATGATCTCGTTTTGCGGACGATCGCCCTTGGCGCCCGTTCCGGCCGGAATGAGCTTGCCAATGATGACGTTTTCCTTCAAGCCGATCAAATGGTCGACTTTTCCTTTGATCGTCGCGTCCGTCAGCACCTTGGTCGTTTCCTGGAACGAGGCGGCCGACAGGAACGAATCGGTTTCCACCGACGCCTTCGAGATACCGAGCAGAACCGGCTTGAAAGTCGCCGGCGTCTTGCCGCTCAGCAACGCGTCGCGGTTGATCTTCGTAATATTGTTCAAAGAAAGCTGCACGCCCACGTTCAAATCCGTGTCGCCGCTGTCGATGACAATAACTTTTTTCATCATCTGCTTGATCATGACTTCCAAGTGCTTGTCGGAAATCTCGATACCTTGGCTCTGGTACACTTTCTTGACTTCTTTCAAAATATAGTCCTGCACTTCGCGCACACCCGCTACGCTCAACAGCTCTTTTGGATCGAGCGGTCCTTCCGTAATGGCCTGACCGGCTTCGATCGTAGCGCCAATCGTCACCCATGGACGGAGCGACTGGTTGGCGTTCAGCTTGTGAACGACGCTTTCGTGCTCGTTGGTAATGACGACTTCCTGGCGCATCGTGCCATCGACACGCTCGATGGATGTGATCTCGCCTGAAATTTGCGCGATGACCGCCACGCCTTTTGGATGACGTGCCTCGAACAGCTCCTCGACACGAGGAAGACCTTGCGTGATGTCACCGGTACCGGAACCGGCCACGCCGCCGGTATGGAACGTACGCATGGTCAGCTGGGTACCTGGCTCGCCAATGGATTGCGCTGCCATGATACCAACCGCTTCACCGACCTCGACGTCTTTACCCGTCGCCATGTTCTTTCCATAGCACTTGCGGCAAAT
Source organism: uncultured Dubosiella sp. (assembly GCF_964018005.1). NCBI lineage: Bacteria > Bacillati > Bacillota > Erysipelotrichia > Erysipelotrichales > Erysipelotrichaceae > Dubosiella > uncultured Dubosiella sp. Next base: position 18,476 of record NZ_CAXHOA010000020.1, read on the forward strand.
ACCCATCGTGGACTTGCACGTGAACGGCGAACGAATGTACATGCCCGTCACGCCCGCGTCGACGATTTTTTGCGCGATCGCGTCGGTAATGTATTCATCGCTCTCGATGATCATTTCCCCGGTTTCCGGATGCACGACATCCTGCTTCGAGTAGCGTCCGACCAGACGGTCTTTCAGCTCCTCGATGACCGTGTTCGTCTTGCGGTCGATCAGTGTTTCGACCCAGTATCCCTTGTCGGTGCCGCAGTCGTCTTCCTTGATGATGACATCTTGCGCGACGTCGACCAGACGACGCGTCAAGTAACCCGACTCGGCGGTTTTCAAAGCGGTATCCGTCAACCCTTTCCGCACACCGTGCGTACTTAAGAAGAACTCGGACACGTTCAGACCTTCACGGAAGCACGAATAAATCGGGACCTCGATAATGGAAGGGACGAACTCGCCATGGCGGGATTTACCATGACCCGGACGGGCCATCAATCCACGCATACCGGCCAGCTGGGTAAAGTTCTGCTTGTTACCACGGGCGCCGGACTCGCTCATCATGAAGATTGGGTTTTTCCGAGGCATGTTTGCCATCAGCTCGTCGGCGATGCCGTCTTTGACGTTATCCCACATCTTGTTCAGACGGGATTCCCATTCTGGCAGCGTCAGCAAGCCTTTTTGCTGCATCTTCTTCAGCGCGTCGGCTTTTTGACGTCCTTCCTCGACGTGCATTTCCTTGTTTGGCGCGACTTCGATATCGGAGAGCGCGACCGTGATTCCAGCCGTTGTGGAATACTTGAATCCCAGCGACTTGATCTGGTCCAGAATTTCAGCGGTTTCATCGACCGAATAGCGTTTGAACACTTCCGCGATGATGCTTCCTAAATCTTTTTTCTTGAACGCCGGCGTAATCGGCAGGTTCGCGACAAACTCCTTGATGTTTTCCCCCGGATGAATGAAATATTTATCCGGCGTCGCTTTGAAGTTTTCCGCGCTGACTTCGTTCAAATACGGGAAGTCGGCCGGGAACATGCCGTTGAAAATGACTTTTCCGACCGTCGTCGCCAAATAGTCGCCGGCGTGCGAAGCGTCGAAAGACGTCTTTTTCATGCCGCGTACCGGCATCGCGATGCGCGAGTGCAAATGCACTTGACCGATCTGGTAGGCGAGCCGCACTTCCTCTTCGTTGGCGTACACCGTGCCCTCGTTTTCGGCGAACCGTTTCCAGTTGGCCGCTTCCAAAGGACAGTTCGTTTCCTCGTAGCGTTTCGCCTCGTCCAAAAGCTCCTGCTTCGTTTCCTCCATCGTCAAATAGAAGTTTCCCATGACCATGTCCTGGCCTGGCGTAACGATTGGCTTGCCGTCTTTTGGCCCGAGGATGTTGTGCGAACCCAGCATCATAATGAGCGCTTCGGCGCGCGCCTCTTCGCCCAGTGGCACGTGGATGGCCATCTGGTCGCCGTCAAAGTCGGCGTTGAACGCTGTACAAACGAGCGGATGCAGACGCATCGCGCGACCTTCAACCAGCTTTGGCAGGAAGGCCTGGATTCCCAGACGGTGCAAAGTCGGCGCGCGGTTCATCAAAACCGGGTAGCCGTCGATGACTTTTTCCACCACGTCCCAGATGCGCGGATCGCGGCGCTCGATGAGTTTTTCGGCGTTTTTCGGGTTGGCGGCCAGTCCTTCGTTCACGATCTCGTTGATGATGAACGGATTGAACAAGTTGATCGCCATTTCACGCGGAATACCACATTGGTACATTTTCAAATCCGGTCCGACCGCGATAACGGAACGACCGGAGAAATCGACACGTTTACCGAGCAGGTTTTGACGGAAACGTCCCTGCTTTCCTTTCAAGGAGTGGGAAAGCGACTTCAAAGCGCGTCCGCCCGCTCCCGTGATTGGCTTGGAACGACGACCGTTGTCGATGAGGGCGTCCACCGCCTCCTGCAGCATACGCTTCTCGTTTTGCACGATGATGTTTGGCGTGCCCAGCTCGAGCAGCTTGCGCAGACGGTTGTTTCGCGTAATGACCCGGCGATACAAGTCGTTCAGGTCGCTTGTCGCGAACCGGCCGCCATCCAGCTGGAGCATTGGGCGCAAATCAGGCGGGATGACCGGAATGTTCGTCAGGATCATCCACTCCGGCTTGTTGTCGGAATGACGGAACGCGTTGATCGTGTCCAGACGCTTAATCAGCTTTTTACGCTTTTCGCCTTGCGCTTTCTCCAGCGCGGTCTGCACGTCGTCGTATTCCTTTTCCAGATCGACGTCCTTGAGCAGACGAAGCACGGCTTCGGCGCCGGTCTGGGCGGTAAAGCCCGACGCGCCGTAAATCGCCATGTTTTCCCGGTATTCGCGTTCCGACAGGATTTGCTTGTAAGCCAGACCCGAATCCTTTGGATCCGTCACGATGTAGCTGACGAAGTACACGACTTCCTCAAGCTGTTTTGGCGTGACGTCCAAAAGCAGAGCCATCCGGCTTGGAATACCGCGCAAATACCAGATATGCGCTACCGGCGCGGCCAGGGCGATGTGCCCCATCCGCTCCCGGCGAACGCTTGATTTCGTGATCTCCACTCCGCATCGGTCGCAGACCACGCCTTTGAAACGTACTTTTTTATATTTTCCGCACGCGCATTCCCAGTCCTTTGTCGGGCCAAAAATGCGTTCGCAGAACAAACCGTCCTTTTCCGCCTTCTGGGAACGATAGTTGATCGTCTCCGGCTTTGTGACTTCGCCGTGGGACCATTTCAAAATCGTTTCCGGACTGGCGAGCTGGACCTGGATCGAGGCAAAATTGTTGATACTCATTCTGGACTTACGCCTCCTCTTCTATGTTGTCTTCCACATCTTCGATTTCTTTTTCGTCGATTTGATCGGCTTCGTTGACATCTTCCGATGCCACGCTGTTGAGATCGACATCGTCGACATCCACATCAATGATGTCTTCTTTCGGTTCGATATCGTTTTCGAGCTTCTCGTTTTCCGGATGCTCGAACACTTCCGTTTCGTGAACGACGACGTGCTCGTCGTCATCGTTGGTGATATCCACTTCGTTTCCTTCCTTGTCCAAAAGACGCACGTCGATCGCAAGACCTTGCAGCTCGTGCATCAGGACGCGGAACGATTCAGGAATGCCTGGTTCCGGGATATCCTTGCCTTTGATAATGGCTTCGTATGTTTTGATACGGCCCTGGATGTCATCGGACTTGATCGTCAGAATCTCCTGAAGGGTATGGCTGGCGCCATAGGCTTCCAGAGCCCAAACCTCCATCTCTCCGAACCGTTGACCACCGTTTTGGGCTTTACCACCCAATGGCTGCTGCGTGACAAGCGAGTAAGGACCCGTGGCGCGGGCGTGCAGCTTGTCGTCAACCATGTGGGCCAGCTTGATCATGTACATGACGCCGACCGAGATCCGCTCGTCGAACGGCAGACCGGTCTGGCCGTCGCGCAATACTTGTTTTCCATCCTTGGTCATTTGCGCTTCCTGCATGATGGAAGCGAGTTCCTCGTTGGACACGCCGTCAAATACCGGCGTGGCGAATTTCTGATTCAGTTTTTTGGCGGCATATCCCAAGTGGATCTCGAGAATTTGCCCGATATTCATACGGCTTGGCACGCCGAACGGATTCAGGATGATGTCGATTGGCGTTCCATCCTGGGTAAACGGCATGTCCTCGATTGGCAAAATCTTGGAAATGACACCTTTGTTTCCGTGACGTCCGGACATTTTGTCGCCTTCGGAAATCTTACGCTTTTGCACGATGTACACTTTGACGCGCTCGTTGACTCCTGGCGGCAGATCCGATCCGTCGCCCCGTTTGAAGATGCGCACAGAATGCACGATGCCGGCGCCGCCATGTGGCACTTTCAGCGAGTTGTCGCGCACTTCGCGGGATTTCTCACCAAAGATGGCGAGCAGCAGCTTCTCTTCCGGCGAAACTTCGGATTGTCCCTTCGGCGTGACTTTTCCGACGAGAATGTCGCCTTCCTTCACTTCCGCGCCGACCATGATGATACCGTCCTTGTCGAGCTTGCGCACCGCGTTTTCCCCGACGTTTGGAATGTCGCGGGTAATTTCCTCCGGTCCAAGCTTCGTGTCGCGGCAGTCGATGTCATACTCTTCGATATGGATCGACGTGTACACATCGTCGCTGACCATGCGCTCCGACATGATGATGGCGTCCTCATAGTTGTAGCCATACCACGTCATGTACGCGATCGTCACGTTTTGACCGAGGGCGAGCTCGCCGTTTTCCATACTTGGTCCATCCGCCAAAATGTCGCCTTTTTTCACTTCCTCGCCCAGCTTCACGATTGGACGCTGGTTGATGGACGTGGAGGCGTTGCTGCGGGCGAACTTACGCAGCTGGTACGTGTGGGCGTCGCCGTTGCCGTCGGTCACGACGATCCGCAGCGAATCCACATACGTAATGACGCCGTCCTGCTTCGCGACGATGCCGACACCGGAATCTTTCGCGATCTTGTATTCGATTCCCGTTCCGACAAATGGCGAATGCGGAACGAGCAGAGGCACGGCCTGACGTTGCATGTTGGCACCCATCAAGGCGCGGGATGCGTCGTCGTTTTCCAGGAACGGCACGCAGGCGGTCGCTACCGAAACGATCTGTTTTGGCGAGACGTCGGCCAGTTCGACTTCGTCGCGGGCAACGATGATCGTGTCGCCGTTTTTCCGGGCGACGACACGGTCGTTGATGAGCCGGCCGTCGCGCACCTCGTTGGCCTGGGCGATGACATAGTCGGCTTCTTCGTCGGCGGACAGGTAAATGGCTTTTTCTTGTACCGTTCCATCTTTATTCACAATTCGATATGGCGTCTGGATGAAGCCATATTCGTTGATTTTCGCGTAGGTCGTCAAGTTCGAGATCAAACCGATGTTCGGACCTTCCGGCGTCTCGATTGGACAAATCCGGCCGTAGTGCGACGAGTGGACGTCACGCACTTCGAATCCGGCGCGGTCCCGTGTCAGACCGCCAGGTCCCAAAGCCGAGATACGACGCTTGTTGGTCAGCTCGGCCAGCGGGTTTTGCTGGTCCATGAACTGCGACAGCTGGGAACTCGAGAAGAACTCCTTGATCGCGGCGGTCAGCGGACGAATGTTCGTCAGCTTTCTTGGCGTCAGGCTGTCGAGCTCCTGAATCGACATTCTTTCTTTCACGACGCGTTCCATGCGGGACAAACCAATCCGGAACTGGTTCTGGATCAATTCGCCAACCGCGCGAATGCGGCGGTTTCCAAGCATGTCGATATCGTCGGTTTCGCCAATGCCGTCCATGACATTCAAATCATAGCCGAAGAAGGCGTAGATGTCGGCCATCGTGATCGTGTGGCGCTCAGCAAACGGGTCGTTTCCGATGATCTTGACGATTTGCTCGTCTTTGTCGACGACTTCGACTTCCTGCAAAGCGGCGCCAATCAGCCAGGCGTTGACTTCCTCCTGGCCGACACGCTGCTGAAGCGCGAGCATCGCGGCGTCGTCCAGCCGATCCGGCGACACGCCAACCGTGTAGCGAGGTACGACAAGCTCGAACTCGTCGTCCATCAAATCGGCGCCATGGGCGTTGGTCAGCCGGCCCAGTGCGAACAGGCGCTGTCCGTAATTCATGACCGCCTGGAAGTTTTCCGGCGTAAGCGTCACTTTTTTCGCGACGATGCCGGCATAAATCTTCACGTCCTCTTTTTTGGCGCGGATCGCGTCCACATCGTTTTGTGTCAGTACCGTTCCCTGCTCGTAAAGCACGCCGTCGACTTCCACGTCGCGTGCCAGCACCCGGCCGACAAGCCCGGCGTTGTACGAGGTCGGAATCGTGACGATGTCCTCCTCGTGGAACTCGGAACGGAATGGATATGGATTCATGTATCCGCCTTTGGCCAGAACATCGCGCAGTTTGTTACGCTCGTCGCGGTGGACATGGGTTCCCTTTTCCATGACCACGTTGCCATCGACGTCCACGATGTCGTACGCCAGCGTGTTGTTCATCATCCGGGCGTACGCGTTCAGCTTTTTACGGAGTTTATAGCGGCCCGCCTTCGTCAGGTCGTAGCGGCGGTGATCGAAAAACTTGGCCTGCATGAGCGAGATGGAGCCGTCTAGCGTCGGGATCTCGTCGCTGCGCTGGTTTTCATAAAAAGAAAGCAGCGCCTCTTCGGTCGTTTTCACCTTGTCGTTGAGCAACGTGTTTTCGATTTCCTCGTATTTGCCGAAGAATCCGTTATAAAGCATCAAATACATGTTCATGTATTCGCGGTCTTCCTCATCCACGGCCGGATCTTCCACATGGCGTCCGATGGAAGCCAAAAACTTGGAAAGATCTTTCGTGTCGAACGCGTCCTCGTTTTTCTCGATGCCAAAGGACATGCCCAGCGCTTTGAAGAAAATCGAGAACAGGATCTTGCGGCGGCGGTCGATCGACACGTTGATTGTGCGTCCGGCCATCGTCTTTTTCTGCTCGGTCATGAATTCAAGCCAGGTACCGCGGCTCGGGATCAACTCGCAGTTGTAGTTTTGTTTACCGGTCTTTTCGTCGTATACTTCCGAAAAATACGCGCCTGGCGAGCGGACGATCTGGCTGACGATGACCCGCTCCGCACCATTGATGATGAAAGTTCCCGTTTCCGTCATCAGCGGGAAGTCGCCTAAATAAACCTCTTCCTGCTTTGTGCGCACTTCCCCGGTTTCCGGGTCCGTGATTTCCAGTTCCATGTCCGCATATAACGGTGCGGCATAGTTGCATTCTCTATACATTGATTCTTCCGCGTTATATTTTGGCTCGTCAAAATGATAACGAAGAAAATTCAGCTTAATATTTTTTCCGTAGTTTTCAATGGGATAAATCTCTTCGAAAACCTCCTGTATTCCATGTCGGGTAAACCATTCGAATGAATCGGTTTGGATTTCCACCAGATTTGGCAGCTCTAAATTTCCGCTTACTTTAGAGTAGTCTCGACGGGAGGATTTATTTCCACAAGAGACAATGCGATACGCTTTGTTGCTATCCATGTACGCCATCCTTTCGTTGTCTGTCTGCTTAAAACAGCCGATTTTTCAGACTATTATGCAATTTATTATATTAGCAACCCTTGTTACTTTTGTCAAATGAAACGTTGAATTTTTTGTGAAATTTCTATATACTATAAAGGATTTTTTTACGTTGGCGGATGGATTCCCGCTTTTTTTTTCGCCTTTTTCCATCAAAAGAGCGCATTTTTCACTCCCGGCGCCTTCAAAAAAAGCGGAAAGGATTGCTATTTCTCCCTTCCGCCTGGCTTGCCCCCCAAGCCTTCGTTTCCGCCCTTATTTCAAATGCTCGAACGCGATCTGGTTCGTGCGCATGACGCGGCTTTCCAGCTCCCGGGCCGAAAGCCGCGTGGCACCCTGGGCGAGAATCGAGTTTTGAATGAGCCCGTCGGACGTCGCCACGATAAGCGTGTACTTCTTTTTTAAATCGTGCACGAGCTTTTCAATGTAGGCGTCCGCCGTCTGCCCGTATTTGGTAAAGACTATATTCATCTTGCCACGATGCGCGTTGCGTCCGACGCTTTCCTTGCGCCGGTAGGCATCGAATACCACATACGCCTCGATATCCTTGTATCCCTGGTAGTTGGAAATGGCGTCAAGCAGCCGCTCCCGGGCCGAATCGTAATCCACCCGCGCCAGCTCCTTGAGCGAGGCCCAGCTGTAAATCATATTGTATCCGTCCACAATTAAACAAGTCGGCTTGCGCGGCTCGATTTTCACTTCCTCGAACGACAAGTCCGCCTTGACTTTCTTTTTCGGCTGGACTTGTTTTTCCTTTTGATTGCGCCCGCTTTGCATTTCGAACACGCGCCGGGCCTCCTCGTCGCCTACCTTGAAGCGCACGCTACGGTACGTCGTCTCGTTGTGCGTTTCGAGCGGATGCAAATGCATGTGCTCTTCCACTTCGTCCCACGGCACGAAATAGCCCGATCCTTGCGCGCAAAACACCGAGCCTGTCGGATGACGCAAATCGGCGTCCGGATCGTATCCCGCTTGTTCGACGAGCGATTCCTGCTCCGGGGATGGAGCGTAGGCGATGGAGCGCATCGTAAACCGGCCCCGCCCTTTGGATATGGCGTACAAGCTGCTCTGAAAGTTCATGAACAGCCGCACTGCGCCTTTCCCGGTGATGACGCTCATTTCCTCGTCGCTGTCGCCAATCGCAAATTCCGCCTTGTTTTGATCCAGCTCGTAAAGCACCCGCGACAAAGACGTCGTTGGCGTGCGGATTTCAAAATCGGCATACGGCTCCAAAAGAACGGATTTCGTTTTCCGCAAAGCGTGGCGAACCGCCCGCCGGGCCGCCTGCGCGAAGTCCTGGGCCGAGGTGTGCTTCAGGTTGCCTTTGGCGGCGATGAAGCGGATTTTGATGTCAGTCACAGGCGCTCCGGTCAGCACGCCTTTGTGGGCGTAGCGCAATGCGTTCAAAATTTGCTGCTGCCAGCCCAACGACAAATTCTCGATTTTGTTTTCGTTGACGATTTGGATCCCGCTGCCCGCCGGCAAAGGATCCAATACGACGTGGACTTCGGCATAGTGGCGCAGCGGTTCGAAATGGCCGACGCCATAGCTTTGAGAGGCGATGGTTTCTTTGAAAAGCACTTTTCCTTGCGTGAAGCCGACGCGGATGCCGGTGCCTTCCTCGATGCGTCGCTGCAGCACTTCTTTTTGGACTTCGCCCATGAGCGAAAGCGAGATCGTCTTGCTGCGCTCGTGGTAGGCCAGCTCCAGACCGGGATCGGATTTGGCTAGTTTTTCGCAAAACGGCCATATCGTCACGGCGTCGACGCCTTCGGGCAGCAGCAGTTCGTATTCCAGACAGGCGTTGAGCAGCGATTCTTTTTGATCGTTTTCAAAGCCGAGCCCCTGGCCGATTCGCAAAGACGGCGCTCCTTTTAAACCGACGATGTCACCTGCCGACGCTTGCTGGACCAGCGTGTACTTTTCGCCTTGATACGCGCGAATCTGGTCGATCTTCTCGCCTTCGACGACTTCCTTGGGACTTAGCGTCCCGCCAGTCATCTTGATGAAGGCGATGCCTTCCTCGTTGATTTTGAAGACGCGGGCGCCAAACTCTTTTGGATACGACGTTTCAAGGGTGTATGTGGTGATCGAGTCCAGCAGCGCCTCGATTCCTTCGTGCTTGAGGGCGCTGCCAAAATAAACGGGAAACCATTCCCGGCGGCAAAGCGCTTCCTGCAAAAGCGAAAGCGGAAGCGTTCCGTCTTCGGTGTAGTGTGTCAGCAGCTCGTCGTTGACCATCGCGAGTTTCTCTTCGCGGCCTTCCTCTTCCATGTCGATGCAGTTGGCGGACAAGCGGCGTTCCAGATCCGCCATCAAATCCTGCCGGCTTTGAAAGCTGATGTCCATTTTATTGACGAAAACCCATGTCGGGATCTTGTAGCGCTGCAAACAGTTCCAAATCGTTTCCGTGTGGGACTGCACCCCGTCCTGGGCGTTGATCAGCAAGATAGCCGCGTCCAGCACTTGCAAACTGCGTTCCATTTCCGTGGAGAAGTCAATGTGTCCTGGCGTGTCGATGACGAAGATCTCGTTTTCCTTCCAGGCAAACCGTGTTTGTTTAGCGTAAATCGTAATTTTCCGTTCCCGTTCCTGTCCGTCGTAGTCCAGCGCCGAATCCCGGTGGTCGACCCGCCCGGCTTTTTTGATCGTGTGGCTCTTGTACAACATGCTTTCGATGCATGTCGTCTTCCCGGCGTCGACATGGGCTAAAATGCCGATTGTGATTTTTTTCTTCAATTCCATCCACCTCCTGGCCTTCTGATTCGAACGAATGTTGAACGAATTAAAAATAGCACATTCGTCTTTTCAAAACTAGATTGTCTTTTATGAACAAAGCCCCATCAAGCGACGGGGCCTTCGTGTATCATGCGTGTTCGGGAAAGGTTTCGATCAAATGAATCGCTGTGTCATACATCTTTTCAGGCACATCGGTTTCTTCCAGCAGCTCGAAGCCCATCACCATTAAATCGCGGTATTTGGGATTCGTGCTTAAAAGAACCGGATCCGGATGGGAAACAAGCGTACGCAACTTTTCGCGTTTTTGAAAATAGGAAGCTTCCGCGTGGATGTGATCCAGCAAATCCGATAGTTTCCATCCAAGGTTCGTGTCGGTTTTGACCGCCTTGTGCACGATGTGGATGCCTTTGGCTTTCAGCGCGTCGTCGATTTTCTCAATCGTGTCGACAGGCACATCGCTAAAATACATAAAGATGTCGCGTTCGCCTTCCAGACAGGCTGTGGATTCCTCTTTTTGGATCAGCTCTTTCAGCGTCCGGTCGAGGTCTTCGTCCCCGAGTTCGACATACGGAACGTGCATTTGTTCCAGCACTTCGGCAACTTGGTCGCGTAGCGCGTATTGTTTTCCATAATATATCAGCACCATAACATTGTGTCCTTTCTTTGACAAATCAGAAGGTTTCATTTTAAAATGGCGAAAACGGAGGCCATATGAAAAAGATAACCATCTTCATACTAACATTAATTTTCGGATTCGGACTAACTGCATGCTCAAAGAACGCGCCAGCCGATCTCTCTCTTGAATTTTTCAACGCGCTTCACCATACGTTTCAAGCCGACTCCGCCCATGTCGAGTTCAATATCGTCATGAACGAGGACGACCCCAGTGAAATTCTAGCGAACCTTTATTTCGATCAAAAAAACCAACTCGCGCTCGCCGCGACGTCCAGCCTAAAAGCGGGCGGCCGGACCCAGGACAACTTCCTTGACTTTTACATCAAGGACGGAAAGACCTATTTAAACTCCATGGGGGTGAAAACGCAAAGCGTCATCGAAAAAATCGGGCTGAAGACCGATTCCAAGCTAACCAATCTGGATCCCTTTCTCGACATGACGGACGAAGAACTGAAACAAGTGTTTACCTCCGGGAAAAAAGAGGGCGACACGTATTCGTTCGACATCAACAAAGGCGAACTGGCCAAACTGCTTGACGCCTATGGCTCCGTCGATGTCGACCACGCCACATTGGAAGCGAAAATCAATGATGGCGTCGTAACCGATTTGCGCATTGACGCCGACCTTGCTCAAAAGATCGACGAGCACGCGCTGGATACGTCCATCGCCATTACGATTCGTGTGTCCGACTACGACAAGCTTTCCTCCATTCCGTTTCCGGACGATTTGGATACATACAAGATTGACGAATAAAACGACGGTTTTCGCCGTCGTTTTCTTTATTCAATCACCAGCGCTTCCTGGACGGTGTATCCGCCTTCCTCCAGCGCTTTTGTGATCGGGTCGATTTGCGTCGTATCGCTGCGAATGACCATGCTCGCCACGCCGTCTTGCGAAGCGTACACGCCAATGTTCGAAATGCTGACGGCCTGATCCGCGAAGATCTTGGAAATCTTTTCCAGCGCACCGACTTCGTCTTTCACTTCCAGCGTGATGCGCGATCCGGTATTTTCCCAGCCCAGCACGTTCAGGAAGCTCTTGAAAATATCGTTTTGCGTCAGGATCCCGACAACTTTTCCATCCCGGTCCGTGACGGGAAGACAGCCGATATCGTTTTGAAGCATTTTCTGCGCCGCCTCTTCCATCAATTCGTTTTCGCGAATCGAGATGACGTTTTTGATCATGACGGTTTTGACGTCGGTTTTCGAAAGCAGGTAGTTCAATTCGAAAATCGACAGCGATGTTGCCGAATTGTTGGCTCCGGCAATCATCCCTTCCGTAATCATGCCCGTCAGTTTCCCGTTGGCGTCCACGACAGGCAGACGATGAATATGCTTCGTATTCATCAAGTCGATGACCTTTGTGATCTTCTCATCCGGTTCGCACGTGATGACGTCCTTGGTCATAAAATCTTTTACTTTAAACATATTATCCTCCTAAATACGCTTTTTGGATTTCCGGCGATTCGATCAGGTCCTGCCCGGAACCGCTCAGCACGACGTTTCCGGTTTCCAGAACGTACGCGTAATCCGCGATCGACAACGCCATTTTCGCGTTTTGTTCCACAAGCAAAACGGTCGTGCCGGTCTGGTTGATTTCCTGAATGATCGAAAAAATTTCCTTGACCAGAATCGGCGCCAGTCCCATGCTTGGCTCATCGAGCAGCAAAAGCTTCGGCCTGGCCATCAAGGCGCGTCCCATCGCCAGCATTTGCTGCTCGCCACCCGACAACGTGGAGGCGTCCTGCCCTTTTCTCTGCTCCAAAATCGGAAACTGTTTGTAGATTTTTTGCAGATCCTCCTCGATTCCTTTTTTGTCTTTCCGCAAATAGGCGCCCATCATCAAATTCTCGTACACGGAAAGACCGGTAAAGATCCGCCGTCCTTCCGGCACCTGCGTCAATCCCTGGGCCACGATTTTTTGCGGAGAGGCTTTGTATATGTCGTTGCCAAGAAACATTACCTCGCCGCCGCTTTTTTTCACGATCCCGCTAATCGACTGAAGCAGCGTCGTCTTCCCCGCGCCGTTGGCGCCAATCAAAGAGACGATCTGTCCTTCTTCCACCGTTAGCGAAACGCCCTTGAGCGCCTCGATCATGCCATAGTGGACATGCAGATCCTTGACTTCAAGCATAGCCATACTAGATCTCCTCCCCTAAATACGCCTTGATGACGAACTCGTTGTTTTTGATTTCCTCCGGCGTGCCGTTGGCGATCATCTTGCCATAATCCAGCACGTAGATCCGTTCGCAAATATTCATGACCAGCGACATGTCGTGCTCGATCAAAATAACCGTCAAATGATATTTCTCCCGGATTTTATGAATCAGATTCGTCAAGTCCGCCGTTTCCTGCGGGTTCATGCCGGCGGCCGGTTCGTCCAAATACAAGATCTTGGGCTGAATCGCCAGCGCCCGCGCGATTTCCAAACGGCGCTGCTCGCCATACGGCAAGTTGGTCGCCAGCTCGTGCCGCTTGCCATACAAACCAACTTCTTTTAAATACTCCTCGGCTTTCTCACGCACCCAGCGCTCCTCCGAGTAAAATTTCGGCAGTCGCAAAATTGCGGTCATCGTTCCGTAACGAATGTTTCGCTGCATCGCCACCTGCACGTTTTCCAGCACTGTCATCGACTTGAACAGTCGTATGTTTTGGAATGTGCGGGCGACGCCATAGTCCGTGATCTTGTATGGCTTCAACCCGCCAATTTGCCGTTTCTTGCCATCCACATCCATTTCGATCAACCCTTCGCTTGGCTCGTACACGCCCGTCAGCAAGTTGAACAGCGTCGTCTTGCCCGCGCCGTTGGGTCCAATCAGCCCGATGAGCTCGCCAGGCATGATTTCCATCGAAACGTTGGAAACCGCGCAAAGGCCGCCAAAGTTTTTTGTCAGGTTTTTCACTTCAAGAACGGGTTCCATCAGCGTACCTCCTTCTTCGATTTGAACTTCTTCGCGATTTTGGACATCGAAAGCTCTTTGTTTCCAATCAAGCCATCCGGTTTAAAAATCATCATGATCACCAAAATCGCGCCGTAAATAATCATCCGGGCATCGGTGAAGTTTTGCAGCACCATATTGAGCAAGCCAATCGCGATGGCCGCCAGAACAGAGCTGGTCATGCTGCCCATGCCGCCAAACACGACCATTACCAAGATGTCAATCGACTTGTTGAAGGTGAACTGCGTCGGTTTGATCACATAGAAGTTGCACGCGAACAGCGCGCCAGCCGCGCTGGCCAGCAGCGCCCCGATCACAAACGCGATGACCTTGTATTTCGTCGTGTTGATTCCCATCGCCTCGGCCGCGATTTCATCTTCGCGCACCGCGATGCACGCCCGACCCGGCGCCGACCTTGTGAAGTTGCAGCAAATCACGATCGTGGCCACCACACCAAGCATAAGCAATGGCCACGTCGTCAACGGCGGGATGCCGCTCAAGCCGGCCGCGCCATTGGTGATTTTCATGTTTTGCACAAGGATCCGGATGATTTCGGCAAACCCCAGCGTCGCAATCGCCAAATAGTCGCCTTTCAGCCGCAATGTCGGCACGGAAACGATCAAAGCCGCGATCGCGGAAATGACGAATCCGACAATCAAACCAAGCAGCAGACCAAAGTAATTGGGCATCATTTTCGTAATGACACCCGCGCTGTAAGCGCCAATGCACATAAATCCGGCGTGTCCAAGCGAGAACTGGCCGCAAATCCCGATCACAAGATTGAGCGAAACCGCCAGCATGATGTTGATACAAATGTTGAACAACGTGATTTTATAGTAGGAGTTGATAATGCCAACCGACATCATCAAAGACAGCACAAGATATAAAACGACGATCGAAACGATCCACATCAAATTGACTTTGTTAAAAATACCTTTCGACATGGCCTACACCTTCTCTCTTTGATTTTTTCCGAGCAGTCCGGCCGGTTTTACAATCAGCACGACAATCAAGATCGCGTAGACGATCGCGTCGCGGTACAACGAACTGCCATACGCGACGACCATCGTTTCCGCCATTCCGATAAACAAACCGCCGATCAAGGCGCCGGGAATGCTTCCGATACCACCGAAAACAGCCGCGACGAACGCCTTCAGTCCAGGAACCATTCCCATAAGCGGGTTGATGGAATTGTAGTAAATTCCAACCAGGATGCCGCCCGCGCCGGCCAGAGCCGATCCAATCAGGAATGTGAACGAAATCGTGGTGTCGACGCTGATTCCCATCAGCTGCGCCGCGTTCTCGTCCGTGCTGACCGCGCGCATCGCCCGGCCGATTTTCGTCTTTTGAATAATAAACTGCAAAATAATCATCAAAACGATGGTAATCACAAAAATATAAATTTGCTGGGTCGTGATTTTGATTGGCCCCAAATTAAACGAAGCGTTGGACAACAGCTGCGGATACGTCCGCTTTTCCGTGCCCATGAAATAGGCGGTCGTGTACTCGATCACGTACGAAACACCGATCGCCGTGATCAGGGCGGTAATCCGCGGGGCGTGCCGCAGCGGCCGGTACGCGATTCGCTCGATCAAAACGCCCAGCACACCGCAGACGACCATACAAGTAATCAGGGCTGGAAAAAAGCCGAACCCGAAATACGTCGTCACGATGAAGGCGACATACGCGCCGATCATGTACACGTCGCCATGGGCGAAGTTGATGAGTTTGATGATGCCGTACACCATGGTGTATCCTAGCGCCACCAGCGCGTAAATGCTGCCAAGCGACAATCCATTGACGACTTGTTGAAGAAATTGGCTCATTTTATCACTCTCTTTCTAAATTGGAAAAAAGGGGAAATCGCTTTCCCCTTTCAACTCGCAAAGGTTGATTAGTCGACTGTGACTTCCGTTGCTTCCGTCTGCACGCCATCGACCTGGTTCACGACCATGACGCTCTTGACCGGCGTATGGGTCGCCTCGTCAAATGTGAAAGATCCGGTAATGCCGGAGAATTCCGCCTTTTTGATGGCTTCGTTCAGTTCCGCGCCCGTCTTTCCTGTCGCTTCCAGCTCGTCGAGAACGAGGTTGGTCGCGTCGTAAGCCAGCGCGGAGAACATATTCGGCGTTTCATCGTATTTCGCTTTGTACGCTTCGATGAACGCGTTCAATTCGTCGGAGGCGTCCACGGTCGTGTACGCCGTCGTATACCATACTTGATTCAGATTTTCCTTGCCGGCCAGCTCGGAAAGCACTTCCGACTCAAAGCCGTCCGCGCCCACAATCGGGCAGTCGATTCCATCGGTACGCGCCTGTTTGATGATCAGACCCGCCTCGGAATAGTACCCCGCGATGTAGAGGACGTCGAAATCCTTGCTTTTCATGGATGTCAGCATCGAAGCGAAATCGGTGTCGCCCGCGTTGTATTGTTCATGGGCAACGACTTCTCCGCCATGCTCTTTAAACGTTTCTTCAAACTGGTTGGCCAGTCCCTGACCATAATCCGATGTTTCGTTGATAATAGCCGCCTTTTTACAGTTGAGGGTGTCGGCCGCGTAAATCGCCATCGCGGCGCCCTGATACGAATCTTCGAAGCAAACGCGCCAAGCGTATTCGTAGGCGTTGTCCCCGTTCATCATCGCGTTCACCTGCGTCGCGCTCGGCGAAATAACCGGCACGCTGTTTTCATCCGCCACGGCGTATGTCGCGATCGAAGCGCCCGAAGTCGCCGGTCCGACGATAGCCGCTACGCCATCTTCCGTGCAAAGCTTCACGGCCTGCGTCGTACTTTCGGCCGCGTCGCCTTTGTCGTCGACTTCCACGCCTTCCGCTTTGAATTTCGTATCCGTCCGCGCGTTGTATTGTTCAATCGCAAGCTGCGCCGCGTTGCGCTCCGCCTGCCCGTAGCTGGACACATCCCCGCTCAACTCGAAGTTCAAGCCAATTTTGACGGTATCCCCTTCATTCAGTGTTTTTCCTTCGGCACCGCCGGCATTCCCGGAACCGGCGGAACATCCGGCCAGCATGGATGCGGCCATGGCACCAGAGGCCAGTACTTTCCACATGTTACCTTTCATAATTGTATGTCTCCTCCCATAATATGTCATAATGATACCCAAACCTTCACATAAAATCAAGAAAATTTTCATTCTTTTTCATCCATCCATGAAAACCGTTTTCAACCTTACAAATCGCTTAGGACAAAGTATAATGGTGGAAGTGGAGAAATCAAAACTATGCAAAGTATTAAAGAAATTTTCAAAATCGGCCCCGGACCAAGCTCCTCTCACACGTTTGGCCCGATGCGCGCCAGCGAATACATCAAACAAACCTATCCCAATGCGACCGAGGTCCGGGTGACGCTCTACGGATCGCTCGCCTTGACAGGACGCGGCCATTTAACGGATATGATTATCAAAAAAACGCTGAAACCGCTTCCGGTTTCTATCGTGTTCGACATCAAAAGTCCTGTGCAGCATCCAAATACGATGCGCTTCGACGTCTTCGAAAACGGCAAGGCTTGCGCCAGCCACACCTTCGTGTCCATTGGCGGCGGCAAAATTGAACGTGATGGCGAAAAAGCGCTGGATGGCGACAACATCTATCCGCAGACGACGATGGACGAGATTCACGCCTACTGCAAAAAACACCATCTCGGCTTTGACGAGTACGTCGATCAAATCGAAGGAAAAGACTTTGACACGTACATGAAGGCGATTTTCAGCGCCATGATCAAAAGCGTAAAAAAAGGACTGTCAAAAACCGGCGTGCTGCCTGGCTCCCTTCAGCTTGACCGTGTCGCCAGCGCCTTGAACCAGTCCGCGAAAAGCTGCGACGACATCACGGAGCAAAACGCCCTTCTTCTAGCAAGCTACGCCTACGCGGCCAGCGAGCAAAACGCCAGCGGTGGAACCGTGGTCACAGCGCCGACGATGGGCAGCTGCGGAGTGCTCCCCGCCCTTGTCTACCACTACTACTACGACTTGGAGTATCCAAAAGGGAAAATCATCAAGGGCTTGAAAGTCGCCGGGCTGATTGGCAATTTGATCCAGTACAACGCGACAATTTCGGGAGCCAAAGCCGGCTGCCAGGCTGAAGTTGGCGCCGCCTGTTCCATGGGAGCGGCCATGATCGCCTTTTTGCAAGGACAAACCAACTCCCAAATCGAATGCGCCGCGGAAATCGGCCTGGAACACCATCTTGGCCTCACTTGCGATCCGGTCGGAGGCTATGTGATGATTCCTTGCATTGAGCGCAACGCGGTGGCGGCGCAACGTTCGATCGACGCGGCCAGACTGGCGAAATATTTACGGAATGTCAAAAAAAACCGGGTCAGCTTCGACATGGTTGTGCAAACAATGAATTTAACTGGAAAAAAGCTTCCAATCGAGTTGAAGGAAAGCGCCCTTGGCGGACTTGCGATCGTCGTTCCGGAACATCGAACACAAAAATAAAAGAAAAAACGAAAGAACACAGGACGTGGATCCGTCCAAAGCTCTTTCGTTTTCTTTTTCTACTTTTTTAAATAATCCGCCAGGCTTTTTCCCTGCCAAATGCGGATTCCCATTTCGTTGTACATGTTGCTGATGCCGGCATACAGAGCCGTCAAGGCAAACACAAACAAGCACCACGCGCCGATCACCCGCCAGGAAGGCTGGGCCAGCAGCATGGATAACGACGAAAATAAAAAGCCGAGCACAACGCTCAAATGGGAAACAAGCTGATAAAGCGGCTTTTTTGTCAAAAGCGGCAAAAAGCACGCCATGTAAATCGCGCCGACCAAAAGCACGACGCTGCTAATCCAGGGATGGAACACCAAATGGTTTTGATGGGCGACCACGGAAACGATTTGGGTGATACCGCCCGAAAAGCCAAGAATAACGGACAAAATCAAGTTGATGTTTCCTTGCTGGTCACCACGAATCAAATTTAAAATGCTGCCGGCAAACGCGGCCGCGCCCAGTGAAATTTCCAAAATTCCCATCGTGATGGCGGAATCGTTTGGCACTTTCACGAGAACGCCCAGCCACGTAAAGAGGGCGAACATCGCGAAAATAAATTGTAAAGCCGGCTGGGGATCCAGCAGGACCTTTTTGTTTTCCTCCTTCGACGAATTGTTCATTGCACATCATCTCCTGATTCTATTTAAACAAAAAGAAAAACAGCTTTCATTCCATATGCCAATAAAAAAAACCTCGCCAGCGGCAAGGTGGTCGTTCGATCTCTCAAAACCAGAAACACGCCTTCTCCCTCTTTCCACAAC
>NZ_CAXHOA010000021.1:0-10250 GCF_964018005.1 uncultured Dubosiella sp.
AAAAAAGGCACCTCATCCATTACGGATCAGGTGCCTCTTTTTATTTTTGGACTGTCAGAAATTTAACAGCCCCTTTTCATAATCTTTGTTCAGATTACAAAGAAGAAATAAAACTGGAATTAATCAGTTGATGAATGGAGGATATATGGGAATTCTGAAAATCAAACGTATATATGAACCTGAAAGTCCAGATGATGGATATCGAATTTTAGTCGATCGTTTATGGCCGCGAGGTGAAAGTAAACTCAAGGCTGATCTTGATGAATGGGCAAAACAGGCTGCTCCTTCAAGTGAAGAACGGAAACAATTCCATCAAGGCAATGAAAGTTTTGAACAATTTAAAGAGGCCTATTTAAGTGAGCTTAACCAATCTGAAGATGCCAGAGAACTTAAAAAAGAGATTATGGAAAAGTTAAATCAGGAAAATGTAACCTTGCTTTACGGATCAAAAAATAAAGACGAAAACAATGCGATAGTTTTAATGGAATGGCTGAAAGCTGCAAGCTGACCAAATCAACAAACCGACCAGAATGTTCTGGCCGGTTTTAGGACTTTTATTTATTTGAATTGATGATTGACTAACAAAATGATACTCCTGATGAAAAAAACGTTAAATTATCCTTCTGCTAAAACATTCAGAGAATGTGTTCTCTACCTTAATCAGAGTAATCAGATTTTAGGAAAAACTGACTTTCCCTGATTCTGCTGGCAGCTTCCAAAATATCTTCCTCTTCTAATACAAAAGATAAGCGAACATATCGTTCTCCCATTGGACCAAAGGCTGTTCCCGGAGTAACCATTACTCCTGTGGCTTTTAACAGTTCATGGCAGAATTCATAACAATTCTTATACTTTTCTGGGATTCTTGCCCAGATGAACATGGTTGCCTTTGGGCAGGGAAGCTCCCAACCGGCAAGCCGGAAAGAATCAACCATCAAATCTCTTTTATGTTCATATCGTTGCTGAGTCTCTTTTACCAGAGAACTTCCGGATTCAAGAGCCGCAATTCCTGCTTCCTGAACAGGAATAAGAGGGACAGTGTACCAATTAAATCTATTCGACTTAGAACTTTATCAGGCTTCAACAACTCCTCGGTTTCCCCAGAAGAAAACCGAGTCTGCTTCCAGCCATTTCCATACGGACTTGGAAAAAGAATTAAATTCCACTCCGACTTATCGCATGATCAAAGGAGAGGAAAGATCTGCCGGGAACGCCTGTATAAACCAGGTCAGAATAGGCGTTATCATAGACTACAAGAATATTGTTTTTTCTGGCGAAGGCGATTAGATCATTGATAAAAGAATCGGGTGCACAGGCTCCGGTAGGATTATTCGGATAACACACGATCATCATTTTTGCTTTTTGTGCAACGTCATCTGGGATCGCGTCCAGGTCAATTAAGTAATTGTTTTCAGCTTTCAAAGGCATGAAATGAATATTTGCACCCGCAGTGGGCCGGAGGCGCATCAACATAAACAGGATAATAAGGATCTGGAACGAGTACGATATCTCCTGGATTGCAATAAATCAGAGGGAGATTGACAAGAGCTTCCTGAGATCCCTGCAATAATGTGATCTCGTTTTCTTCAAGGCTGGTTTGATACCGGCTCTGATACCATTTTTGAATAGAGCTGATCATGCCAGAAAGCGGCATAACCGCATATCGATAGTTGGAAGGAATCGATACAGCCTTAGTCATTGTTTTAATAATTGATGGTGAAGGCGGAATTGTTGGCGATCCCAGGGAAAAATCAATTACTTTTTCATCTTTTTCTTTTTCGTAACGTTTTTTTTCTTCTAGAAGTTCAGTAAAGACGCTCGTATGGAATGAGTTCATTCTTTGTGCTCTTTTAAACATAATTACCTCCGATTCAGATTATTCTATGGAAACAAATATATCCTCTTTAATTATAAAAAGGGGCTGTTAAATTTCGACTGATTTTTCATCAGCGAGATTTTACATCAGGCCCCTTTTTCTAATGCTTTTTATCTGATTCATCCTGTTTTTATGACTGTTTTTCCCGTCTCAATGTCAAATTTTTGAGCGCACTGAAAAGAGCCAAACTCTATATAAAAGACTGTTTATAATCTTTTCTCAGATCCCGCTTATTTCTGCTCCTTTTAATTTTCCATAACGCTTCGAGTTCTGGGCAACTCACCGAATTTCTGTTGTTTAATTTTTCTTGATATTGTGTCCCATGGGCCACTAATAAGCACACCTCAAATTGTTACGATTTTCCTAGTCCCCGGCGTCTCAATCGGTCTGATCTGTAGTTTTCTTAAGATCATCCGAAGGTTCCTCTCCGCCTGAATCGGCTCCGCTGACCATAATCTCATTCCTGCATCTGAAGACATGTCTCCGGACTTTCGCCTTCATTCACTCTCAGTTCTATGACAGATCGAGAATGAACGGCCAACCTTTTGCTTTTGTGATCTGAATGGAAGCGGCACTCGCTCCGCAATGGCTGCATCCATAGTAATTCTGTCTTCGCTGATAAGTCCCTGCATTCGATACGCCTGTCGCGTTCCATTCATACATATTGACGCAGGACAGACTGGCACAGCTTCTTCGGTACGGCCAAAATAGCCAGATCTGAACCTGTTTTTTGTCTGTAATGCTTCTGCTGCTACCTGTTCTGTCGCGAATATTATCATCATATCGATGCCTGCTCTTCCGCACCAGAATAGCATCTCAAAGCTTCCGTAAGAGACTCGGGACACCATTATTTTCGGGTATTTGCCGATAACTACTACCACAGTAAGGTCTCTGTGGCAGGAATGAGTCATGTGATCATCGTTGCCAGTTCTGGGCAAACATCACACTTCCGGATATAGCCGCCTGCTGACTCCAAGCTGAATATTGCAGCGCGGTTTGAAACACATTTGGTGTGATCAGTTATAGTAGTCCATATTTCATGTCATGAAGGTCGCATCCGGACGTTTTTGAAAAAGCTCTTGTTGCGTTTCCGCGTCAGCGAGATCTTCGTGAAGACGGCATATCGAGCAAGCCGGACAGATACCTGCGCAAAATCATCGTAGCAGTTTTCTGAGAGGAGGATGTTTTCTGTGCCCTTTTTCCAGTAGACGATGTTTAACGGCCTGCGCCTCTTGAATAGCTGAAGCCAAAACAGTGGCGTTCCATCGAGAAGATAGATGATCCGGTTTTCTGAGAACAGATAACCCGTTGTCCGAAAGACCATTGGATGAAGCCAGGCGTTCAGCTTCTCATGCAGGATCTCGAATTGAAGGGAATTTTCCATGCTGGAGGCCAGATATTTTCTGAGTGGCCTTATGGTCCAGTACGAATGTTATCTTTGTTGGCGTTCGGCCTTCGATTATTTTTGTTCATCCAAGATAAAGAGGACACAGACAGAAGTCTATCTGAGGGATCATTCTGTTCGCATAGCGTTGAATTCCGTAAAGGATCCTCCTCACGCTATGGAGTAAAGGCATGGTCCTGTCTGTAAGGGGAGGATCTGTATCCGGTATAGAAGAGAGTTTTCGCCAGTTGAGAAAAGGCAGAGCAGACGGATGTCGTGAGAATAAAGTTTTCTTCCTGCTTCTGGCCGCAAAGAGCAAGTAAGCTCATAAAGAGTAAAAGAAATCAAAGAGCGCTTTGAGCATGGCGTCTGCTGGGAAAGATGGGCGGTCTTGGCCAGGAGGCAAAAGAATGGATAATATGGCAAGGTCCGAGATAATCATCGACAAGTATGAACAGTAGTGAAGATCGATCCATCTCAATATGAGGGAAGAGGAGAATGGAAGCAGTGGCAAACGGCCTGACATCTCGTCAGTTATACGTGTGTTGTAATTTTGTTTATTGTGAGTCATTTATAACATATTTTACCAAAAGGACCCTCAATCATTACGCGATTGGCATGTGCCATCTATTTCATTTTTGGACTGTCAGAAATTTAACTAGCCCTTGAAATCATAAAATCACGGCAAAAACCTACAAGTTAATTTTTCTCTCAGAATTGGAAAAGCATTGCGTGAGATGGAATAATCTTTCCGGTGCCTTAGAACTCAGGAACATTCAATCTGAATTGTGCTACCTCAGTTCCAGCGAAATTTGGATCATAATCAGTCAAGAAACGAAAAATCCACAACGGACAGCGGGTGAGTCGATATAGAAATCAGAATCGTTCTTTGATCCAGTTGATCCGTAGAACTTATGGCGTGAAATGGAGATTTTCCGTCTGCGTTGGTGTTCCGCGATTCTGACTCCAGGTGGAGCTGAAAACCACTAATAAACACTTCCATCATCGTATTGTTTCCTTAAAACAAAATAACATGTCCTTATTAAAATAGATGTCTCCCGTTGATAAGCTGGTGATTTCAGAAGAATGGAATTACATCTCCTACCTCATTGAAGTTAAAAAAGTTCCGAAATTTCCACTGTGAACTTACAGGTTGTCTTTTTTCGTTTTCATCGTAAAAAGTATTGTAGATCGTCAGCCTCACCATCCACTCAAGTCCATCATGATCTGATAAGCAAAATCGGTGAAGTCATAATTTGTCATCCGTGTGAATCAAAGAATGTTTTCCCGTTATCAAAGGTTCCGATCGTCATTATTCAATACCACTTCTGTATCTTCTTCGTTCCATGCTCCCGCCCCATATTTATAGAGTACTTGCCGCTGGCTTCATGAAGTTTTCAGCAGCTTTTCAATCTATGATTGTTTCAGTGTCCTTGATGAAGGTGAAGAATTGGAAGGATCACCTTTGGTTCGATTCATTGATTGCTGTAAATTAACAGGCTGATAAACAGTGGGAATAAATAAAATCATCGCCAGGGGGTTAAGAACGGGCGGCTGATGTAAGGCATATTTCATCAAATACCTCACTAATTCTGATAATAGTCTGAAAACCAGATTTTAGCATGTGCCAGCGACCTCTCAGTTTGTTTAATGATCATCAAGTTTCTGTGTGAGTCTAAGAACGTCAGGATATAAAAAGGGATTAATCGAGACTGGATTCGAATGGTTGTTCAAAGTTTAATGCAAATAAAGATTGATTGAGATTGGAGCTGATCCAGGAAGTTTAATCTCAATCTGCATAGTCTTTATTATCACAATTTTTCCTGAGAATAAATCCTTGAAGTGCTTCTTTGGTACAGAAGTATTTTAGCAAAGTTTGAAATGGCAGTTTTGAGGTATTCGTCTTTTTAACTAGTCTATGACTCGTCTTTTTATTACCGTTTGATCGGATAGATTAAATTTCTATCGCCTGACAGAACAGATAATAAAAAAAATGAATATGGCAATAGAATTGTTTTGGTGCGATGCGTTGATCTGAATCGGACATGCAGATCGTAGGTTCATATCAGTGTTTAATTTGCTTTCTAAATGATGACTTGCTGATGCTCTTTTGTTTTTTTACAACCTGGAGGAAGAAGTATACTCCCCTCGCTTTTATTGTTGTTCATACAAAAACAATTATAGGAGCAATTGCTTTATTTGATTAACTATGCGAAGTTTCGGATTCAATTTGGTATGATTAAGGTACTACTGTAAAAAAATTAAAACAGATTGGTAAACGGCATAAATTTTGGTTGCAACTTATTTATTGGATAAAGTTAACAAGCTGTTCTTATGGGAATCAATTAAAAATTCAAAACTGAAACGCATCCTGGAATATCCAGATCCTTTATCTAAGGCAGAATCTTATTTTGTGAAAATTAAAATAAGCACAAAAGGGTTGACCGGTGAGGTTTGGAGTGGTATTCTTAATGAGCCTGGTGAAGACGGCTTTTTCTCACAAGCGAAGTCTCTTCTGATTGTGAAATTCAAAAAGAAATCAGAAAAGCCTTGACTTGATCAGACAGGAGTAAGATAAGCAAGCTTGTGAAAGATAAATAAATGTTTACAATAACTCGTTCTTTGGAAAACTTTACAGACAGTATGTAAAGTACCAATTGGTAAGGTAAAACAAACAACCAAGTACAGTAATCAACCTGAACAATCAAAAATAAAATAAAACGCCAAACGCGTTGAGTCAAATCAAATGGAAGAGATCTGATCTGGCTCAGGAATGAACGCTGCGGCATGCCTAATACATGCAAGTCGAACGGTATCTTTGGATACAGTGGCGAACGGGCGAGTAACAGTAGGGAACTGGCCATACCTGGGGATAATTTCTGGAAACGGAATAATACCGCATGGGTTTTCTTAGCTTTGAGGCAAATGAAAGAAGCGCGAGACGCTTTCGGGGATGGATGGTTCTGCGCCGCATTAGCTGCGGGTGAGGCAACGGCTCACCAGGCGATGATGCATAGCCGGCTAGAGCGGAGCGACGGCCACACTGGGACTGAGACACGCCCAGACCTGCGGGAGGCAGCAGTAGGGAATTTCGACAATGGGGGCGCACCCCCCACCTGAAACGAGCAATGGCCGCGTGAGCGAAGAAGGTCTTCGGATTGTAAAGCTCTGTTGCCGGGGGTGGCAAAAAGGAGGAAAGAGGAAATGCTTTTCTTCGGAGGTACCCGGCCAAAGTCACGGCTAATACGTGCCAGCAGCCGTCGTTAATACGTAAGTGTAGCGTTATCCGGATGATGGCCTAAAGGGTGGAGCAGGCGTTCTCAGTCATAGTGAAAGGCAGAAGCTTAAATTCTGTTGCTGATGAACTGAGAACTTGAGTAAGGAAGGCGGCGGAACTCCAGGTGTACGTAAAATGCGTAGAGATATGGAAGAACACCAGTGGCGAGCGGCCGCCTGGACTGAAACTGACGTAGCACGAAAGGTGGACAAATAGGATTAGATACCTAGTAGTCACGCCGTAACGATGAGGAGCAGGTGTCGCCATGAAATGGGTGCCGACAACCAATGCTTCCGCTGGGGAGTATCACGCAATGTGAAACTCAAAGGATTGACGGGGGCCCCACAAGCGGTGGAGTATGTGGTTTAATTCGAAGCAACGCGAAGAACCTTACCAGGCCTTGACATGGAAGCGAAGGCTTAGAGGTAAGCTGGAGGTTATTTCCACACAGGTGCGTTGGTTGTCTCAGCTCGTTGTGAATGTTCAGTTAAGTTGGCACAGCGCAACCTTATTATGCTAACATTGAGTTGAGGACTCATATCAGACTGCCGGTGACAAACCGGAGAGGCGGGATGACGTCAAATCATCATGCCCTTTGGCCTGGGCTACACACGTACTCCAAGGCGTCTACAGCGCGAAGCAAACCGTGGAAGGCAGCGACCGTCAAGGGTCTTAGTTCGGATTGAAGCCTGCAACCCCGGCTTCATGAAGGCGGAATCGCTAGTAATCGCGATCAGCATGCCGCGGTGAATACGTTCCCGGCTTGACACACCCGCCGTCAAACCATGGAGCCGGCAACGCCCGAAGCGCGGCATAACCGCAAGGAGTGACCGTCGAAGGCGGGGCGCGACTGGGGTTAAGTCTAACAAGTATCCTACGGGAACGTGGGATGGATACCTCCTTTCTAAGGAGAAAGTACAAAGAAGTCAGCGGGAAGAATTGAGTGTCTGTAAAGTTTTGAAGAATGAGAATTCTTTCGAGAGGGATCTTTGGAGAAACTAAACATCAGTAAAAGACATAACAGACGTCTGAATAAAAGTTGTAAGGAGTAGCAATAAGTCAAACAACAGTTCAAGTGAAAAACGAGATCAAGCAAGAAAGGGCGTAAGGAGAAAGCCCTGCCACTGCGTATGAAGAAGGACGCGCCCACTCGAAAAGCGCCGGCAAGCCTGTAAGGAAGCACAACCGGCCGGTATCGATGGGGAAAACCCGCTGAATAGAAATCAGTCATCCAGCAATGGGAAAACCCGGCAACCGAAACATCCAAGTAGCCGAGCAAAAGAAAACAAGAGTGACTTCCCCAAAATAGCGGCGAGCGAAGGAAGAAGCCCAACCCCCACGCAAGTGGGGTTGTAGACGCAAGAAATGGAAGGGAGCTGTGAACCTGCTGGAAAGTCAGGCACAAAGACCGAAAATTCCCCCGTAGCGCAAAAACGAACCTGGAGATAGCGGAATCCTGAGTTAACGGACGGGACACGGGAAATCCTGTCGGGCAGCGGACCATCCGCCAAGGCTAAATAGGCAGCGCTGAGCGGATAGTGAAACCAGTACTGAGGGAAGGTGAAAAGAACCGCGCAAGCGGAGTGAAAAGAACCTGAAACGTATCTTACATACATTGAGTCCGTTAGGGATGATGCGTCCTTTTGTAGAATGAAGCCGGGACGCCAGTTGTGAATCTTGTGCAGGTAAATCCCGAGAAGGTGAAGCCGAAGCGAAAGCGAGTCTGAAGTAGGGCGAACAGTAGAGGGTTTTACAGCACAGCCGTAGATCGGTGATCCTAACCGCCATGGAGTTGAAGTTGGCGGTGAAGACAGACAATGGAGAGCCGAACCGATGCCAGTTTGAAAACTCAGCACGGGAATCGACCTGTGGGCTAGGGAGAAATTCCAATCGAACCGGAAAATAGCTGGTTTCTCTCCGAAATACGCTTTAGGGCTACGCGTCGCAAACAGCGATCGTGCGAGGTAGAGCACCTGACATTCATGATTTGGCGCCGCACCACTCACCGGGGTACTGAATGGAATCAACTGCGATGCCATGTTGAAAATGGAAGCGCTAGTCAGAGTGTCGGGTGATAAGGTTCCAATGTCTCCAGAGGGAACAACCACGACACGCCACTAACGCGCCCCAAATGATGACTGAGTGGAAAAGGATGGGGACGCACGGACAGGTAGGGAGGGCTTGGGTCAGAAGCAGCCATCCCTTGAAAGAGTGCGTAACAGCTCACTAGTCGAGTGGCCCTGCGCCGAAAATGTACCGGGGCTAAGTCATCTGCCGAAGCTGCGGATAAGGACAGTAGAGATATTGAAATTGTGGTAGGGGAGCGTTGCATGAGCACTGAAGCCAGATCGAAAGAAATGGTGGAGATCATGGAAGTGAGAATGCCGGTGTGAGTAGCGAGATGCAGGTGAGAATCCTGCACACCGAAAGCCTAAGGATTCCAGGGGAAGGTTCGTCCGCCCTGGGTCAGTCGGGACCTAACGCGAACCTGAAAGGGGAAGCGGATGGAAAGCAGGCAGAGAATCCTGCACCCGCGTATGGAGTGATGGAGTGACAAAGAAGGATAGTGTGACCCGCTAAGTGGATTGCGGGCCAAGCGAAATAAGCGGCATCCAGGCAAATCCGGATGCAAAAGCGAAAACGTGAAGGGGAAGACGTTAGTCGAAGCACATGAATCCAGCTTTCAGGAAAAGCTTCTAGCATGAATCCATAAGCGGCCCGTACCAAAACCGACACAGGCAGGCGGCAAGAGAATTGCAAGGTGAGCGAGAGAACTGTTGCCAAGGAACTCGGCAAAATGGCCCCGTAACTTCGGGAGAAGGGGCGCTCGAAAGAGCCGCAGTGAAAAGGCCCAAGCGACTGTTTAACTAAAACACAGCTCTATGCGAAGCCGCAAGGCGAAGTATATGGGGTGACACCTGCCCGGTGCTGGAAGGTTAAGGGGAAATGTTAGTTTGCACGAAGCATTGAACTGAAGCCCCAGTGAACGGCGGCCGTAACTATAACGGTCCTAAGGTAGCGAAATTCCTTGTCAGGTAAGTTCTGACCCGCACGAAAGGTGTAACGATTTGGGCGCTGTCTCGGCAGCAGACTCGGTGAAATCTTAGTACCTGTGAAAATGCAGGTTACCCGCAACTAGACGGAAAGACCCCATGGAGCTTTACTGCAGCTTGGCATTGGGTTCTGAACGAACATGTACAGGATAGGTGGGAGACGAAGAGAGGAGCACGCCAGTGCGTCTTGAGTCGATGTTGGGATACCACCCTTGAGCGTTTGGAGCCCTAACCTGGGTCCTGGAACAGGATCGGGGAGAGTGCCAGGCGGGCAGTTTGACTGGGGCGGTCGCCTCCCAAAGAGTAACGGAGGCGCCCAAAGGTACGCTCAGGTTGGATGGGAACCAACTGAAGAGTGCAAATGCAGAAGCGTGCCTGACTGCGACAGAGACAACTGGAACAGGGACGAAAGTCGGGATTAGTGATCCGGCGGTGCCGAATGGAAGGGCCGTCGCTCAACGGATAAAAGCTACCCTGGGGATAACAGGCTGATCTCGCCCAAGAGTTCACATCGACGGCGAGGTTTGGCACCTCGATGTCGGCTCATCGCATCCTGGAGCTGGATTCGGTTCCAAGGGTTGGGCTGTCCGCCCATTAAAGCGGTACGCGAGCTGGGTTCAGAACGTCGTGAGACAGTTCGGTCCCTATCTGTTGTGGGCG
>NZ_CAXHOA010000021.1:14326-16658 GCF_964018005.1 uncultured Dubosiella sp.
AGGGCGAGGGTTTTGGGACGCTTACGGTCAATTAAACTTTGTTATTTTGTCAATGCGTACATTATTTGACGCTTACAGGTGATGAAGTAAATGGAGCATTGGATAAAGCAGATACAAGATTTCAAACGCAGCGGGAAAAGCCAAAGAGAATGGTGCGAGGAAAAAGGAATACGTCGCAGTTCACTAAGATATTGGCTTGACCGTTTTGAGGACGTATCAATTGGAAAAGAGATAATCTTTGCAGAAGTTGTGGTAGGTGATGCAGAGTGTTGATTTTTAAACCATCCAAGGTATATATCTCCTCTGCGAACGTTGATATGCGAAAATCAATAGACGGATTGTCAAGTATTGTAGAACAGAATTTCAAGCTTAGTCCCCTGTCGGACGCAATTTTCGTATTCCACAACCGTCATTGCGACAAAATCAAAATGCTCTATTGGGACGGTGACGGGTTCTATCTGCTGTACAAACGTATAGAGTATGGCAAATTTCATTTTCCTACGGTTATTGATTCAGATAAATATACAGTAACCAAGGAAGAATTGAATTGGCTTTTGCATGGTTTGCAGATTGAGAATATCCACAAGTACGAAAGATTAAAAAAAGAAAGACTTTCCACCGAGAAGGACTCATTTCAACATGGCATAATGTACTGATTTCCACAAGAAAATTCTATATTGAAAAAGCTCGTAAATTCGGGCTTTTTCTTGATTTTATCCTTAAAATATGGTATAATTAAAATAGTAAAAATAAATTTTAAGGAGTGAGTTTTATGTCAGAAATGCCAACATATGAAGAACTTTTGGCACAAAACAACTACCTTAAAAATCATGCAAAGTATCAGGCAACACAGCTTGATAAAAAAGATAAAGAAATCAAGGAACTTAAAAAGCAAAACAAAGAACTTGAAATAAACTACAACTGGATTTTGGAACAGTTAAAACTTAGTAAGCGTCAGAAATTCGGTTCTTCCGCAGAGAGCATTATGGAAGGCTACGAGCAAATAAACTTGTTCAACGAAGCAGAAGCTGAACGTACTGCTTTTAAGCTTGAACCCACCGTTGAGGAAGTTGTCAAAAGATCTTCAAAAAGCAAAAAGAAATCAATCAAAGACCGATATAAAAATCTTGAGGTCGAAGAAATAATCCATACGCTTCCCGATGAGGATAAAATTTGTAATACTTGTGGTTCAGAAATGAACTTTATGCGATACGACATAAGTCATAAGATTAGGATAATTCCTGCAAAAGCAATTTTGGAGGTACATAAAACAGAGGTCTACGTTTGTAAGGAATGTGATAATAACGGTACTGAGGGAAGTTTTAAAACAGCACAATCAGAACCGTCCTTAATAGAAAAAAGTCTTGCAACGCCAAGCCTCATTGCATACATTTTAAATCAGAAGTTCTGTCTTGGACTGCCACTGTACCGTCAGGAGCAGGAGCTTAGGCGAATGAATATTTACTTCAGTCGTCAAACTATGGCGAATTGGGTGATCGCAGCAGCCAAAATGCTGAAACCACTGTATGATAAACTCCATAAAAAACTTGTTGAAAGAAATATTCTACACGCCGATGAAACTACGTTGGAAGTCCTTAAATTACCCAATAGAGACACGCCTCTTAACGCATATATGTGGGTTTATCGCACAGGTCGGTTTGAAGAATGTCCCATAGTTCTTTATGATTATGAAGAAGGGCGATCGGGAAGCTATGCGAAAGAATTTTTAAAAGGCTTTTCGGGGTATCTGCATTGTGACGGTTGGTCTGGGTACGACAAAGTGGAGAATATTAAGCGTGTTGGCTGTTGGGTTCATGTTCGTAGAAAATTTTACGACGCGCTGAAAATTCAAGCTGACCCAAAGGACTATTCCACCATTGCTGGACAAGCTTTCTTAATGATAGAAAAGCTTTTTGAAGTGGAGAGGATAAGTCCTGACAAGCCTGCGGAAATAAAGGTTATCGTTGAAATGCATCTCTCAGGCGGAGAGTGTCACGATGGTCCTGAAGGGCGATTATCAATCAAAAAAGTAGGAACAAATTTTGAAGGAGTCCCAATTCTCATGGACAGAGCTTACGAAGGTGATAAAACTCGTAAGCTTGCAAAGTTATACGGTCATGACCCTGTTGTTCCTCCAAAGAAAAATCGTATAGACCCTTGGGAATATGATAAAGAACTTTATAAAAAGCGTAATATGGTAGAACGTCTTTTTCGTTGGCTTAAAGAGTTTAGAAAAGTTTGTACTCGTTATGATAAAACCGATATGATGTACCTTGCTTTTATCCAGTTCGCTTGCATTCTTGTTTGGATTAAATAGTGTCAACAGTCCCTA
>NZ_CAXHOA010000021.1:16668-20439 GCF_964018005.1 uncultured Dubosiella sp.
AACCGATATGATGTACCTTGCTTTTATCCAGTTCGCTTGCATTCTTGTTTGGATTAAATAGTGTCAACAGTCCCTAAATGAAGAACACTAAGCCGATAATCAACGGCAAAACAAAAATTTTTGTGCAAATACGTCAACTTATTCTTTTGCGACATCTCCGTGACAGTCGTTATGACAAGCGCATGAATTGAGACAACTCATACAGTTACCGCCGCAGGAGGACTTTCTTAATTTCTTATCCTTGTAAAGCTGTTTTGCGATAAGAAAAATTACCGCTGCTACAATTAAACCTACAATTAAAGTTGCCATAAAAACACCTCCCGAAAATTAAATTATGAATGTGCCTTGACGATTCTTGTAAACCTTTTGCTTTTCTTGCAGGGTCTCGCAAGCATATAGATGATAGATGTCAGCACTGCCAGAGCAAAAATAAGTCCAACAACATTTACATTGCCCGTAAAAATAAGTCCCAGCTGGTATACAATAAGAGATACCGCATAGGCAAAACCGCATTGATATGCAATTGCAAATGTTGTCCATTTTGCGTTGTTCATTTCGCGCTTGATAGCTCCCATTGCTGCAAAACAAGGTGCGCACAAAAGGTTGAAGATCAGGTACGAGAACGCTGAAAGCTGTGTGAATGCTGCCGCAACGTTAGTCCATATCTCGCTGCCGTTTTCCGTAAGCTCGCCGTCAAAGTGGAAGAGCATACCGAACGTAGCTACAACATTTTCCTTTGCAACAAGTCCCGTAACAGCCGCAACGGAAGACTGCCAGTTTCCCCAGCCGAGTGGGGCAAATATCGGTGCAATAACACTTCCCAACTTAGCGAGGACAGAATTGTCGATATCCACAACCATTCCAAAGCTTCCGTTCTCAACGCCGAAGCCCTGCAAAAACCAAATTACTACCGTGGAAAGGAGAATTACAGTACCCGCCTTTTTAATGAACGACCAGCCACGCTCCCACATTGAACGGAGTACGTTTCCGACTGTCGGCATATGATATGCGGGGAGCTCCATTACAAAGGGTGCAGGTTCGCCCGTAAAAGGCGCGGTCTTTTTCAGCATAATGCCCGAAACGATTATCGCCGAGACGCCGATAAAATACGCCGCCGCGCCTACCCAGCCCGCGTTTCCGAAAAGCGCACCCGCGATAAGTCCGATAATCGGGAGCTTTGCGCTGCAAGGTACAAATGTGGTGGTTATGATAGTCATTCGTCTGTCACGCTCGTTTTCAATGGTGCGGCTCGCCATAATGCCGGGTACACCGCAGCCCGTACCGATAAGCATTGGTATAAAGGATTTTCCCGAAAGCCCGAATTTACGGAAAATCCTGTCCATAACAAAAGCAATACGCGACATATAGCCGCAGCTTTCAAGGAACGCAAGAAAAATAAACAGCACCAGCATTTGAGGTACAAATCCAAGCACCGCGCCCACGCCGCCGATAATGCCGTCCACAATGAGGCTTTTCAGCCAAACAGCACAGTTGATACTTTCAAGGAAAGAGTTCACGGCGTTTGGAATCCATTCGCCGAAAAGGGTGTCGTTGGTCCAGTCGGTAGCCCAGCTGCCCACGGTGGTTATTGAAACATAGTATACAATAAACATTACAGCCGCAAAAATCGGCAGAGCAAGAATTCTGTTCGTAACAATTTTATCAATTTTATCCGAGACGGTCATACCGCGGTTTTTCTTTTGCAGACAGCCATTGATGACATTCGCTATGTAAATGTACCTCTCGTTTGTAATAATGCTCTCGCTGTCGTCGTCCATTTCCTTTTCGGCAGCGGCTATGTCCTCTTCAATATGGGACTTCTGCATATCGGAAATGCCAAGCGTTTCGTATACTTTATTGTCTCGTTCAAATAATTTTATTGCGTACCACCGCTGCTGCTCCTCAGAAATATCGTGCAGTACCGCTTTTTCAATGTTATCAATCACGTGTTCAACACTTCCGCAGAATATGTGTTTGGGGGCAGTCTTTTCCATTGACTTTGCAGCCTCTATCGCTGCTGCGGAAGCCTCGTTTATGCCTGTACCCTTTAACGCGGAAATTTCCACCACCTTGCAGCCAAGCTCGGCGGCAAGCTGCGCCGTGTTTATTTTATCGCCGTTTTTGTAGACAACGTCTATCATGTTTATTGCACAGACAACGGGTATGCCAAGCTCTGTAAGCTGAGTGGTGAGGTACAGATTCCGTTCAAGATTTGTACCGTCAATAATGTTGAGAATAGCGTCAGGACGCTCTCCGATAAGGTAGTTTCTCGCAATGACTTCCTCTAAAGTGTACGGGGAGAGCGAGTAAATTCCAGGCAAATCGGTGATGATAACGTTCTTATGACTTTTAAGACGTCCCTCTTTTTTCTCAACTGTAACTCCGGGCCAGTTTCCCACAAACTGGTTGGATCCCGTCAAAGCGTTAAAAAGCGTGGTTTTGCCTGTGTTAGGATTTCCGGCAAGGGCAATTTTGATCTCCATATAAATCTATCCTTTCAAGCTTTATTTCTGTAAAACGGTGTTACATTTCATACAATTACTTACGGAACAGGGCAACCCATTCCCTGCCGCGTTCAAGAACGTGGTAAGCCGTTGCTAACCACAGCGCAAAAAAATTTAACTGACTTCAATCATTTCGGCGTCGGATTTTCTAATGGAAAGTTCATATCCGCGGACGGTTATTTCAATTGGGTCTCCAAGAGGCGCTGCCTTTCGGATGTAAATTTCCGCGCCATTTGTGATACCCATATCCATAATTCTGCGTTTTACCGCGCCTTCTCCGCAAAGCCTTTTCACTGTGACAGTTTGGCCTATCTTGGCGTCTTTTAATGTGGACATATTCTTGTTCCTCCTTAGATAATAATTTTTTGCGCCATTTCTTTGGAAACGGCAACTCTCGAATTTTTGACGGTTACGATAACGTTACCGCTTATCTTGCTAACAACCGTTACCGCAGAACCAGTCACAAATCCAAGATTTTCAAGAAATTTTCTTGTATCTGAGCCTCCTCCTACTTTCTTAATTATGTTTTCCTCGCCTGTTTTTGCATATATGAGCGGCATTATAGATACACTCCTTAACTAAATATTATATTTCAGGTGTTTGTCATAGTTAGCCTTAACTAACTATATATTACTTTATAATAATTATTTTGTCAAGATGTTTTTATAATCTTTTACATTTTTGTTAAATATAGCAAATAAAATTAGTTTGTATAAGTCGAAATTGCAGTAAAACTGCACAATATTATTTTAAAACGCTTTCCAGCATTATTGCTCTTGAAAATATAATTATATATTAAGATTATGGGCAGAAGATCAAGTATATTATTGTATCGTTGAATCCAAAATCAAAAAAAGTTTAATACTATAGCAATCCCACAAATTACTGCCCAATAAAGCAAGAATCAAACCACCCGGAACAATCATTGGCGGAAATCAAATTAAAGGCGGTATCGACAGAGGATTTCAAGTCAGAAGCAGACCTTGCTTTTAACTTGCGCAGAACAGATTTAATTTTAGACCACATTTTCTCAATGGGATTAAAGTCAGGACTGTACGGCGGTAAATATATTACATTGATTTTTAACTCATCAATAAGCTCTTTAACAGCTTTAGAATGATGAGTACGCATATTGTCCATAACAACAATATCATCAGGACCAAGCGTTGGCACAAGCATATTTTTTAAATAATCTGTAAATCTTTCGCAGGTCGTTCCGCCTTGATATGTTGTGAAGGCTGTCTCTCCGTTTAAACGTACCGATGAT
>NZ_CAXHOA010000021.1:21139-22295 GCF_964018005.1 uncultured Dubosiella sp.
CCGTTTGAGAGCCACCGTATCATTTCCGCCTCGTGTTCGGGGAGCGGCGTGGGATTTCCTAAAAAGCGTATCACGCCCGGCACCGGATTTATCCTGTGAAACATCTCCGCGCTAAAGTCGATATCCACAAAAACATATCCGGGGAAAAGATTTTTTATCATCTTCGACCACAGACCGCCCTTGCGGATAATGATCCGCTCTCGAGGAACGTCGGCGGAAATTCCCTCCCGGAGAAGCCGGCAGCGCACATCAAGTTCCTTGCCCGTCTGTACCTGCAATACGTAGATCATGAGCTGTCGCCTCCCTCCTCGGAAGCAAGCTCGTCCAGAGCCTTGGAGAATTTTTCGTAAAGCTCGGGATATTTTTTCGACACCCCGGTAAACGCTTTCTGCTTGATAGCGTCGAATCCCATCTCCGTCAGCTCCTTGTTCTTTATGTCCACGCCCCGCTTGTACGCCGACACCCGTATCAGGTCGGAAGCCTGCTTCAGCAGCTTCAGCGGGTCAACGTCCTCAAAATCCTCATCGGACAGCTGCTGAATGTTGGTTAGCAGCAGGTGGGACACGATCCGCATAATGCCCTCGGTGGTGTCCATGTCGGGCGTGCGGTTGATCTCGTCGTTTATCGCCCGGAAGGTCTCCTGGGCGAACCTGATGGAGTCCAGGGATTTGCAGAGCCTCCGCGCGTATCTGCAAACGGACGCTTGCGAGATCATCTCTCCGGCGCTGTCTTTTATGTAGTCCACAATTTCCTTGTACGTAAAATTGTTGGACGTGATCATGGATTCCACCTCGGATTTTACCTCCGGTCTGAGCTTGTCAATTTTGCCGTGACTGCGGTTTGCCATATGATCACTCCCTATCGCTCAGGAAACGCAAATATCTGCACACTGAAATTTGAGTGACATTCATTCCGGTAATTTCAGATATGCGCTCCGCAATTTCACGGAATGTAAATTCGTTAGACAAAATCATAGATTCCGCTTCTGCTCTGACTGCGGCATCAAGTCTTCGGATATCAATGTGTTTATGCTTCTGTTCGTTTACCATGCTGTCACCGCCTTAATTATCAACGCACGGATCGGAAATTCTGCCGTAAAGGAGCTGCACTCCCTTTGCGGTAAGCTTGCCCTCCAGCTCGTCCATGGGATAATCCG
>NZ_CAXHOA010000021.1:23900-34614 GCF_964018005.1 uncultured Dubosiella sp.
TTTGATTTCCGCCAATGATTGTTCCGGGTGGTTTGATTCTTGCTTTATTGGGCAGTAATTTGTGGGATTGCTATAAAATGGATATGGTTTCGTTTAGAGAAGAAATATTACGGTTAATAGCATTAAGGCAAGAGGGTGAGTATTGGGATTTCAAAAAAGAGTGGCATAGAAGCAAACCCGATCTGTTACACGATATTATATGTATGGCAAATAATCTCTCAAGTCATGACGGGCTTATTATCATCGGTGTTGATGAAGAAACAGATTATTATATTTGTGATGTTGCAAACGACCAAAACAGAAAAAAGACACAAGATATTGTTGCGTTTTTGCGTGAGAAAAAGTTTGCTGGTGGTATTCGTCCAACTGTATATGTGCAACAAGCTTTTTAATGTTATCGTCATTATGAATAACATCAAATGGCTAAGCCACGTTTTTTCCCAAAGGACGAAGCATAGTAACTGTACTTTTGCCTTTGGAAACGTCGATGCCTACAGCGTTCATAAACATTTCTGCTTACGATAAATTGGCGTAATCGGATAAGCCACGCTTTTCTAATTACATATTTTATAGGCTTGATGATTCGAACGCGTACATAGGCGGCTCAATCTGCAAAAACGAACGCTATAATGAAAGCATGGGTGACTGTCTATTCTACGAGCGTGGTGTACCAATGAGGATTTTGTCAGTTCAATCACTGCGTTCATTATAACTTAAGTACGAGTGCGTGTAAACCATGGCTGGCTTGTCATGGTTTTACCGACTAAGTTTATTGACATTGTTAATGTGCTTTATGAAATGGTTCATAATTTTGCAGTTGAGGTAGAAATATTAAGTGAGGATGAATTACCGAAATTTAATTTCAATTTTGAGTGAATAAATAGGAAATTCTAAATAATTTGAATATACTAAGAAATTACTATATACCTTTAAAAAACAAAATAATTTTTTGATATAGGTAGGCAATAATTTTGAAAAGCAAAAGTAAACCCATTCCAATTCCTTACAGCGTGATTGCGGAGAGTTAAAAATCAAATTCAACATTTGCACAATTTGCACAATTTGCACAGGCGAGAAAACTATTGGTTTTTACAGCGCTGCGGATAAGAAGCTGCATTATACAAAGTTTGTTCGCAGCAATTCTGATATTGAGGCTCTTTACAGAAGATATGGCATTGAAATTGAACGGTAAATTATATAACAGAATAAATTTGACAATTTAATTTTAATTTGATATAATAAATGCATATTGATTTTAAAGAAGGCTGCGAAATGCTTACAGATACTCTTTTGATATAATATCACAAGGCGGAGCGTTACGGTTGAATTTAAAAAATGTATAAATGAAATAAAGTCTGAGATGTATCCTGCAATTTGCTTGAGGTGTATGACAGTCTTACGGCGTTTGTATGCAAGCATACCGATGATAGGTTTTATCTTGACGGAAATCAATGTGTAAGTGTCCGTTCTATAATTGCAAGGGAAATTGTCAGTAACATTCTTATGTATAGGGAATATGCGAGTCCGTTCCCCGCAAAGCTTGTTATTAAAAAGGATAAATGTTTACCAAAAATGCAAATAAGGTTTATCGGTATGGGCAAATCAGCGCGGAAAATTTTACGCCGTACCCCCAAAATCCGATAATTGCAAATTTTTTCAATATAGGCAGGGCGGACTAGCTTGGTTCCGGTGCGTGAAATCTTTACAAATACACAAAAATCTATGCAGACGGCGAGCCGCTTTTGCTTGAGGACGATGTTTTCAGAATGGAAGTACCGATATATGAGAAGCCGATAAAATTCGTTTGACGGATAATGAAAAAAAGGTGCTTGAATATTTGAAAGAGCACGACAGTATTTTCGACTCGGAGTCGAGAGATATTTAAACCCTGCTGAAAGTACGGTCAAAAGAATGCTTTCTGATATTGTATTCAATTTCCCTGTGCCTGTTGAGGACT
The DNA here is from genome assembly GCF_964018005.1 of uncultured Dubosiella sp. NCBI lineage: Bacteria > Bacillati > Bacillota > Erysipelotrichia > Erysipelotrichales > Erysipelotrichaceae > Dubosiella > uncultured Dubosiella sp. The sequence continues at coordinate 25,858 of NZ_CAXHOA010000021.1, forward strand.
ATGAAGTGAACAAACTTTCCTTGGAAATTGAAACAACAGTCGAGGGTCGTCCTGCTTACAAAAAATAAACATAATGTAAGGTCATAAATGTTCAGAGCGGATTCACCGCCGCGTGATATGTATATGTCGTATTCACAAAAAGGCGTAGCTTTTCCCCGCTTTTAATTACCCTATTTTTAAGGAAGTGTTGATTTGTCTTATAGTAAAGAAAATATACGCAATTTCTGCATTATCGCCCATATCGACCACGGAAAATCCACTCTTGCAGACCGCATTTTGGAGCTTACCTCCACCGTTGCAAAGCGTGACATGGAGGAGCAGCTCCTTGACAATATGGACATCGAGCGGGAGCGGGGCATTACCATAAAAGCCCGTGCGGTACGTCTTAACTATACCGCAAAGGACGGTCAGACCTACGTTTTCAATCTTATTGACACCCCCGGTCACGTTGACTTCAACTATGAGGTGTCCCGTTCCCTTGTAGCGTGCGAGGGAGCCGTACTTGTTGTGGACGCGTCCCAGGGTATCGAAGCTCAGACTCTTGCCAATACTTATCTCGCCATTGAAAACGATCTTGAAGTAATGCCCGTGGTAAACAAGATAGACCTGCCCTCCGCAGACCCCGAACGTGTCTGCAATGAAGTGGAGAACATTATAGGCATACCTGCTGTGGACGCTCCCAGAATTTCCGCAAAAATGGGCACTAACATTGAGGAAGTACTGGAAAGGATAGTTACTGATATACCCTGCCCTAAGGGGGACAGCGAAAGTCCTCTCAAGGCCTTGATATTCGACTGTTTTTACGACAGCTACAAGGGCGTAATTATCTACGTCCGCGTTATTGACGGTGAAGTAAAGATAGGTCAGGCCATACGTCTTATGGCGACCGGAGCGGAGTTTACCGTAGTTGAAGCGGGTTACATGGGCGCTACTGAGCTTGTGAATGCGGGAGGACTCCGCGCAGGCGAGGTAGGCTATATCACCGCGTCCATAAAATCCATAAGCGACACAAAGGTTGGCGACACCGTTACCGACGCGGACAGTCCCTGCGCTGAGGCGCTTCCCGGCTATCGCGAAGTAAATCCAATGGTGTTCAGCGGCGTTTACCCTGCCGACGGAGCCCGCTACGGCGATCTGCGGGACGCTCTGGACAAGCTTCGCCTCAACGACGCATCCCTGTCCTTTGAGCCTGAGACTTCCGTTGCTCTGGGCTTCGGATTCCGCTGCGGCTTTCTGGGTCTGCTCCATATGGAGATAATTCAGGAACGTTTGGAGCGTGAATACAACCTTGACCTTATAACCACCGCCCCCTCGGTAATCTATAAGGTAAACCTCACCAGCGGAGAAACGGTTTATATCGACAACCCCACAAACTATCCCGAACCGTCTGTTATCGCCTCCGCAGAGGAGCCTATGGTAAAGGCTTCGGTGTTCTCCCCAAGCGAATACGTGGGCAACATCATGGAGCTTTGTCAGGGCAGACGGGGCGTTTTCAAGGACATGAAGTACCTTGACGAGACCCGCGTGGAGCTTCACTATGAACTGCCTCTGAACGAGATAGTATACGACTTCTTTGACGCTCTGAAATCCCGCACAAAAGGGTATGCTTCATTCGATTATGAAATGCTGGGGTACGTTCCCTCAAAGCTTGTTAAGCTTGACATTATGCTCAACGGCGAGGTGGTGGACGCGCTGTCCTTTATAGTACACGCGGACAACGCCTACGGCAGGGCGAGAAAAATTGCCGAAAAACTTAAAGACAACATTCCCAGACAGCTTTTTGAAGTACCGATACAGGCTGCTATCGGAGGAAAGATAATCGCCCGCGAGACCGTCAAGGCAATGCGCAAGGACGTGCTTGCAAAGTGCTACGGCGGCGACATCACACGAAAGAAAAAGCTTCTCGAAAAGCAAAAAGAGGGCAAGAAGCGTATGCGCCAGTTAGGTACCGTGGAGGTGCCCCAGGAGGCGTTTATGGCTGTTCTTAAATTAGACGATTGATTTGTAGGGGACGGGGCTCCCGTCCCGCCAGAAAGGAAGTAAACTATGAAAGCAAAAGCGTTTTTAACGGCGGCGATAGTATCCGCTGCGTGCCTGTTCTCCTCCTGCGGTGATAACCTTATCCCTGCGGAAAATAATTTCTCCCAAATGCTTTCCGCAGACAGCGGCAAGCCCGTCTTTGTGAGCGTAAACCTTTTGGAAAAGGACAACGAAGCGGCAGTTGTTAAACTTGGTACCGAGCTCACCTCATACTCCGACGAACTTGTTTCCGCGCTTACATCGGCTAAGCTTTCGGAAAATCCTGATTCTAATGATCTTCCCGGCAATGACACCATACTGCTGCAAATAGAAATACTTCGGAACGATTCTGAGGTGCAGAAGGGTATGGACAACTGTTTTATGGAATTTTTCAAAGACGGTACACTCCGCGTTTTCGGTACGGAACAGTTCTGCGGCGCGGAGAAAAGCTATGCGCTGTCCTCCAAGGATCTGGACAAAATAAAAAAGGCCGCCGAACAAATTGTTGAAAAACGTACAAACTGTCCGCCGCCTATGAGGATAACAGACCCGCTTTCGTCCTATGCTTATTCGGGAGCAATGGTTGCTCCGGCGGGTATAACGTGGGACTGCGCCGATTCCGGCGGACAAGGTAAAAGCTTTGTCGCTGACGCGCTTCATCCCCTTGACGCACAGGCTTCAAACGTTAAAGTTAATTTATACTCAGGTTCTGTTATGCTGGGATTTCCCTACGGCTTTGAACCGGACAATATCAAGATAACGGGCTGGGATATTTCCCAAAAGGGAGATACTTCTCCGGAAACACTTAGTAACCCGAAGTCGGAATATGAAAACAATATTTCCTCGGCAGGAGACTTTACGGAAATGTTTCAGCTTGAACGCAGTACTGTTTACCAAGTAACTGTATTTTACGACAGCGCAAAACGCGGCGAGCGCGGCTTTTCGGGAAGCGCGGACTACTATTTTGAGACAGGAGAAATAAATCAGTAAAAATTTACCCGTGCCGAAGCGGTCGCAGAACCGTTACGGCATGGGTTGTTTTTATTGATCTTCAATTTTTTCAATAAAGCTTTTCAGCTTTGTGTATGTCTCCTCGCTGAGTATATGCTCAATGCGGCAGGCGTCCTCCTCGGCGTTTTTCTTCGAGACCCCCAGCGTTTCCGTCAGAAATTTCCGCAGCACCAGATGTCTGCCGTAAACAGATTCCGCTTTTGCCTTTCCCGATTCGGTAAGTATTATCCGTCCGCCACTTTCGACCTCGATATAGCCGTAGGATTTAAGTATCCCCATGGCGCGGCTTATGCTTGGCTTGGAGTATCCAAGTTCGGTGGCAACGTCTATGGAACGCACATAGCCGGTTCTTTTTTGCAGTATCAGTATGGTTTCAAGGTAATCCTCTCCCGATTCGCGTATCGCCACAAGAATCCCTCCCGTTTATTTTTGGCGTCTTGCAAAGTCTGCCGATCAATAATCGCTCGTAAACATCTGAACCCAGTAGATATGTCCGTCGCTTGCCTTATATACCCCAACTCCTATCCTGGTGTAATTGTCGTTAAGGATATTTCTGCGGTGACCGTCGGAGTCCATCCATGTGTCCATAACAGCCTTTGCCGACGTATGACCCGCCGCAATATTTTCACCCGCGTAAACGTTGACAATGCCGTTTTCCTGGAGCAGTGAGGAGCATTTCGTTCCGTCGGGTCTTGTGTGTGAAAATTTTACTGATATTTCCCTGGCTCTTTGCGCGGCAATATCGTTGAGTGTATCATCGCTTTTGAGAGCGGATTTCCTCTGCGCCGAACGTTCGGCATTTACGATATCAATGACCTCTTCGGCGGCTGATTTCTTTTCCTCCGCGGTACCGCCCACCTTTACCTCTATTGTTTCCGCAGTAAGATTGGTAAATTTTTTCGCATATATTTTGATTTTAGCAGTACCGTTTTTCTTTGCCTTTATCGTAAGGATTATCTTGTCGCCGTCCCATTTCCCCCATGACAAAGAGCATACGTCCTTGTCTGAATTTTTAACGGCAATATCCTTTGAACCCTTTACGGTGACCGTGACTTTCCGGGACTGCCCCTTTTCAAGGCTGACAGTATCTTTTCCTGCGGATATAAAGGATTTTTTCACAATTATCCTGCATTTCAGGTCTATTCCCTTTGCCTTTGCATGAACATAGGTAGAACCAGAGCTTTTGCCGACAATTTTTGCGGATTTTCCGTCCGAGGACTTTATTTCCGCCACGGAGGGATTTACCACCGACCATGTCAGAGCCTTGTTCGTACCCGAAGCTTTGAGCGTTACAGAATAGTCAATAGGAAGATTTACCTTTGACTTGTTCAGCTTTGGAGACGCCGCCGAAGCGGTAACAGTGCAGAGCGCAGCCGTCATCAAGGCAGCGGTGACAGTACAAATAAGCCTGCGTAAAAACGATCTCATGGAATTACCTCCGAAAATTAAAATATAATAATGTTAATTTTGTTTAATTGTTTATTATCTGTTAAAATAATTATAACTCAAAAACATTTTTCTGTCAATGGCAGAGCGGCAAAATACAGGAAGATCAATTTTGCTGATAATATAAATTTATGTTTTTATGTTTTGCGCACCAACTTTGTTGACACGTCGGGATTTCAGCAGGTCAAGCTGAGCTCAGCTCGGCCGGTTGAAGTCCTGGCGGAACAATATCATTAGTGTGTTTTAGTGCGCTTAAAAAATTTTTGCCGCACTAAGCTTAATTCCCGTGAGAAATTTATAAAAGCACTTGCATTTTTTATAAAAATACTGTATAATAAATTTATATATTATCGGGAAAATTTCCCCGGTATGGAAAGATTTCCCGCGAAAGGAATGTTTACAGTATGTCAAGACTCGTTTCCGCAAAGGATATGCTGAACAAAGCCCGCGACGGCAAGTACGCCGTAGGTCAGTTCAACATCAACAATCTGGAATGGACAAAGGCTATTCTTCTTACCGCCGAAGAACTTAAATCTCCCGTTATTCTCGGCGTTTCCGAGGGCGCAGGCAAGTATATGTGCGGCTACAAGACCGTTGTGGGCATGGTTGAAGGTATGCTTGAGGAACTCAATATCACAGTTCCCGTTGCTCTCCACCTCGATCACGGTACTTTTGAGGGAGCAAAGGCTTGCATCAACGCAGGCTTCTCCTCTATTATGTTTGACGGCTCTCACTATCCGATTGAGGAAAATATTGCCAAGACCACGGCGCTGGTAAATACCTGCGATGTTCTGGGTATCTCCCTTGAAGCCGAGGTAGGCTCTATCGGCGGCGAAGAGGACGGTGTTATCGGCGCAGGCGAGTGCGCAGACCCCAACGAGTGCAAGCAGATCGCAGACCTTGGAGTTACAATGCTTGCTGCCGGTATCGGAAATATTCACGGCAAGTATCCCGAAAACTGGGCGGGTCTTTCCTTTGACACCCTTGCTGCCGTTAAGGAAAAAGTCGGCGATATGCCTCTGGTGCTCCACGGCGGAACAGGTATTCCCGAGGATATGATAAAGAAAGCTATTTCTCTCGGCGTTGCAAAGATCAACGTTAACACCGAGTGCCAGCTTGCTTTCCAGGCTGCCACAAGAAAGTACGTTGAGGAGGGCAAGGATCAGCAGGGCAAGGGCTTCGATCCCAGAAAGCTTCTCGCTCCAGGCTTTGACGCTATCAAGGCTACCGTTAAGGAGAAAATGGAGCTGTTCGGTTCTGTAGGCAAAGCATAAGCTGAAATACTCTGCTAAACTATAAAACTATAAAGGAGCACTGCGTTTTGCGGCGCTCCTTTTTTATAATATCCGAATACGGAAACAGCCCTTTGCACTCCCATATCCTCAGGCATAAGACGTTATGCCGAAACTAAAAAGCAGACAGTTCCTTAACAACCGCTGATATACGGTTACCGCAGGACTGTCTGCTTTTTGAAAAGTGAATTGTGAAAAATTATTTTGAAAGAAGCTTAAGATAATCGTAAACAAGCTGTACGGCTTCGGCGCGGGTAATGACCTTGTCGCCGTGGAACTGTCCGTCGTCGGTCTTGCCGAAGAAGCCCTTTGCGTAGGCTATGGCAATGTGCCCCGCGTTTTCGTCGCTGCTCTTTATGTCGCTGTAGAACGATTTGAAAATGCCTTTGATACCCGCGATATTGTTATGGTCGTACATCTGCGCAAACATTACCGCAGCCTCGCGGCGGGTGGTCTCGGCTTTGTCTTTTTTAGCCGCTTCCGCCTTGGCTTTTGCTTCGGGGGAACCGTCGTCTGCGTAATTTTCTTCGTTGATCGCGACAGCCTCGTTGAACAGTTCTGCCAGCAGATTTGAAAATTCCTCCTCGGAAATGGGCGTATTGGGCAGGAACTTTTTGCCGTCCGTCCTGAGAGTAACGCCGTACTTCTGCATTTCAAGAATAGCGTCCCGCTGAGGGATATCCTTTATGTCGCTGTATTTGGCATCGATGTGGTAGCTCATGGAGCTTGTATCGCGGGGACTTCCGTCCCAGTTGCATATTTTGCCTGTCTTGGCGTTAAGGGTAAAGCTGCCCATATCGTACAGCAGATATGTTTTGAACTCGCCGTCCTTGGTTATCCAGCAGTCGTAATACTTAGAGAAATCCATTTGCTTGAAAAGCTTGTCAAAGGCTTCGTCGGTGCTGATGATATCCGCCTTGGGGAACGTTATGTTTTCGGTATGGTCAACGCTGTAACGCGTAACAGTGCCGTTTGAATCAACGGTCACGCGTATAGTGTCGTTTGTAACCTGAATGCCGTTTGCGAAACGGTTGAAAATAAATCCTCTTTCGTTCTCGAATTTTTTTACAATGTTCTTTTTGTTTTTCTCGGCGTCCCAGATCTCAGCATTGCCTATTTCTTTTAAAGGCTCTGTGTTGGACTTGTCGGCTCTGTACTGAGAAATAATATCCTTTGCGTAGGTCTTGGCGACCTCCTCGGCAACGGCGTTCGCCTTTTTAACGTCAAGGGCGGGAAGCTCCTCAACAGCGCGGTTTTTAAACTGATCGCCGTATTTATTAAGGCTCAGGATCTTTCCGCTCTCCGCGTCAACGTTAACGTTTATATATCTGTAGTATTCATTTGCGGCGGGCTTGTCGGTCTCAAGCTCGTAGCTGACGTACATTGTAAAGCTTTCCTTGCCCTTTTCGTCTTTTCGGGAGGACACATTGTAGTTTTTCAGCTTGTAGTTATCGGTAAGGGCTACGAACTTATCCTTTTTCAGCAGTGCGGTCACATCGCCTGATTTCAGGAGCTTTGCGTTTTGGTCAAGCTTTTTCAGCTCCTCCTCGCTGAAAGACACATCATTGTCAAGAGCTTCTTCCACTCCCGCGTCATCCACAACGTCGTCCTGGTTCATTGTTCCCGCGGCTGGATTTGCATACATAACGTCTCCGTAGTAACGGCTTCCGCCCGCCTTTTTCATGTCCTCCCAAATCGTGGAAGCCTTGCCCGTATAGGCGTCTATCTCGTCGGTAAAATCGGGAGAATATACTATCCTTACCGTAGGCTTGGATTTTTTGGACTCCTCGTCCCATTTGTAGGAAATACGATAGTAGGGCGTAAGTGTGCAGAGGGACTTAAAGGCTTCCTGTATCTCCGCTTCGGTCTTTGCTGTTTTGGGGTCGGAGAATTTCGCGCCGTCCCACCATTCCAGGTTCATGTTGACAAGCTCGCCCGTATTCTGATTTATGCGGATACTTCCGCCGTTGTTGGAGACGTCAATGCCGTTTACATTTCGGGAGATTGCAATACGCGCTTTCGATGATGTGAGACTGAGATTTCGAAGTTCAAAGTTGCATTCGCTGTAAATGTCGGGATTAAGCTTTTTAAAGCTTTCCTTTGCCTTGGCGAGCACCTCCTGCTGTGTCAGCTTTGCAAGCTTAGGGTCGCGGCTTTGGAAGCTTTGGAAGCCGTCGTCATCGCCGAAGCCTTGCCGCGAGTATTCCGTGATAACGCCGCCGATTATGGATACGTTTATGCTTTTGTACTCCTTTGCGCCGTTGGGAGTAGTCCAATTAAAGTTGTAGCCTGTTTGGCCGTACACCTTGCTTTCGGCGTAGGTAAATTCCGTCAGCTCCTCCGGAATGTCAATACGTTTTTTTACGGTAGTCAAAGCCGCTTTCATAGACGCGTCCTCCTTTTTGCCCGTTGGAGATGATGAAGCCGAAGCCGCGGAAGCTGCGGAAGCTGCTGAGTCCGCATCCGACGATTCGGTAGATACAGATAACGCCATTGGCGCGCACGTCGTAACTGCAAGCATTGCCGCCATGACCGCAGCAGCAGTCCTTATTGTTTTTGCATTTGCATTTGATCGTTTCATTTTATCATATCCTTTCAGGACCGCGGCAATATCTCCGCGGTGAATATTCTGCAGAGAATACAATTCAGACGGGCGGTTTTTTTCATTATACCATATCTTTGTTGAAATTCACAACAAATTTTTTGAAATTTGTGCATTTGTACAAATTCAAAGAAAATTTTCATTATTTGTTGACAAGCTGTGTACAGCAGAATAAAAAATTACGGAGAACGCTCCATTGCGGAACGTTCCCCGTTTTAGTTTCTGTTTGTGAAAAATTTTTAGGGAAAGCAATAAATAAAAATCCCCGCAAATGTTTGCGGAGATTTTTCTGCCCGCGGGGACTCCCCGCTGGTCGGGGCGACAGGACTTGAACCTGCGGCATCTTGGTCCCAAACCAAGCACTCTACCAAACTGAGTTACGCCCCG
>NZ_CAXHOA010000022.1:0-32515 GCF_964018005.1 uncultured Dubosiella sp.
TTTGGTCACCATTAGTGTATCATGGGTGCTTCTATGTTCCACTTTTTTAGTGTTGCACTTAAAGTGTAAATTCAAGACAAAAAAAGACCGAACTGATCACCAATCAATTTGGCCTTCTATAGAGATTTCAGAAATCAGATTTTTTACTTACCCGATCTCCGCTCATGAAACCGATTTTGTCAAATCAGGATTTCATTCGAATCGTTTTGTTCGCGATCTTGGAAAAATCGGATTCATGACTTACGGTAATTAAAGTCGTGCGCTGCTCGCGTACCCTTTGCACCAAATTTTGAACGATGAAGTGGCGCATTTCTTCTTCGATTCCCGTCAAAGCTTCATCCAAAATCAACACATCGGGTTTTCGAAGCAATATTCTAGCTATCGCGATTCGATGCTTTTCTCCCCCGCTTAAATTTCCCCCGTTTTCTTTGATCTTTTCATCAAGTCCCCGATTTTCGATCCATTTTGATAAACCGGCTAGTTCACAGGCTTCGAAAATCTCGGATTCTGAAAAGGAATCGCCGAGTTCCAGATTTTCCCGTAAACTTCCTTCGATTATTGGTGGATCTTGCTCAATCATCAAAATGTGATTGTACAAGCTGTCCCTTTCAAACTCTGTCAGCGAAATTCCATTGTAGTATATCGCGCCCTCCATATTTTTCGGATCAATCAACCGGGTAATCAGCTTTAATACGGTGGACTTTCCACATCCGCTTGCCCCCTGGATCGTAACCATGTCCCCTTTCTTGATTTCGGCTTTCACCTTTCCGGATTTTTTGTTTTGAAAATTTCCATCGTACGCGTATCCGTTCAAGTCAAAAACAAGCCGCTCAAATTTTCCGGCGATTTTCTTTCTTTCAAGAGAATCAGCAGGACGCGCATAGATATCTTTGATCCTTTCATACACTTGCTCCGCGTTTTTTCTGTCAGAATACAGCTCCGCCATCACGATGACCGGCTCGTTTAATTTTTGCGCGATGAGCATTAAAGAAAGCGCGACACCTATTCCGTTTTCTTTATGATTGAGTAAAAGAATCCCCGAACAAAAAACCGCAATCGGAATAAATTCCGTCATAAACAACAACATCGCCTCGTCTAGCGAAGTATAAAGGGAAAGCTTTCGAATGACTCGATTTTCAAGGATTTTGGCGAGTTTGTTTTTAACGAATTTCCCAATGCCAAGCTGTATGATCGTAAACTGATTTAGAAAATCATTGTGGATCGCCAAACTGATTTTTTCCTGGATTTCCTTAAATTTGGAAAAATAGACCGCTTGTTTTTCACTAATGATTTTGGCAAACCCAAAGGCGGCAAGCACAATCAAAATCGTAATGGACGCGATTCGAAAATCGTACATCATCATGGCTCCTACATAAATCAACAAAAATAAAAATTGGCAACTCATATTTATTTTCCCAATCGAAAGCCAGTTTGACAATGTGATCACATCCTGATTTATTTTGGAACACAAGGTTGCGGGATTTACTTCTTCCACATACGATTGATTTTTCAAGTACATCTCGAGCGTATGTTTTTTCAAAGATAATTCGCCCTTATTCGTTATCGTTCGAAACCAGCGCTGATCGAAAAACGTGAATACAATGTTTAAACCTAAAATCCCAAGAAATTCAATCAATACGCGATAAAAGGAAGAGAGATCCATTTCCAGGGCCAAGGTTACAAGTTGATTCGAGCATTCAATTAAAAGCAGATTTGTCAAAATCCCCATAAAAAAGAAAAACATGTACATGACTTTATCCTTCACTGGAATTTGTATTTCACGCGCGAGCTGTTTCATATCTTTCTCCTTGAATCACGATCGTGTGATTCGCTATATCGTCAAATTCATGATTATGAGAAATCGTGAGAATCGCCATGGATTTTTGTCGCGCGTATTCGACTAGGTGTTGCACGATTTCATCTCTCAAATCCGGATGCACACCACTCAATCCTTCATCAATTAAAAGAAGCTCCGGATTTTTGATTAGAGCTCTCGCGAGCGCGATTCTTTGTTTTTCTCCGCCACTTAGATTTTTTCCGTTGTTTTCAACAAAAGTTTTCTCTCCATTGGAACCAATCCAGTGGTGCAATCCGCAAATTTCCATGACTTCCTTCACGATTTCTTGCGGGTATTTTTCGCCAAATGTGATATTTTCCATAACCGTTCCCTGAAATAAAAACGGATCCTGCTCTATGCATAAAACTTTTTTGTAGTATTCTTTCCTGTCGATGTCTTGGATATCTTCGCCATTGTATTGGAGATGTCCCTCAAAATTTTCTTCCTCTTTTTTCCGGGCGATCAAATGAAACAACGTGCTTTTTCCGGTTCCGCTTTTTCCTTTCACTTGCCAAATCTCCCCTGGCCGTATGGTGAAATGAATGTTCTCTAAAATCCCTTTTTCATTTCCGGGATAGCGGAAGTGTTCCACATCGACTTGCAAAGACTGAAGATTTCCCAGCGGTTTTTGATGAGCAGAAATGGCGGCCTTTGGCTGAATCCTCTTTCGAATGATCCGCGCCGTTTCTTTTTCCGGCAGCATTTCCGCGATATTTTGAACTTTTTGTGCAAGCCGGCTGGATAAGTCAATCATCACGATCACGCTTCCGATGGACGCTTTTCCATGGACCGCAAAAAGCAAGCCGATAAACAAGACAAATATCGGGATGATTTCTTGTACAAAGACCATCTGAGAGATATAAATCGCTTGCACGTTAATCATCTTTTTTAGAAAAGAAGGATCATATTCCTCATTCATCCTCTGCCGAAAATACGAATTAAAATATGGTTTTTTTCTTAATTGGATGATAGTCGGCAAATTTTTAATGATTTCGATCAACGTTTGGTTCAATCGAGCATTTTTTTTATGCTTTTGATTTCGCACTTTTCCAAAAACCCGGCTAACGGACTTCGAAACAAGTAGCCCTAAGCCAAACAAGACGATTGTGATTCCTGTCATTTTTATATTGATTGTCGCCATATATACAGTCAAAACAATCACCATAAAAATCTCCATATTTTTCTTCAAATATCCAATCGCGTACCAGGGAACCATTTCATACAGGTCGTCCGTATAGTGAAATAAAGCCTCGCCGCTATCTTCATAGTTTGGCGATTCCAGCGCTGCCACGACCCACTCGGATTGAACCTCGAACATCGCCTCTTTCTTGATTCTCTGTTCCAAATATCCGCTTCCCCAGCTCAACAGCGACGCGATCGTTAACAATAAAAGCGCGATGACTACCTTTTTTCCTAGCTCGTGATCGAAATCATTAATACATCGCTCCAAAGCGTTCTCAAACAACATAATCATGACGCTGGATACAATCATGCATACGATATAAATTCTTCGCTTTCGAAGAATGGAGGGGGAAAATTTGATCTTCATAGGTACTCCTTATTCTCGCTTTCAACAACAAAATAAAATTATTTTATTATATTGCGATATAAAAATAAATCACAACTAATTCGCTTCTTTTAATTCAATCGTAAACAATATTTTAAAGACACGATTTTTCTCAAACTTTATTCGTCAACGTATACAAAAAAGCGCGTCGAATCGACACGCTTTTTTTGTTCATTGTGAATTGAGCTCCACCGAGAACGAGTACGCGTCCCCGCGGTAATACGCCAGGGTGAACTCGATCATCTCGTTAGCTTTGTTGTAGCCAAAACGCGTCCGGACAAGCAAGGCGTCGTTTTCCTTGATTTCCAGCTTTTGAGCGATGTCTTTCGGCGCGTTGATGGCTTTAAAGTTTTCCACCGCCCGCACAGGCTGCTTGATGCCCCGCTCGTTTAAATACTCGTACAGCGACTCGCCATAAGAGGACGGATCCAGCGGCATATCGAGCGATTTGGCGAAATACGTTTTAAAATAGACGATTGGTTTGTCGTTGCCGGTTCGTACCCGGCTGACGCAAACTAGCTTTTCGCTTGGCAAAATCCCAAACGCCTTCGCGCCTTCTTCGGGCACGCGTTCCTCCCGGATTTCAAAATTCCGGGTTCCCGGTTCCATATGGACGGCGTGCATCTCATCCGTGAACGAGCGGATTTGCGAAAAGCGTTCCTCGATCGTGTGGTTGTAAATGACGTGCGTGCCTTTCCCCCGGGAGCGCACGACATACCCTTCCTTTTCCAAATCCGAAATGGCGCGTCGAACGGTGATTCGGGACACGTCGTATTTTTTCTCATATTCCACTTCGGATGGGATCTGGTCCCCGTATTGGTAAACTCCGTGAATAATATCGTTTTTAATGAGCGCTTTCAGCTGGACATACAGCGGAAGCGCCTCCTTGCTAAAGTCTAGATTCATTGCATCATCCCTCATTAGAAACCGCTTTTTGGCCAGAGCGCGGCAGACTCGATTTCCTTCCAGACATTTGTCTTATATCATTATACCAAACCAGCGAAAAAAATAAAGAAGCAGGTGGGAAGTCTGCTTCTTTATCGGATTAATTATTTTACAATTAAGTGAATTTAGAGGAATATTACTACAAAAGGTATCTTCATCATCGAGTTATGGGAGCTCTACTCGATCAATCACAATACGGCTGCTAGGGATATTATATGATCTCGTTTGTGATGTATATCTTATAGATTCGATGATATTCCAGCGTTCGGCCCTCGTTTCGGGAAGAAATAACGCACTATATTGTATCTGGCCGAAGACTGGTTTCAAGAGGTTGTTTCCGATCGAATTATTCGTGTTGCATAGGTTGGGAATTTTTTTATTATCTGAGGATCGGCTTGACTTTTGGAGACTTCGCTCCATAGTTGATGCGGTTTATTGTTTCTATTTAGCGATGCCCTCCATTTCTAGTAACAAGAAATCCGCTTTTGTATTTGCTGCTGGTGTAAGCGATTTCTTTTACAGGTACATCATACCATATTCCTACAAAAAAGCTAGTATTTACTTGAGTAAAATTTCGATTTTTTTTCACTTTTTTCAATCTTCCTCAAAAACCAATAGATTTTACCGAGGTAAACAAGTTGTTTACTCCCTAAATATCAAATTAAATCGTTTTTATTTGAAAACAAATTGGTAGTTCCTTTGACTTTTTGGACGAACATTCCATTACCCGGGTAAAAATCGTCAATTTCCCCACTCAAACAAAAACGGAACGTTCCGCACCCGTTTCCGGTATTTTCAGCCATTTGCGGCTGCGCAGCCGATACACAAACAAGCAGCCCCGGACACCTAGTTCAAACGCCATCGCGAACCACACGCCCGGCAAGCCGTAAACCGGAGCCAACACGATGGACAGCACGATGCGAACGCCCCACATGCTCGCCAAATTGTACAAACTCGGCATCAACGTGTCCTTGGCGCCCCGCAACGCGCCCGCGATCACGATCGACGCCGCGAAAAACGGTTCCGCGAACGCCTCGATCCGCAGCACCTGCACGCCCAGCGCGCGCACCTGCAAATCGTTGGTCATCGTTTCGAAAAGAAAAGGAGCGAGCATGTACATGCCAAGCGCCGTCACCGACATGATCCCGACGCCCAAAAGCGTGGCCATATCGGCGAAAGCGCGCACCGCGCCCCAGTCTTTTGCCCCGACGCTTTGTCCAACGAGCGTCGTCGCCGCGCTGCCAATACCATATCCAGGCATATAGCACAAGCTTTCCGCCGTGACGGCCAGCGAATTGGCGGCCACCGCCACCGTGCCCAGCGGCGCCACGATCCCGACAATGACGATTTGCGCCACATTGACGACCGAATGCTCAATCGCGATGGGCGCTCCAATCGCGAACGCGGTACGCATCGTCTGTTTTTGCCAGCGCCAGCTCCCCTCTTCGCGAATCGTCAGGATTGGCGAGCCAAAACACATTTTGCCCACCATCATTCCCGCGATCACGACCTCCGAGGCCGCCGTGCCAAGCGCCGCCCCCAAAACGCCAAGACCGCATCCAAAAATGAAAAACGTGTTGAACACCACGTCGAGCACGCACAACAACATATTGAGGGCGCTGGGCGTTTTCATATCGCCCGTACACTGAAGCATATGGGACGCCATCTGCCGGTTGAGCACAAAAAACAACGAGCACGCGTACACAAAAAAATACTGGGACGCCATGACGCACACCGTCTCGCTGCCCCCAAGCCAGCGTGGAAGCGCCCCGCTCAACGAAACGGCCGTTCCGCTCAATCCCAGCGCGATCAGCGCGCAGATCCCCATCGCCTGCCGCATCGTGTCCCGCGCCCGCCTTGGCTGGCGGGCCCCGACAAATTGCGCCACCTGCACCGCGAATCCCGCCGCCACCGCCATGCCGATCCCGTTGATCAGCCATGTCGTGCTCGCCACCAGCCCGATCGAGGCCGAGGCGTCCGCTCCCAGCGAACCGACCATGCCCGCGTCGATATACTGCATGACAATCGACGAGATTTCCGCCAGGATGGCCGGCACGCTCAATCGCAGCACCATCCACATTTTTTCCTTCATTTCGGCATCCCTTCTTTCCCGTTCATTTTAACAAAACATCCCATACTTTTCACCTTGATGCGCGCTATAAGTTTTGCGTATAATGGAACGACGAGGAGGGTAAAACTTATGAAGGAAAATAAAATGGGAACGATGCCCGTCAACCGGCTGCTCATCTCGATGTCCATTCCAATGATCATCTCGATGCTCGTGCAGGCGCTTTACAATGTCGTGGACTCGATGTTCGTGGCGCAAGTCAGCGAAAACGCGCTGACGGCCGTATCGCTCGCCTTTCCCTATCAAAACCTGATGATCGCGGTCGCGACCGGAACGGGAGTCGGAATCAACGCGCTGCTATCCAAGTCATTGGGCGAAAACGATAAAAAACTTGTCAATAAAACCGGCTGCAACGCCGTGTTTCTCGCGCTTGCCAGCTGGGCGGTCTTCGCCATTCTCGGGCTGGCGTTTTGCCGGACCTTTTTTCAAATGCAAACCGGCGTCGCGGAAATCGTCGATGGCGGCACGGCGTATTTACGCATTTGCAGCGTGATCTCCATCGGTCTGTTCGTGCAAATCGCGTTCGAAAAGCTGCTTGCCTCCACGGGCCGCACGACGCTGACGATGTTCACGCAAGGCACGGGCGCCATCATCAACATCGTGCTGGACCCCATCTTTATTTTCGGATGGTTCGGCGTGCCCGCCATGGGCGTCGCCGGCGCGGCCATCGCGACCGTGATCGGGCAGCTTGCCGGCGCCTCGCTAGGCATTTGGCTCAACCACCGCTACAACGATGAGCTGCACTTGTCCTTTCAAGGCTTCCGGCCGGACACCCGCGTCATTAAAAAGATTTACAGCGTGGGCGTGCCCAGTATTTTAATGGCCTCGATCGGCTCGGTCATGACGTTTGGCATGAACAAGATCCTTATTGGATTTTCCACGACCGCGGCCGCGGTCTTTGGCGTGTACTTCAAGCTGCAAAGCTTCATCTTCATGCCGGTCTTTGGATTGAACAACGGACTCGTCCCGATCGTGGCCTACAACTACGGGGCGCGCCGGCCGCAGCGCATCATTCAAACCATCAAGCTTTCCATGGTGTACGCCACGGGCATGATGGCGCTTGGCTTCGCGGCGTTCCAGCTCTTTCCGCAAAGCCTGCTTTCGATTTTCAATGCCTCCGACACGATGCTTTCAATCGGGATCCCGGCTTTGAAAATCATCTCGCTCCACTTTATCCTGGCGGGATATTCGATCATTTGCTCCAGCACGTTCCAGGCCTTGGGCCATGGCGTCCTTTCCTTGCAGATGTCGCTGGCGCGCCAGCTCGTCGTCCTGCTGCCGTGCGCGTTTGTGTTCGCCCAAACCGGGGTGCTCGACTATGTGTGGCTCGCCTTCCCGATCGCGGAACTCGTATCCGTCGCGATGGGCACATTGTTCCTGTTTCGTATTTTCAAGCACGAGATCGAACCGCTGCGAAACAACGAGCTTGTATTTGAAACCAAGTAGCGTCATAATACGAGTATGAACTACTTGAGCATGGCGTTTTATTTCGCCGCCTCCGGCTTGCTGGTGGCGTTCGCCTTTACGAACAAGACCGGCTTTTTGATTGCCGGTGTCGTCAGCCTGGCTGTCGCGGTCGTCCTGGGCAAACTGGCGAAAAAAAACAAATCCAACTAGAAAGACGTCTTCACGGACGTCTTTTTTCGTTTGCCCAAAAGAAAAAGGCGTCTTCAAACGCCTTGATTTCTTATTTGTGCTCGCTGACTTCCACTTTCACTTTGTGGTTCATCGGATCGAGATCGTATGTGATCTTGGAAAAATCTTCCTGATGGTTCGCCACGATATCCCGTACCGTATCGAACACCTCGTCCTCTTTGTCCGCGTGCTTGCAGTCGTATTCGATCGACGTCACGACCGACTTCTTCACAGGAACGCTATTTAATTCATCTACCATTGATTTCATGACAATACCTCATTGTTTATTCAGGCAAACCGCCTTTAAACCAGTATAGCATATCTTTTTTCTTTTCGAAACCTGCATTATACTTCATAAAACGCCAGCAAATCCGCCGGCTTGAGTTTTTCCTTCTCCTCCCTGGAAAAATCCTTTGTGATTTTGCCATCGTTGAAAATCAAAAGCCGGTCCCCGTATTTCAAGGCGTCCGTCATATTGTGGGTAATCATTAGCGCCGTCATCTTCTCGCGCCGCACAAGCTGGTCCGTGATTTCCAAAATCGTCTTCGCGCTTTTGGGATCGAGCGCCGCCGTATGCTCGTCAAGCAGCAGCAGCTTAGGCGGATCAAGCACCGCCATGATCAAAGCGACCGCCTGCCTCTGCCCGCCCGAAAGCAGACCAATCGGCGTCTTGAGCCGCTCTTCCAGCCCCATATGCAAATCCTTGAGCTTTTCCTTGAACAGCTCGACGTCTTTCTTTTTGACCGCGATTGAAAACAGCGACGTGCCCGCGTGTCCGGTCAGCGCCAGGTTTTCCTCCACCGTCAAGCCGGCCGCGGTGCCCTGCGCCGGGTTTTGGAACAGCCGGCCGATATGTTTCGAGCGCACGTGCACCTTCTCGTTCGTGATATCCTTGCCGTCAAGCGTAATCGTGCCCGACGTCACCGGCACCGAACCGGTCACCACGTTGAAAAACGTGCTTTTTCCCGCCCCGTTGCTGCCAAGGATCGTGACGAACTCACCCTCTTTGATGTGCACCGACACGTGGTCGAGCGCCGTCTTTTCCAGTTTTGTGCCTTCATTGAAGACGACATTCACATCGTTTAACTCAAGCATGGCGTTTCCTCCTTTTCGAACGCAAGTACGGAATCGAAATCGTGATGGCGACCAGCACCGCCGACACGAGATTCATGTCCGTCGCCGCGAACCCCAGCTTCAAGGCGAACGTGTACAGCAGACGGTACGCGACGGCACCAAAGATCGAGGCGGCAAGACCCGCCGCGATCGTGTGGCGGCGGAACACCGCCTCGCCCACGATGATGCCGGCCAGGCCGAGCACGAGCATGCCGGTGCCGCTTGTCACATCCGCGAAGTTCTGGTACTGCACGAGCAGCGCGCCCGACACCGCGACGATGCCGTTGGACAAGCCCAGCCCTAAAAACTTCATCGCGTCCACGTTGATGCTCGACGACCGGATCATCTCCTCGTTGTCGCCGGTGGCGCGCAGCATCAGTCCCAAATTCGTTTTAAAGAACCAGTACAGCAGCAAGCCGATGAGCGCCACGATTGCCACCAGCACAACGAGCTGCGTCTTCGAGTTCGACAGCAGCGTCCACACCGGCTTGAGCGTGTTGGAAAACAGCGACACGTTAGGCGCCCCGCCCATAATGCGGATGTTGATGGAATACAACCCGCTCATTGTCAAAATGCCCGCCAGCAAAGGCTGGATGCGCATTTTCGTCTGCAAAAAGGCCGTGACGCAACCACAAAGACAGCCGGCAAGAAAGCCGGCTATCAAGCCCAGGATCGGATGGCCGGCCAGCGTGCACATCGCGCACACGCAGCCGCCCGTCGCGTACGAGCCATCCACGGTTAAATCGGGCGTGTCCATGATCCGGAAGGAAATGTACTCTCCCAGCGAAAGCACGGCGAAGATCAAGCCGAGCTCGCACGCCTTGGTGAGAATGGCGATCGACATATTATTCTCCCACCATGATCAAGTTGTCGTCGTTTTGGATCGCTTCGGGCAGCGTGACCTTCAACTGATCCATGTACGCCTTGTTCACATAAATATTCAAGCCGTCTTTAAACACCTTGACAGGAATGTCGCCGGCTTTTTTCCCTTTTAAAATCTCGTCGACCATGTTCGCCGTTTCGCGACCCAGCTCCTCGTAGTTGATGCCGACCGTCGCGAATCCGCCATCCTGCACCATCGAGTCCGCGCCTACGTAGTACGGAATGCCCGCGTCCAGCGCGATTTTCGAAAGCGCCGCCATGCCCGAGGCGACCGTGTTGTCGTTTGGCGAGAACATCGCGTCGACCTTTTCCGCCAAAACGGAAGCGGAAGACTGGAGCTCAGTCATGTCTTTGCCCGTGCCCTCGATCAGCTCGATGCCATTGGCCTTGCAGTATTCCTTCGCCTTCTCCAAGTTGGAAACCGAGTTGGCCTCCCCCGCGTTGTACAGGAAGCCCAGTGTTTTCAAATCCGGGTTTATTTGTTTGGCGAGCGCCACGATCTGGTCGATTTGCACCTCGTCGCTCGTTCCCGTGATGTTGCCGCCCGGCTTGTCCAGACTTTGCACAAGACCGGCGCCTACCGGATCGGACACGGCCGAGAACACGACCGGAATCTCCTCCGCCTCGTTGGCGGCCGATTGCGCCGTCGGCGTCGCGATTGCGACAATGACATCGCTCTGCTCGTCCGCGAACTGCGACATGATCGAATTTAAGTTGGAAGGCTGTCCAGCCGCGTCCGCAAAATTGTATTCCACCGTCTCGCCGTCTTTGTAGCCTAGCGTTTCCATCTGGTCCACGAACGCGTCGCGAATCGTGTTCAGCGACGTGTGCGACACGATTTGCGCCACGCCGATCTTTGGCGTCTTTTCCGTTTGTGCCGCCGAGCAGCCCGAAACCAGCGTTGCCGATAAACAAAGTGCGCTCAAAACTTTTAAAGATGTCTTTTTCATATGCTCTCTCCTCTTTTTTTCTTAGCACTTTCATAAAATGGTTTAAATAAAAAGTCCCGCGCCTCAAAAACGAGACACAGGACAGAATTTCAATTTCTGCGGTACCACCTGAATTGGCATACGACATACCCACTTTACGAATGCTATCACATTCTTCTTTCTGTAACGGGAAAGCCCCGGCTCGGCTACTGGGATTCACCTCGCCCTCCGAAGTCCATTTGCAGACTCGTTGCCACCCGGCTTGCACCATCCCGGACTCGCTAAGACACGTTTTTCTGTTTGATCTCTTCTTCAACGGTTTGATTTATGGCTGTATCATACCCCCGTTTTTCGCATTTGTAAAGCGAAAGAATGCGCTTTTTGAAACAAAATGTAAAAAATGAAAGAAGGAGATCGTTTTCATTCCGGAATCCGCAAATTCTCCAGATTGAACTCGACCGTCCGATCCGGTCCGCTTTGTTTGCGCAAAATCTTGATGCCAGCGCCATAATGTTCGTTCGATTTTTCTTCGCAACATATTCTCACCTCAATGTCGTTATATAGAAAAAGTGTAAAATACGACACTTTTTCCAAAACAAGACTCTCATAGGTGTTTTCACCACCGTTTTTTCATTTCCTCTTTCAGCGCTTCGAGCGTGATCGGCCGCAACGTTCCATTTTTGACGAGCAGGATCTCGTCGTAGCGCGCCGCCACATCCGGGTCGATATGGTGCGACACAGCGATGACGGTTTTGGCCGGATCGTTTAAAAACGCCATTTCGATGGACTGGCGGGTCGCCTCGTCGATAGCGGAAAACGCCTCGTCCAGCACGACCCATTCCTTGTCGGAGGCGATGGCGCGTCCGAGCACGACGCGCTGGATCTGCCCGCCGCTGAGCATCATGGAATCGCTGTCGAACACCTCGTTTTGCCGTTCGTTCAAATCCATCAAACGCACCTGCTTTAAAACCGGCTCGACAGGTTTGTCCTTGCCGAGCACGATATTTTCTTTTAGCGTCATCGGAAAGAGCGAGAGCGTTTGCGACACGTAGGCGATGTGGGAAAAATACGATCCGTAGCGCACCTGGTCGAGCGGCGCGCCATCGGCTTTCACGTTCGATGACGGGATTTGTTTGAGCAGCAGCTTGAGCAGCGTCGACTTGCCTTCCCCGCTTGGCCCGACGATGAGCGTCTTGCTGCCTTGCCTGAACGTGTGGCTCACATCGTGGAACACCGTCTTTCCATTGGGATACGCGAAATCGAGGTGGTCGAGCGTGATGGAACGCAGTGCGGGAAGCGAGATCGTCTCGCACTTGTTGTGCTCGAGCACGTGCTGTTCCTCCGCTTCCATTTCCTCGAGCAGAAACCGGCTCGACAAGATGCGGTTTTTGAGCGTGGCAAACTGGAAGATCGGATTGGCGACCATGTTGGACACTTGCACGACGGCCATCAAAATGGCGACCGTCATATGACCGGTCGAGATGAGCAGCGCGCCAAAAACGAGCACGCCGAAAAACATGAACTGGCCGATGCCGTCGTTGAGCGCGTCGCTGACGACCAGAAAGCCGTTCGCTTTGTCGCTGGCCGCCCGCAAGGCGCGGTTTTCCTTTTGCAGCGAGCGGGAATACAGCGTTTCCACGTTTTCGTTGCGGATGTTTAAAAAGTTTTTATAAAAATTTTTAATGGTTTGGATCCAGCGCTCCTTTTGCGCAAGCAGCGTCTTCTGGTTCGATTCCAGCCGCGGCGCGAAGCGCTTGTTCAGCCAAAGCGTCAGCCCGGTGCACACATACATAAAGACGAGCATGAGCGCGTTGTAGGACAAGATATACACGCTGCCGACGACAAAGGAGATGACCAGGTTGATCATGAGCATGTACGAATGGACGCATTTCTCGATGATCTGGTCGGCTTTGTTCGTCATCGTGTTGATGAACGCGCTCGAATCGCGCGCCTCCATCTCGCTTGGGCTCATCCGCATCGACCAGTCGCCAAGCCACATGAGCAAATCGTAGCGCGCCTTGTTTTCAAATTTTTGCATGAGGGCGCTTTTGATGGAGGAGGCCGACACGTAGACCACCAAAAACAAGGCCGTTATCCCGCCCAGCTCCATCACGCTTTCCCACGTCATCTTTCCACCAACGAGCTCGCCCATCAAATACGCCTTTCCTAGCTCGGCGACTGCGAAAACGATGACCGAGACGACGACCGCGACAAACAGTCCCGGATTTTTTCGAATAAAACGGATCATGAAATTCCCTCCTGATGACGGTATCGTACCGCCTGGTTTTGTCTTTTTCCATGATCCGTTTTTTTAATCTTTTTCGCGCAATCCCACAATGGAGCGCGTTTTTTGTTTGCGCCGCTCCAAAGCGAGCAACCGCCGGTGATACGTTTCGACCCGGTCGACGCGGCCAAGCTGCGCGTTCAAGTCGATGAGCCGCTCCAAAAAGAAGCATTCCCATCCCGGCTCCTGATGGAGCGCCATTTCCGAATACACGATTCCCAGCGCCTCGTCGGCTTTTTCGAGTTCCCCCTCGCTCCACGCCAGCGCGCCTTCGACAAAATAGCGAACGAGGGGCGCCGTTTCGCGTCGCAGGATCCATTCGCTCCACTGACGAACGTGGTGGGAATCGTCCAGCCGCAAGTAGGAAAACAGGAGATAAAAGTACAACGCGAAATCGACATGTTCGCCAAACTGTTCGATCGAGCGTTTGGCGAACACGATGGCGTTCATGTCGTCCTTGGCGAAAAACGCGGTTTGCGCCAAATTGTCGAGCGCCTGACGCTGAATGAACGTGTTTTGGGTACGAACCCCTTCCTCGTATAAATTCAGCAGCGCCGCCTGCGCGGCTTCCCGCTCGTTGTTGCGGGCCAAAAAGATGGCTTCCAGCAGCGCGAGCTGCAAAAACTGCTCGCTGGAAGCGGTGGCAAACACGAGCTGCTGGCAGCGTGCAAGATGATTGCGCGCGACCTGGTCGCAGTTGAGGATCATCGCGGTGTCCGCCATGCGCAAATGCGTCAGGTACGACGTCTTGTCGAAACAAAGCGCCCGTTCATAACACGTCCACGCCTGTTCGAAACGAAGACATTCGTACCATGTGTCGCCGGCCAGCTGTTCGTATACCGCGCGCTGACGATTGGAAAACAAGTCCTTGAACGCGGCGATTTCGTCGACTTTGGCGCGCAGGGCCTGTCGCTCCTCCTTTGTCCAAATGGTTTTCATCAACCCCTTTTTGGCATACACCATCGCGTACAGCTCGAGCAGCGCGTATCCGGCGAAGAAATACGAGGCCTTCAGCTGCGGATTGCGCAAAAAGGCGTCCAGCTTGTCGAGCATCCGCTCGATATCGACGAGGTGGAAATGGCGAATATCGTCCAGCTGTGTGGCGTAGGCGTCCAGAAGATGCCAGTTGTCGAGAAAGCTTTCAAACCCGAACACCTGCGCGATCTGGTCCATTTCATCCGGAAGCAAAAGCGTTTCCCCGAGCTCGACGCGTCGGATCGTCGAGTACGACATATGCATCGTATGACCGAGATTTTCAAGACTCCATCCGTTTTGCTGGCGGTAAAAGCGCACAAAACGGCCGAAAATCATCGCCTTTTGGTAAAATTCCTTTTGATTGTGTTCTTTTTCCATAAGGGTATTATAGCGAACCCCTTCCCCGTCGCCCATTCCATTTTTCAATATTTTGCCGGTTTTCCCACAAGCGGAAATCAAAAGTGCGTATTTTGCCGTTTTTAGATGATTTAATTTTGCGTATTTCGCCCTTTTTCGCTCTATGAAAAGTGCGTAAAAAGGAGGTCTCTATGTTTCAAAGAAAAAAGATCTCACCGATTGAAGTGAAATCTTCCGCATCCAAAACAAATATACATCGGGCAAAGAAAAGAAACGACAACGATTTCATCGTGAAACCGGAAATCATATCCTTTTGATTTGTCCGTTTTGAATGACGACTTGCTCGAAGCCCTCATACGCCCTCCCGTCCTGAATGTGCGAAACGGCGATGATCGAGACGGAAGGCAAATACCCGGGGATGTCCCGCAAGATTTCCAGAAAGGTTTGGGCGTCGATGTGCGCGTCCGCCTCGTCAAACAGTAGCACGTCCGGCTTTTGAAGCAGGGCGCGGGCGATCGCCAGCCGCGTCCGCTCGCCCAACGAGAAATTTTTCCCGTTTTCCAAAATCACGGGATGGCTTCGCCACACCGGCACCAGTCGCGTGATTTGAAGCACGGCTTCCAATTCCTTTTCATTGGGCGCATTCAACGCCGCCATCCACGTACCCGAAAAGATTTCAGGCTGCTGGCACACGTAGCCGATCTTTCGAGAAAGCGAGGGCGACGCGCTTTCCGGGCAGCACGCGATCATCCCGTTTTGCGGCGTGTAGTAGCCATACAGCAGTTTGAGCAGCGTGCTCTTGCCCGCCCCGTTTTCCCCGGTAATCAAGTAGTTTTTCTTCCCGTCGAATCGGGCGGACGCCTTCGTCAAGAGAGGGCTTTTTTTCCCGTAGCCAAACGTGACGTTTTCCACAACGAGCCCATCCATCGGTTTGTCGCTCGTTCGCGCCGGCCGCTGGCTGGAAAGTTCCGTGTTGTACATCGTTTCCAGACGACCAACACTGACGCGCAGCGCCTGGGCGTTGCGCCAGTACGCGCCGATGTCGCTTAGAAAAAACGCGAGTCCCTCGCTCATCGAAAGCATGAAGGCGACGGAGCCAACCGTGATTTCCCCTGCGCCAGCCAGCAAAAAGCCGCCAACCAGGATCACGAACCGGTACAAGCCGTCGTAGACGAGGTCGTGCAAAAAATCGGCTTTGGCGTTTTGTTCGGCCGTCTTCTTTTCCAGCATGGACGCCTCGTTTTGCGCGGCCAGAAACATATCTTTACGTGTTTCCAGCTGGCCAAACACGCGAAACATCGTCTGGTTGTTCAATACGTTGAGCAGGCTTCGCCCTTTTTCGTCGACTTTGTCGCGGCTCGCTTCCAATACCCGCCGGTTTTCTTTGGCAAGAACCGTGTCAAAAAGCAGCGGCACACAGCCGAGCGCCACCAGAACAAGCAGGATCTTCCAGCTGATGAGCCAAAAGGAAACGATGGCGGCAACACCCGAGAAGATCGCCTGGAACAGCACGACGCACGGCCATCCGCCAAACTGGGCGGCCTTTTCCACGTCGATTTGCCCCACGTCCAAAAACCGGGCGCACGCGTTGGCTTCCAGCTTGTCGGGCCGCGCGCCCAGCCACGCCTTCATGAACAGGTCGGCGCACCGCTTTTTGAACCGGGCCTGCCCGCGCTCCATCCAGTATCCCCATAGCGGAACGAACACCACGAAGTACGTGGCCGCCATGGCGACAAACACCAAAGCGAGCGACTCGTCGCCCGTATGGGTGAAGATGGATTGAAAAATGTACGCGTTCAAGCCGGCGAGCACGAGTTCGGAAAGCACGCTTTGCAGCGTATTGAACACGAAGGCCGTCTTTTCCAGTCCCGAATACGATCGAAAGATCTCAGCAAGAACACGCAGTTTCATAAACCATTCCCTCCTTGATGGCGTAGCGCCGCTCGCAAATCGACCAGATGTCGGGCCGGTGCGAAATGATGAGCATCGCTTGCGGAAGCTGGCGGAGCAGCTCGATGATGTCGCGCTCGCTTTGCGCGTCCATCGCGGCAAGCGGCTCGTCGAAAATCAGAAAATCGGGTTGGGAGAACAACGCGCGAGCCAGCGCGATCTTTTGTTTTTGGCCGCCCGACAAGCGAAGCGCCGAATCCGATTCGTTCACTTCCAGCCGCAGCCGCGCGAGCAGGCGTTCATACCGCTGTTTTTGCTCGGGGGATTCGAGCTTGGTTTGAAACGTGATATTTTCGAGCACCGTGCCGTCAAACACACAATGGCCGCCATCGACGTACGCCCCGTGTTGCCATCCCTGCACCGGGTCGTCATAAACGCTTTGGACCGTTCCTCTTTGCGCCGATTGCATCCCGAGCAGCAGCGAGACGAACGTGGACTTGCCCGCGCCGCTCGCGCCCGTGATGGCGATCTTTTCTCCCGGACGAAACACAAATTTGGGAATGGACAACCCGTTTTTCATGTTTGGATACGTAAAACACACATCTTCCATCGCGAACAGCGCGTCGGCACACGGAACATAGACGGGAAGCGGCCGGCTCTGCTTGCAGCGTTCGACGGTTTGCAAAAACGGCTCCTGCTTTTTGGCGACGGCGCACGAGCGAAAAAACTGCGACAGCGGCAGGGAGATGCTGCCGGTCAAACCCATCAGGGTGACGGCTTGGGCGACGTTGATCCGGGCGGCATACACAATCAAAATGGCCATGAACAGGAAGGTGGGCAAATACTCGTTGAGCAGCCCAGGAATATAAGCGTCGCGGTGCTTTTGGAGCAGTTCGGTTTCCGCTTGCAGCGTTTGCGCGCTCTTTTGCGCGTATTGCTCCATCGCTGCGGTTTCCATGTTCGAGAGCGCGATCGTTTCCCGTTGTTCGGCCAGTTCCTTTTGAAGCTGGAACAACGCGTCCTGTTTTTCATAGTACGCGTGGCTCGCCTTAGGCATCCGGGCCGTCAGGACCCGGTTGATCAAAGCGCACGCGAACACGCACACTACGATCAGCACGCTGATTTTCCAGTCGATGACGAGCATCGCCATCAACGAGAACACAAAGACGAGCGGCCAGTACGCGAGGTTTTCAACGTGGTTCATCAAAAAGTCGCGATACGCCTGCACGCGCGCCATCAGCAAGCCTTGCGCCTTTCCTTCCTCCATGTCCATGAAGCGGTTTCGACTCGAAAACAAGCCGTTCGCCAGTTCTTCGTACAGCGCCCGCTCCCGCGTCCAGGCGATTTGAATGACCGCCTTTTTACGCCGCCATTTCAACACGGCGTTGCCAACGACGAGCAAGAAAAAGAAACCGGCCGTCACCATTTGTTTTTGAAGGGTGTCGCTTGCCATCAACGTGTTGACGAGATACAAGACGTAAAATCCCGTGCCCGCCTCAAAAAAAGCGGACACGACAAAAAGAAGACGGCAGCGCGCCGGAAGGGGAATCCAAAAAGCGGAAAAATGTTCTTTCCTGTTCATCTCTTCTCCTTTCATTTTGATTCAAATAAAATCAGTTATTTTTCATTTTAATTGCATTTCCTGATCAAAGCAATTCGAATAGATCATACATGTGAAAAACAAAAAAAGAGGACGGTTTGCCCTCAATTCTCCACGCCTCGCTGATCCTGAATGGCGGTTGTTCCTGTCCCATCCATTGGCGCCAGCGAAATGTGGGTCATTTTTCCAAATCCAAGTACCAAACAACACGCCACGCACAACACAAAGTCGTTTCGAAACAGGCGACGGGTTGTCAGGATCTTTTGGACGCGCAGCTCCAAAACGGACCTTTTTTTCGATCCGCAAAAACCGGAAGCCAAAACCAGTTTGGATGCGGCCGTGGCATCGGCAAGCAGGTGCCTCGCGTAATGGATCTTCTCCGCTTTTTTCATCCTGGCGGTGACGACGCGGTCGACGCGCAATTCCAGCAGCAGCGCCATGTTGTCCCGGAATCCGTGGATCATCGGAAACCACTAGTATACAATGCATAAAAAGTTGATGGCTTGTTTGATCCAAAAATCATGATGGCGCATATGCTGGTATTCATGCTCCAAAATCAAATTCTCTTTCCACCGTTTCCCTTCCGGCAAAAAGATCGCCTTTTTCCATCCGATCACCATGGGCGTTTGGATGTGCGAGGCGACATACACAGGAATCTTCCGATAAAACAAATCCGGCTTTCGCGCCATGAACACCCGCAAAACCGCGCGGGTATCCAGCAGCGACTTCCCATAGTTGTGCGCGTGAAAGAGCGCACCAATGCCCCAGATGCCCAAAACCAAAAACGATCCTTGTTCCAAAACGAGCCATTCTTCCGGCACCTCGAGGACCAGCTCGATTTCCTTTCCCCATCCCATCGGCCACAGCAGATCCAACACGACCAGCCAGCCTAGAAGCTCCAAAAAGCCGGAAGAAGGCTTCCACGCGCCTTTTTCCCACAAGCCTTCTTCCAGCACCGCGAGAAAAACCGCCGCGACCAGCACAGTGATCAAAAGGGAGAGCCACGTCATCCGTCTTCCCCCTGCCATTGTTTCTTTTTCGCTTCGATCAACGCCTCGATTCGCGCAAGCGCTTGCGGATCCTCGGTTTCCTGAATGAGTTGGGATGTCAGCTCAAACGTCGATTGCGGGGAAATAAACGATCGCACGTACTCCGACTCCGAAACGACGGGCGCGAAAAACCGGGTCAGGGATTTTACGAGAATTTCCGTCTTTTCGATTCGAACCCAGTTTTCCTTCAACAGCTTGCGCAAGACCTGCTGGACGGAATAAATGCTCGTGTCCGGCAGGGCTTCCTGAATTTTCGCGGCCGAAACGCACTCGTTTTGATCCCACAATACTTTCATCACTTCAAACTCTTTTCCTGTCAATGTTTTCATTTGTACCACCTGTCTTTAGTATACGTTCGATAGATTCTTTTTTCAAACGTTCTAAAATGAAATTATTCAATCTTTTTAATTTTTCGATTGATTTATTTATAAACCGATGATATTTTGAAATCAGAAAGGAGGCCGATCATGAAAAAGCGACTCGCGTTCACGTATGTTTTTTACTTTTGCATGACGCTTGGTCCATGGTATGCGGATTCCATATTCTCGTTTGATGAATCGCAAATCCTTTGGCTGAACTTCGTGTTCACCGTTCTTACGATCGTTCCCATTTGGATTTGGAACCGGGACGTGCTTCAGCCTCGCTTGTTTCGGCCGACGATGTTAGCGGGACTGGATGGGCTTGTCGTTTTGTGGATCTTCTTTCGCAGTTTCGCGAACGTCCCAAACGGCGTCGTCCTGTTTTTCATCGCGCTGGTCAATGTAGCTTTGGTGGAGGAAATCATTTTTCGGGGAATTTTCTATTCTTCTTTTCTTGCGATGGATTCTCCCGTCCGCGCCAGTGTGCTCACATCGGTTTTATTTACGGCGATGCATCTGCCAAGGATCTGGTTTCAAAACGAGATTTGGTTCGTTTCGCTTGGATGCCTCTTCGCTCTCAGCTTGTTTTTGTGTTTGATTTTTTACTGGAGCCGCAACGTGCTGCTGGCCGGGATCATGCATTTTTTCATGAACTACTTTCAATTTTCCAATTTGTTTGTGCTGATCATGGTGTTCCATGTGGTATATTTGCTCGTTTTGAAAAAATGGAAAGCGCGAAAGGAGGCTGTATGAAACACCCCGTCCTTTTCAATGTGGGCGGGATTGCCCTCGCCTTTTTCGTCCTGGATTTGTGCGCGGCCTTTTGTCCGCTTTGGATGCAGGCAATCGCCCATGCCACGATGCTGGCTGGTTTCGCGTGGTTCAATCGCACGACGATTCAAAAGCGTTTTTTCTCGCTTCGCTCCTGGTTCGTCATTGGCTTGTTCGTTCTCGTGCTCGGTTTTATGGCTTCCATGCCGCTTTCTAAAAAAGCGGCTTTGTTTGGTTACGCGTTTTTTTGCGTCGCGTTTTTCGAGCAGTTTTTGCTGCGGGGGATCCTGTTTTCGTTAATCAGAACAAGTCACACGAACGCGATGACGATTTTGATCAACGTCCTCATGAGTCTGGGCTTGTTTCTCTTTGATTTTTTCATTTCCAGCGCGCTTCATCTTCCCGGCCCGTCGGGTTTGAGCTTTGGAACGATCGCCTACTTTGTCCTGTTTCAATGGTTGTTCGCGTGGTTTTTTTCCATGACCGAAAATCTCTGGGTTTGCGCGCTCTTCCAGTTTCAAGCGCAAACGCGCGTCGTTCCCTTCGCCTGGTTCACCTTGTTTTTGGGGATTTACCTTGTCTGGCACGCGCATTCCTCCCGTTGGGTGGAAAAGATGAAAAACTGGATATAGAAAAACAGGCTTCCGCCTGTTATTTGCCTATGCCCAGATCTTTGCGCATGAGTGGATCCATTTTCCGCAAAAACTCGATTTGATCGCCTTTGTTCAACGCGTTCACGTTGGAAAGCCATTTTCCGTCTTTCCGTTTGAGGCAGTATCCAATCACCTGACGGTCTTTAAAAAACACGTACACTCTTCGCCGTTTCAGCTGGCTTTCAAAATCGAAATACGCTTCCATCATTTTTCCCGGATCCTCGAAGCGCTGGTGAATCAGTTTGACCATATCCCCGTAGGAATCCACCCGCTCGTCCGCGTTGGTGACATGCAGCGAGCAAAACACGAATACCGACGTCTGGTCTTTTTGGCTTCGTTTCAAATCCGGCCATTCCATCATTTCATAGCCCATATCCATCTCCCTGGAAGCAACGGTTTCCCGTTGTTTCTTATTTCACAAAATGTTTTTTATTATATAGTACTATCATAGTGAATTTTCTCGTGTTATGCAATTAAAACATTGTTAATTAATACTTTTTATATGTTTTGTGACATCACGATGGTCCGCTCCTTCCTTTTCGTTGCATCTTTTCTTAAAAATGACTACACTAAAACCATGAACGAAACGAAAGAAAAACCAACCATCGCCTTTGTTGGCGATTCGATCACCGAAGGCTGGGGACTGGCCGACTGGACGCGCGAGCGTTTTACCACCTTCGTGCAAGCCGCTTTTCCCCAATACGACATTTTAAACTTTGGCTCGAGCGGCGCCACTCTTCAAAGCCAGTTCGACATGGGCTATACGCACACGCTCGCCTTTCAAGCCAGCCAGAAAGCGAACCGGCAGCATCCGTTTGCCTTGCTTTTTGTCTTTCTTGGCGCCAACGACGTCTGGCAATGGACGAGCGAAGCGACCTTCACGAGCGAATATCTCGCCCTGCTTGATTGCTACCCCGACACGCCCAAAGTGCTTGTGACCCCCCATCCCGATGAACGCGGGCCCGTATGAACACCACAAGATCGAGCAAATCCGCCAGCTCATTATCCAAATCGGTAAAAAAGAACATATCCCGGTTCTGGACTTAACCACGTTGTCCATGAAAGATGGACTGTCGTTTGATGGTGTGCACCCCAACGTCAACGGTCAAAAAAAGATCGCCGAAGCGATCATTAACTATTTAAACGCGCATCCAATCCAGTGAGAAAGGCGTTTCCGCCTTTCCTTTTTCTTTGCCAGCATCCATACCACGGGCACGAGAATCCAAACCGCCCGATGTTCCCACCGGCGCGTTGTCCAAACGCCAAGGACAGCCCCAATCACAAACCCGATGATCGAAACGAGTGGCTCCCGCCCTTCCCTTTTTTCCCTGCATCGAACCGCTTTGCGGATGTTTCCGGTGCAAATCGTCGTCGGCAGTCTGACAAACCGTTCCGACTGCACGGCGCACAACAACGACACGCCACCCGTCACGAGAAAATCAAGCGAGGAGGAAGGAATCATGCCCATCCATATGAAAACGATCATTTCCAGCTTCATCCACTCACATTCCTCGTGTCCGTGTTCTTTCATTCGCTCCGCCAACAGCACGCCGATACAAAACAATATCAAGGACCATCCGCAAGAAAAATAACGATCCATCCCGTTCTCCCAGAACGATCAAAATCATTTTCAGCACGTTTCCCGTTTGCGCGTTGGCGAACACGCCGCTCCGCGTCCGGTACGTATACGTCTCCAAAAAACCGCCAACAAGAGACAAACCGGCAACTGTTGTCAATCCTCTTTTTTCATCCACGCCGCGATGTTCTCCCCTGCCCGCAGCAGTTGATACGGATGGCCTGCGGCTTGCAAATCGCTGTTGAACACGAGCCATTCGTCCACAAAATCCAGTGGTTTCCGGCAGCCCGACACCATCCAGATTTTCGGCCTTTCCAGTGCGGCGCGCAAAGAGCGGACATCCACATAATCAAAGTACGAACCCGTATAGGAGAAGACGACAACGAGGGTGTTTTCATCCGCCTTTTTGAAGTACTCGATTTGCTCGAACAACGAAAGATTCGTATAAACGACCTTTTGCCAGGCGAGCATTTCCTGCGCGAACGCAAGACACGCCGCCTGTCCCTTGAGCAAGCCAAACACCGCGATTTTCCGGTACGTCTTTAGATTGCGCGCCAGTTTTTCGAGCTGGATGGGATCCAGGCTTTCATCCACCTGTCGAACTACCCGTTCAATGACGGCTGGATCCGGCACATTGTTTTTTTCACCATCATTTCGATAGCGCGTGTTATGTGCCTGAATGCAGGCGC
Source organism: uncultured Dubosiella sp. (assembly GCF_964018005.1). Taxonomy (NCBI): domain Bacteria; kingdom Bacillati; phylum Bacillota; class Erysipelotrichia; order Erysipelotrichales; family Erysipelotrichaceae; genus Dubosiella; species uncultured Dubosiella sp. The sequence goes on from NZ_CAXHOA010000022.1 coordinate 23,240, forward strand.
GCAGCTCGAAAAAGTCCTGAAAGCCGATATGCCGGCAAAAGCGCGACACGCTCCCCAGCCCGACATGGCAATGGTCGGCCAGAGCCTGGATCGTCACGTCGTCCAGCGCGTCGACATGCTCCAAAAGATACGTCGCCAAAACCGCGTCCTGACTGTCTTGCGGCTTGGAGGCGATGACGCTCAGCAACACGACTTCCAGCTTTGAATACAGCATACTACACCCCTTTCGCGAACGAGTACATCAACCGTTCTTTCAGCGTCGTCGTGTCTTGGCCAAACGCCTCGATCAGCGCGAACGCGAACGGATACGCCGTCGCCGGCCCCTGGCTTGTAATCAAATTCCCATCCCGCTCTACGATCCGGTCCGTAAAGACGCCGCTTTTCAACTGTTCTTCATAGCCCGTATATCCCGTGACGCGTCGCCCCTGGATCACATCACCAGCCTCGAGCATCCGCGTACCCGAACACATGGCGCACACCCACTTTCCTTCCTCGTTAAAACGCTGGAGTATTTCTAAAACTTTCGGGTCGGTTTGAAAGCGGACGATGCTTTCGCGACCTCCCGGTACGACGAGCATGTCATAGTCGAAAATGGAATCGTTGAGCTTTTCATCCGCGAAAAAAGAAATGCCTTGCATGCCGGTGATTTCCCGCTCGTCCACCGAAAACGTCGTGCACAAAATAGCCACCCTTCTTAAAAAATCCACGATTGTCACGCTTTCCGCCTCTTCCACGCCGTTCACCAGCAAAACCGCCGCTTTCATTTTTGTCCCTCCTTTGGAAATGTATGGTCAAACAACATCCGCTTTTTCACACTTTTCCCGTTTTCGTTGAACCGGTCCGCGATAGCGAACGCGAAATGCATGGCGCACGCCGGACCGCGCGACGTGATCAAATTTCCGTCCTCCACGACGATGTCATCCACAAAGCCCTGCGCCCGAATCTTTTTCTCGTATCCTTGATACGCGGTAAATTTTCTGCCTTCCAAAATACCGCATACGTCCAGTACCGCCGGGGCGGCGCACATCGCGCCAATCCATTGCCCTCGCCGGTTTCTCTCTTTCAAATGCGCGCAAAGCGCCTCGTTTTCCAACATGAAGTCGACCGCGTCATAACCGCCGGGAAGAATCAGAATCGTGTCGGAAAAGTCGTTTTCATCAAACAACCGGTCCGCTTTCACGACAACGCCATGGGCACCTTCCACCCATTCGCTCCAGCCTGTCAGTTCGCACACGATGCCGCATCGTCGCAGCACATCCACAATATACAACGTTTCAGATTCCTCGAATCCAGGCGCTAACGCCACACCCGCTTTTTTCATGTCCAATCCCTTCTTTCCCCTTCATTATAAAAGAGCGCAAAAAAGGAACAACCGTTTTCCACGTTTTGGAAAAGATCGTTCCTGGCACTCAATACATCGACAAGTTTTTTCGTTCCACGACGCGGGCGATGCAAAACAGGATCATCCCGCACACGATCGCGCTCACATTCAAATCGAAATGGAAACCGGACAACGTCAGTAGGCCCGCCACAACCGGCACGAGCAAATTGGCAAAACACAAGCCGCCAGCCACTTCCAGCCGTTTCGCGTTCGCCTGCGTGCTCATTTCGTCCGGTTCGGTCCGCACGATTTGATAAAACAGGAAACAAAGCGCCGCGCTCAAGCCGCACGACAACGCGCCCTCCACAAGCGAAACGATCGTTCCCATATACGGATGGGCGGAAGAGGTGACGTTTATCGTCGCGTCTGGCTGCACAAGCGTCAGCGACTTCACGACTTCGCCGCCAACCGTTTGATTCCAAATCAGGACGGCCAGCACGACAAAAGCGATCCCCGCCAGCGCGTTGAAGACGCCGCCAAACACAGTCAGCACCCGGGCGCCTTGCCACAAAGACGGCTTTTCGACGCCCGCGATCCAATCCGCCACACACAACAATAAAACCCCGGCGATCAGCGCGCCAAGATCCACGCTGCCTACAAGCACGAGCAGCGACATCCAGCCCGACACCGCGCCAAAGCCTGTCGCCATGAGGATGCCAACCACGACACCCAACGCGACTGTCGCCAGCAAATACCACGCGGCCTGCCGGATCCATTTGCCGTTTTGCGCGGTGAAGATCTCGCTTTGCGCGCACGCCTTCAGCACCCGCCAGCCGTTAAGCCACATCAAGCCGGACAAAACGCCCGACGCCACGACCAGCACGGTAAACGCGGCCATAAAGCTTGTCGAGGCCATCATCGACAACAACGACGGGTCGACCGGCAAATCCGCGAAGTTTTCCATGCCGATTTCCTTCATTTGTCCGATCGTTCCCGAAGCGATGACAAGCGTCACAGCGGCTAGCGCGATGCTCACCCAGGTGATGATCGCAAGCGCCAGACAAACGATGGACGTCGCTTTAAAAAGGCCTTTTCCTTTTTCTTCCATATTGCTTTCTCCTTTTATTTGCTTCTATTATGCCACAAACAAAGAGTTAATATATTATCTTTTGATTATTTTTCCATCTTTTCCCGGCAAAGCGCCTTCGCTTCCACAATGAGCGCTTCCATCAGCGCGACACGCTGAAACGGCGTCATCAAGTAAAATCCGTCGCAATACGGCGCGCACGCCTTCATAACCTGCTTCGATACGCGCCGGGCCAGCGCCTCCCCCTCGCTTCGGTTCAGCCCTTCGTACCGTTCGATGATCTTCTCATCCATATCCATGCCGTGAATCTCGTTGTGCAAAAACACCGCGTTGCGATGCGAAACAATCGGATAAATGCCCGCGAACAAAAAGCCTTTCAACGTCTTTCTCGCCTGCCTCAAGTTGTCCAGCGCCCGTTTCGACAAGACGGGCTGCGTCAAAAAACCAACCGCCCCGTTCGCCTCCTTTTCCAGCGCCAGCTCCAGCTGCTTGTCAAAGTTGACCGCATTCACGTCAAGCGCCCCGAAAATCGCGAGCCCTTGCGACAGCTCCGCCATGTCCCGGGCGTAGCGCATGAGCTTTCGGGAGTTGAAATTGTACACCGACTTCACTTCCGCCTTCGAATCCTGTGGCAGCGGATCGCCCGTCACAAACAACACCTGGCGGACGCCTTCGCTCGACAGCCCCATGAGCAGCGCCTTGATCGCGTTCAAGTTGCGGTCCCGGCACGTCATATGCGGCAACGGCCGGATTCCCAGCTCGCGATGCAGACGGCACGCCAGCAAGCTTGCGTCCGCCCGCGGCCGGCCAATCGGCGAATCCGCGATCGTAATCAAATCCGCACCCGCCTTTTGAAACGCTTTCGACGCGTGCAAAAAGCTGTCGATCTGGTCGTTTTTTGGCGGATCGAGCTCGACAAACACCTTCCCGCGCCAGTTTTCCGTCCGCGTGCCTGCCACTCGCTCTTTTCGCGGCTCGTTTCGATACGGAATGTGCGCCGGCAAACGATCCAGCATTGCCCGGGTTTGACGAATGTGCGCCGGCGTCGTCCCGCAGCAGCCCCCGAGCAGCTCGACGCCCGCCTCGCGGATTTCTTTCATCGCCGCCGCGAAATAGTCCGGGCTTCCTCCATAGCGCACCCGCCAGCCCAGCACTTGCGGATAGCCGGCGTTGGGCGCGATATACAACGGCTTTCCGGTACGAACCAACGTTTTGACGTGCTCCACCATATGGCGCGGTCCCGAATGGCAGTTGAACCCGATGGCGTCCGCCTTTGAATCAACCAGCGCGTCATACAGCGCCTGCATGCCGTACCCTTGCGCGCTTTCCCCGGTGCTTGAAATGGCGAAGCTCACAATCACGAAGCTGTCCGGCGCTTTTTCCTTAATATACGCCGCGATGGCCGCCAGTCCATCCGGCGCGGCCATCGTTTCGAACAAAAAGTTGTGGACGCCTGCCGCCAAAAAGGCGTCCACCTGCGTTTGAAAAAGGGAAAACACGTCGTCGCTTTCCACACCCGGACCGATTTCGCCAAACAAAAACACGTCGTCGCCCGCGGCTTCCTTCGCCTCCAAAATGGACGTTTTCAAGGCGTCGAGCGCCGCCTCGCGGTCTTCGCCAAGCCACGACGAAATCGAAAACGTGTCCGTCTTGATGGCGTTGGCCCCCGCCTCGATGTACTCGCCAAGCACCGCTTTGGCCGGCCGGTTTTCCTTGTATGTCGTCATCGCCCCGTCAAACAAAAGCGGGCCGCGCGTCAAAAAGCGCTTCACCTCATTCATGATCGAACACCTCTCTGGCGATTCGCACGCCATCCTGCGCGTCCTTTGAATAATAGTCCGCTTGCATATCCCGGGCGTACGCAGGCGTGAGCACGGCGCCGCCCACCATGATTTTTGGCGGATTGTCCAGCGTATGCAGCTGCCGTATCGTTTCTTGCATCGCCGGCAGCGTCGTCGTCATGAGCGCCGACAAGCCAACCAGCTTCACGCCGTGGCGCGCGACCGCCTCCACGACCGTTTCCGGCGCGACGTCCCGCCCCAGGTCGATCACGTCGTAACCATAGTTTTCCAGCACCGTCTTCACGATGTTTTTGCCAATGTCGTGAATGTCGCCCTGCACCGTCGCCAGCACGATTTTTCCTTTTTTCACGCTCGCCTGGCCGGTGTTCGCCAAATAGTCTTTCACGACTTCGAACACCGCCTGCGCGCTTTGCGCGGCCGCGAGCAGCTGCGGCAAAAACAACGTTCCCTTCTCGTAGCGGTTTCCCACCTCGTCCAAAGCCGGAATGAGCTCTTTCTCGACTACATCTAGCGCCGAAAGCGAGGCAAGCGCCCGTTTCGCGGCGTCTTTCGCCTCCTGATCCAGTCCCTTGACGATGGCCGCCTGCAAGTCGACCGTCTTTTTATCCGGCCCGACCGTGTCCACCGTCCGGCCGCCAAAGCGTGCAATGTAGGCTTTGGCGTTGGGATCTTCGTCGCGAATGAGTCTTGCGCACGCGATCGTGTCCATATACGCGTCCACATTCACGTTCAAAATCGGCATCGTCAAGCCCGCGGCCAGCGCCTGCGCCAAAAACACCCGGGTAACCGCCGGCCGTTGTGGCAAGCCAAAGGAAATGTTAGACACGCCCAGCACCGTCTTCCAGCCTCGCTTCGAGAAGCTTTCCACGGCCTTGAGCGTTTCCTGCGCCTGCGCCGGCTGGGCGGACAACGTCATCGTCAGCGGGTCGAACCACAGCTCGCACGCGTCGATTCCCATTTGCTTCGCCCGTTCGACAATCCGCTCCGCGATCGCGATCCGCTCGTTTGCGGTGGCCGGAATGCCGCGCTCGTCAAGCGTGAGCGCGACCATCGACGCCCCGTACTTTTTCGCGATGGGCAGCACGGCGTCCAGCTTCGCCTGCTCGCCGCTGACCGAGTTGAGCGCCGGCTTGCCGTTGTACACCCTTGCGCCCGCGGCCAGCGCGGCGGGATTGGAGGAGTCCAGCAGCAGCGGCACATCGACGACGCTTTGCAGCTTTTTGACGACTTTTCGCATCATATCCACCTCGTCCACGCCCGGGAATCCGACATTGACATCCAAAATCTGGGCGCCCGCCTCCTTTTGCGCGAGAGCGATCGAAACGATATAGTCCAGGTCCTCTTCGAGCAGCGCCTGCTGAAACCGCTTCTTTCCGGTCGGGTTGATGCGCTCGCCGACCGGATGGATCGTGGTTAGCTCAAGCGCCATCAAAGGCGTGCATACCTTGCTTTGGGAAGGCACATCGGCTCGCTCGAGCGGTTCGCCCTTCCAGCGGGCGATGCGTTCGATAAAGGACGGATCCGTGCCGCAGCAGCCGCCAATGCGCGAGGCGCCCGCCTCCACAAGTTGTTCCATGGACGCGGCGAACGAGTCGGCGTCCATCGTATAAGCCCCTGTGGCCGGATCGGGCAAGCCGGCGTTAGGCTTGGCGATAATCGGCAGGCTCGTCAGTCGCGCGAGCCGCTTGACCAGACCAACCATTCCATCGGGGCCGATCGAGCAGTTGAATCCCAGCGCGTCGACTCCCAGGCCTTCCAGCGTCATGGCCATGCTTTCAAGGGTGCACCCGGTAAACGTTCGTCCGTTTTCCTCGAACGACATCGTCACGTATACCGGCAGTTCGCTGTTTTCTTTGGCCGCCAGCACGGCCGCCTTCGTTTCCAGCAAATCGCTCATCGTCTCGATGACGATTAGATCCGCGTCGTTTCCGGCCTTAACCATGGCGGCGAACTGCGCGTAGGCGTCTTCGAACGAAAAGCTGCCCATCGGTTCCATAAGCTGACCAAGCGGGCCGATATCCAGCGCCACAAGACAGGCAGGCGCCCCTTGTCTGGCGTTGGCGACGCCCGCTTTCACGATGTCCTCCACCGTATAGCCAGTGCCCTCCAGTTTCATCGGACTGGCGCCAAACGTGTTGGCGTACACGATTTGCGAACCGGCCCGGGCGTACGCCTCGTGAATGGCGATTAGCGTTTCGGGCGCGAGCACGTTGAGCAGCTCCGGGATTTTCGGCACGTCGATGCCGGCTTTTTGAATCATCGTTCCTGTCGCGCCATCTAAAATTTGTATCGTTTCAATCACAGTGTTTTCCTTCCTTTCTATATGGGCAGCTCGATCGCATCGAGCACGCCGCGCAGCCTTTGATGCGGGCCGGCTGGGGCTGCCGGCTCAAACCGATCAGCGCGCTGACGCTTTTGGTCGGATACATCATGCCGCTTGGCAGCACCCGCACGCCAATGTCCCGGAACCCCGCGACAAGCTCCGTCTGCAAATCCAGCGGAAGATCCCCGTAGCCGCAGGAAAAGCGATCCGTTAAAAACCAGCCTTCCGCCTTTTGCCGGCTGGCCAGCCCGGCCTCGAACGTGTCAAGTTCGTGCTCGAGCCACACGCTTCCGCACGCGTCCCAAAGCAAGGCGTCCCGCATCGCCCGGTGCTGGAGCGCCGTCAGTTCGCGCTCGAATTCGTATCCGAGCGTCGCGATCAGGACGACGACCCGCTCGCACGTTTTCAGCATGCGGCTCGCCATATGGCCTGGCAGCGTCAACGAACCGGCTTGTAGGCCGGATGGCGTCATTTGGAGCGGCTCGATCCGGTACTCGATTCGAAATCCATCCATTTTTTTTATCGTTTCGAGCATCGCCTCGATCGTTTGTCTTGCCGGCTCATCTTGCGGGTCGGCCTGGGCCAGACGCATCACGTCTTTGATCATGTCGTTTTCTCCTTTATGAAAAAAGACCTCGCGATGAGGTCTGTCTGTTAAGCTTGTTTTTCCACTTCCACCGTCCATTCATGCGGATCCGCGATCGTTCCCCATTGAATGCCGGTCAAGGTGTCGTACAGTTTCTGCGTCAGCTCTCCGGTTTTAAAATCGTTGATGACGGCTTTTTCGCCTTTGTAGCAAAGCTCCCCGATTGGCGAGATGACCGCGGCAGTGCCCGTGCCAAACGCCTCGGTTAGCTTGCCGTTTTTCGCGCCTTCCATCAGCTCGTCGATTGGCATGTGGCGCTCCTCCACTTCGTAGCCCCAGTCCTTCAGCAGACGGATGATCGAATCGCGCGTCACGCCTGGCAGCACCGTGCCGTCGATTGGCGCGGTCACGACGGTGTTTCCAAACACGAACATCGCGTTCATCGAGCCGACTTCCTCGACATATTTTTTATGCACGCCATCGAGCCACAGCACTTGCGTGTAGCCCTGGGCTTCCGCTTTTTCCTGCGCCTTGAGCGAGCCGGCGTAGTTGCCGCCGCACTTCGTAAATCCCGTTCCGCCCGGCGTCGCGCGGACGTACTCGTCCTCGACCCAGATCTTGACCGGATTGACGCCTTCCGGATAATACGCGCTGGATGGCGAGCAAATAATAATAAACTGGTAGGAAGTGGCCGGGTGCACGCCGACGCACGCTTCCGTGGCGAACATATACGGTCGGATGTACAGCGACTCGCCCTCGTTGGCCGGCACCCAGTCGCGCTCGACGTCGACAAGCGCCTTGATCGCGCCCACGAACATGTCTTCCGGAACGGCGGGCATGCTCAGCCGCTCGTTGGAGTTGATAAACCGGCGGGCGTTCATTTCCGGCCGGAACAGCTGGATCCTGCCGTCTTTTGTGCGGTACGCCTTCAAGCCTTCAAACGTTTCCTGCGCGTAATGCAAAACCATGCTGGCTGGCGACAGCTCGATCGGGCCAAACGGAACGATGCGCAAATCGTGCCATCCACCCTGGTCGGCGTCGTAGTTGGCGACGAACATGTAGTCGGTATATATCTTGCCGAACCCCAGCGCGCCGGTCGGCTTTTCCTTTAATGTGTCGGATTGTTCAAATCGGATATCCATGATCTCATCTCCATTTCTGATACTGTTTAAGTTACCACGAAATGTAAATCATTTCAACGTTTCACAAAAAGTTTTCATTTATTTTCAGCAAGCATCCCGCGGGTGTTTGCGCACCATTCCCGATACAATAAGGGCACCTGAAAAAAGAATCAAAGGAGGAAAGAAATATGACAAATAAAAATAATGACGCGTCAAAGAAAATGAACGAAACGTTTGGCCAGTACGACGCTACCCAAAACAATGCGTCGTTCTCGATCGCGCCGGACAGCGAAGACGACAAACCACAGCCGAAAAAACCGGATTTGAGTTTGAAGCACGACGGCATCGGCAACAACGATTCCCCTGTCCAGCCTCCGGCCATGGACACGACAAAAGCCCAGGACAAGATTTCCGAGCAAATCGTGCACAACGAGGAGCCGGCGCCATCCAAAAAAATGAACGAGTCGTTTGGCCAGTACGACGCGGCCGGCAACAAGAAGGTGCATTCGATCGCGCCAAACAGCGAGGATGACAAACCGCACCCGAAAAAACCGGATTTGCGTCTGAAGCACGACGGCATTGGCAACAACGATTCCCCGGTTCAACACCCGACGCACGTCGTCAGCCCGGAACAAAAAGAAATTTCCGACCAGATCATGGCGGAAGAGGAGAAACTGCAAGCGATGAACAATACAATAAAAGAAGAACTTGATCAAATGCATACAAACGTCGAAAGCTACATCGACGAAGTGGAGGACGAATACAAAGAAGCCGGCGGACTGGCCGGTCTGGCGAAAGAAAAAGCCGAACAGCTCAAGCAGGCGATGGAAGACGATCCAAAAGCGACCTTGTGCGACTTAGGAAAAAAAGCGCTCATCGTCATTGGCGCCTTCTCGGTTTTAAAAGCCATTTTCCGCCATTAAACTAGCGAAAAACAAAAAAAACGGGCCGCGATTGCCCAATGTCATTTAGTTAAGAAATGGCTTAACCATCTGGAGATTAATTTCCAGATGGTTTTTTTTGAAATGTGCACGAC